>SCRC01000078.1 GCA_004297945.1 Candidimonas sp. | reverse complement strand
AGATGTGGAATAATTTCACCGCGCTGGGTTTCGGCCGTGCGCCACGGGCCAATTTTCCGGGCGTGGCTTCTGGACGCCTACGACCGTGGGAGCGCTGGCGTCCGATTGAGCGCGCCACCATGGCCTATGGGTATGGCCTGTCCGTTTCCCTGCTGCAAATTGCCCACGCGTACACGGTATTTGCTCGCAACGGCGACATGGTTTCACTCACGCTGTTAAAGCGCGAGGGCAAGGCGACCAGTGTGCAGATTTTCCCTCCGGCCATTGCGGGCCAGATCAGGGCGATGCTGGAAGCGGCCGCCGGCCCCGAGGGTGCCAGACAAAAGGTTCCAGGATACCGTGTGGCCGGCAAGAGCGGAACGGCGCGTCAGATCGTCAACGGCCGTTACAGCAGGACTCAGTATCGGGGGTCGTTCGTCGGGTTTGGACCAGTGTCCAACCCTCGTGTCGTTGTGGCCGTCTCGATCGATGAACCGCATGTTGGCGGCTATTATGGCAGCGTCGTTGCCGGCCCCGTGTTTTCGAGTGTGATGGAAAGCACCCTGCGTCGCCTGGGGGTTCCGCCCGACGCGCCAGTGACTTCGTTGGTGGCCGAAGGTCCTCGTGAGAAGCAGCGACGATGAATAGAGTTTCGCACCTAATCGCCTGGTTGCACGAGCGGGTTGCACGCGAGGCGCACCTTTGCCTGGACTCTCGCCAGATCATGGCGGGAGACGTGTTTTTTGCCTGCCCAGGCCTGGCGGGTGATGGACGTTTATATATGCAGGATGCGATCGGGCGCGGTGCGGCGGCGATCGTCATGCAGTCAGGCAGTGCCGCGCCAGCAACGTCCGCCGCCACGGTTCCAGTGCTTGAAGTGGAGAACCTGCATGTCTTGCTGGGCAGCGTCGCGAACGCCTGGTATGGCGAGCCTTCGCGCGCGCTGTCTGTGGTTGCCGTAACCGGGACCAACGGCAAGACCACGGTAGTCCAGTGGATCGCGGCGGCGCTTAACGCGCAAGGGGTTTCTTGCGGCTCCGTTGGCACGCTGGGCGTGAGGCTCCCCGATGGGTCGAATCTGGGTGGTGCGCTCACTACGCCGGATGTATTGACCATGCATCGCAGCCTGGCGGCGATTCGTGATGTGGGCGGCAAAGTGGTCGCGCTGGAGGCCTCATCGATAGGCATCGAGCAAGGACGCCTGGAGCAGGTTTGCGTCGAAATTGCCGGGTTCACCAACCTGACGCGCGATCATCTTGATTACCACAAGACCCTGGCCAATTACAAGGCTGCAAAATTTGCGCTGTTCGATTGGCAAGGCCTGCGAGCCGCTGTCATCAATCTTGACGACCCCGCGGGAGTCGAGCTAGGCGCGTTGCACCCGGAGCTTAAATGGCTGGGGTACTCGTTGGGACACGATGGTGCTGCGGGTTTGCGGGCTCAGAACATTCAAACCGGCACGTATGGCCTGATATTCAATTTAATTACGCCTGACGGTGCAGCCCAGATCGTGACCCGGTTGGTGGGTGAACACAATATTTCCAATTTGTTGCTGGTCGCTGGCGTGTTGCGTGAATTAGGCTGGAGCCTGGTTCGAATTGCGCGTGCGCTGGCTGAACTGCACCCAGTTGAAGGCCGTCTGCAAATCGTCGAGCCGTACCTCGTGGGCGATGCGTCGGTGGCGACCCCTATGGTCGTGGTGGATTACGCGCACACTCCCGATGCTTTGGCTCGTGCGCTGCAAGCTTTGCGTGAAGTTGCCAATGCCCGGGGCGGCCGTCTGGTTTGCGTATTTGGCTGCGGCGGCGGCCGCGATACCGGCAAGCGCCCTATCATGGGCCGGATTGCTGGCGAGCAGGCCGACCTGGTCATCCTCACCAGCGATAATCCACGCGCAGAAGATCCACAGGCCATCGTTGATCAAATAATGGCCGGCATGGCGGCTCGGCCGCGGGTAGAACTGGATCGCGCTCACGCGATTCTTGCCGCAATATGGGGCGCAAATGCCAATGATGTGGTTCTGCTGGCTGGTAAAGGCCATGAAACCTATCAGGAAGCCAGCGGCGTACGCAGGCCCTTCGATGATCGCGAGTGGGCCCGCTTTGCGCTGTGTTGGCTGCGTGGCCTGACCCTGTCGACCGACTCGCGCCGCATCGCCGCAGGCCAAGTGTTCGTTGCGATCAAGGGCGAGTTTTTTGACGGCCAGCAACATTTGGGTCAGGCATTGTCGGCTGGCGCATGCGCGGCTGTGGTTTCGCATCGCGACCCTGATATCTCTTTGCCTCAGTTTGAATTGGGCGATACGCGTGTCGCCCTGATCAAGATCGGTACGGTGTGGCGCCGGCGCTTTCAGTTGCCGACGATTGCCGTGACCGGAAGCAACGGCAAAACAACCACCAAAGAAATGGTGGCTTCGATCTTGCGGGCATGGGTGGGCGTTGGGGCCGCCCTGGCCACCGAGGGCAATCTGAACAATGATATTGGCGTGCCTCTCACCTTGCTGCGCATGTGCGCCGACCATCGCGCGGCAGTGTTCGAGCTGGGAATGAACCATCCCGGAGAGATTGCCGGGCTGGCCGAAATGGCCCAGGCCACGGTTGGGCTGGTTAACAATGCCCAACGCGAACATCAGGAGTTCATGCATTCGGTGCATGCAGTGGCCGTTGAAAACGGCGCGGTGCTAAGCGCTTTGCCGGCTGACGGCATAGCGGTGTTCCCAGGCGATGATGCCTACACGCAGGTGTGGGTCGAATTATCGGGTTCGCGCCGGATCGTGCTGTTTGGCTTCGATTCTCATTTTGATGTGTATGCCGACCAGATTCATGTGCAGCATCGCGGCACGCAATGTCAACTGCATACGCCAGCCGGGGTTGCGGCGGTCACGCTTGCAGCCCCCGGCGTGCATAACTTGCGCAATGCCTTGGCCGCCGCCGCGTGTGCGAGTGCGGCCGGAGCCCCGATTGACGCGATCGTGCAGGGTTTGGCGGCGTTCAACCCGGTTGCGGGTCGTATGCGATCGTATTCTTTAGCGGATGGGCACCAGCTGATCGACGATTCGTATAACGCTAATCCGGATTCTGTGCGCGCCGCCATTGATGTGCTGGCTGCGCTGCCGGGCCGCAAAATACTAGTTCTGGGCGATATGGCAGAGGTGGGTGCCAACGGTCCGGCCATGCATGCCGAGGTGGGCGCTTACGCACAAGAACGGGCTATCGATGATCTGCTCGCCTTTGGCCCTGCGGCTCAAAGCTCGGCCCGGGCCTTTGGCAGCCGCGCCAGCGTCTTTGGCACGATTGATGCGCTGGTCGTTCATTTGGGCACGCTTCTTCCGGCGAATGTTTTGGTAAAAGGCTCGCGCAGCACCCGCATGGAAAGAGTCGTACAGGCGCTACAGACGCAGCTCGCACAACAACAAGAAGAGGGAGCGCACCATGCTACTTGAAATAGCCCGCTGGCTATCCGACGCTCATATCCGCGCTTTCGGCGTATTTGAATACATTACGTTTCGCGCCGTCCTGGCCTGCGGTACGGCGCTGATTATCGGACTGGTGGCCGGTCCCTGGGTCATACGTAAACTGACCGAAATGAAAATTGGTCAGGCGGTGCGCAGTTATGGGCCCGAATCTCATTTGAAAAAAACCGGCACGCCGACTATGGGCGGGGTTCTCATACTGATTTCAATTGCGGTAAGCACGTTGCTGTGGGCTGACTGGACTAACCGCTTTGTGTGGGTAGTGCTGCTGGTGACCTTCGGTTTTGGCGCAATTGGCTGGGCGGATGATTACAAGAAGGTCGTGAAACACGATCCCGAAGGCATGTCGGCGCGCAAAAAATTCTTTTGGCAAGCGCTGATCGGCATCGTTGCGGCGGTTTACCTCGCGTTCGCCGTTGCCGCCCCAGCCAACGCCGACCTGTGGCCCTTGTTTCGCGATTGGGTGGTAAGCGGCTTTAGCATGGCGTTGCCCACTCGCGCCGACTTGATCGTGCCATTTTTCAAAAGCGTCAGCTACCCTTTGGGCGTGTTCGGTTTTGTGGCGCTCACGTGGTGCGTGATTGTAGGTGCGAGCAATGCCGTCAACCTGACCGATGGCTTGGATGGCCTGGCCATTATGCCCACCGTCATGGTGGGTAGTGCGCTGGGAATTTTTGCCTACGTCGAGGGGCGGATCGACTATTCCAGGTATTTGCTGTTTCCCTACATCCCCGGCGCGTCCGAGCTTATGGTTCTGTGCGCGGCCATCGCCGGCGCCGGCCTTGCATTTTTATGGTTCAACGCCTATCCGGCCCAGGTCTTCATGGGTGACGTGGGGGCGTTGGCACTGGGCGGCGCGCTGGGCACAATCGCCGTTATCGTACGCCAGGAAATTGTCCTGTTCATCATGGGTGGCGTGTTTGTCGCCGAAACGCTCTCGGTCATGCTTCAGGTGGCGTATTTCAAATACACCAAGAAGCGTTATGGGCAGGGGCGGCGTATTTTGCGCATGGCGCCCCTGCATCATCATTTCGAGGTGGGCGGCTGGAAGGAAACGCAGGTGGTGGTGCGCTTCTGGATAATCAGCATGATGTTGGTGCTTCTCGGTTTGGCAACACTGAAATTACGATGAATACAATGTCTTTCCCTTCAATTCGTGCTGGCTCTCTCATCCTGATTCTGGGCCTGGGTGAAACCGGTATGGCCGCCGCCCTATGGTGCGTGGAGCATGGCGCTCGTTTACGCATTCTTGATACCCGCAAGCAGCCCGGCATCTGGGATGCACTGCACGCCGAACTGGGCGACCTGGAGGTCGATTGTCGCTTTGGCCCGGACAGCCTGAATGAAGAGGCCTTAATCGACGTGCAAAGCATCGTCATCAGTCCAGGGCTTTCGCCGATCAATGAGCCAGTGCGGTCCTTTCTGGCCATGGCGTCGGCCCACCAGATTGAGATAATCGGCGAGATTGAATTGTTTGCTCGCGCACTATCCGATATGGCGCCCCAGGGCTATCAGCCCAAGGTATTGGCCATTACCGGCACCAATGGAAAAACAACCGTTACTGCCCTGACCCGTCGCTTGTGCGAAGCGGGTGGCTTGAGCGCGTGTGCCGCGGGCAACATCAGCCCGGCGGCATTGGCGGCCTTGCGCGACGCGTGCGCCAGCGGCAAATTGCCCGATGTATGGGTGCTTGAATTGTCGAGCTTCCAACTTGAAACCACCCGTACGCTGGCGCCCGATGCGGCAGCTGTGCTCAATGTGAGCCAGGATCATCTGGACTGGCACGGATCCTTGGCGGCTTACGCGGCGGCTAAAGGCCGTCTTCTGGCGATGGCGAAAGTGGCGGTAGTCAATCGCGATGATTCGCTTGTGGTCGGGATGGTTCCTGATATCAAGGCGCTTTCGGTGCGCACCTTCGGTCGCGATGCGCCCATCTTGTGTGGCGACATGGGTTTGGAGAGCAGCCACGATGTGCGTTGGCTGGCGGCGGCCGACGCTATGGATTTTGATGAACCGACCACGCGCCCAAAACGCAGGAAGATCGAGGCCGAACCTTCGCGAGTGGCCGGCCGTGCGACCCGCCTGATGCCGACAGACGCCTTGCAGATAAGAGGCACGCATAATGCGCTCAATGCGCTTGCAGCGTTGGCGCTAGCGCGCGTGCTGGGTTTGGGATGGGCGACGCTGTTGCCAGCGCTGCGCGATTATCGCGGCGAGCCTCATCGGGTTGAATTTCTGCGCAGCATAGCCGGCGTGGATTTTGTTGAAGATAGCAAGGGCACCAACGTAGGCGCAACGGTAGCCGCGCTTGAGGGTCTGGGCCAGAAAGTTGTGCTGATTGCGGGGGGCTTGGGAAAAGGGCAGGACTTTTCACCTTTAATTGCCATGGTGCAAGAGCATGCCCGGGCTGTGTTGCTGATCGGCCAGGATGGTCCCGCTATTGGCCAGACGTTGGCTGACTGCGGCGTTGCGCTTGAACAGGTCGATACGCTGGAGGCGGCGGTGGAGCGCGGTCTGGAGCTGGCGCAGGCCGGCGATGCCGTGTTGCTGTCACCCGCTTGCGCGAGCATGGATATGTTTCGGAATTATGGCCATCGCGCCCAAGTGTTTGCGCGGGCGGTGCAGGCTCTGGCGCTGGCACATGGAGAGCTGACATGAGCGTGTTCTCGGGTCTTGCTTCAGGGGCCAATACCGTGCGCTCAGGGCGCACCACCATGCCTAATTTTGATGTGGCCATTGTCATTACGGTCATTGCCTTATTGTTGTTTGGGCTGCTGATGGTGTATTCGGCCTCGATCGCGCTGGCCGATGGGCATCGCTATCAGAGCTATGGGCGGTTCTATTTTGCCAGCCGCCACGGTCTCTTCATTTGCGCCGGACTTCTGTGTTCGGCAATGGTGTTGAGTGTTCCCATGCAGGTATGGCAGAAATTTGCCGTGCCCCTGTTTTTACTCAGTCTGGTGTTTTTGCTGATTGTGCTGGTGCCCGGCATCGGCCGCGAGGTCAATGGCGCTCGCCGCTGGCTTCCCTTGGGACCCTTGAATTTTCAGCCATCGGAGCTGATGAAGGTAACCATACTGTTGTACGCGGCTGATTACACCGTGCGCAAACAGGAACATATGCAAAGTTTCTTCCGAGGCTTTTTGCCTATGTCGTTCGCTTTGGCCGCAGTAGGTATTGTGCTGTTGCTTGAACCCGATCTGGGCGCTTTCATGGTGATCGTGGCGATTGCAGTGGGCATTTTGTTTATGGGCGGCATCAATGGCAAGTTGTTTTCGAGCCTGCTGGGAATTTTGTTCAGCAGCTTTCTGGCTCTGATCTGGATATCTCCCTGGCGCCGGGGGCGCCTGTTTGCGTATCTCGATCCCTGGAACCCTGACAATGCCTATGGCAGTGCCTATCAGTTGTCGCATTCGCTCATTGCCCTGGGGCGCGGCCAATGGTTAGGCGTAGGCCTGGGCGCCAGCATCGAGAAGCTCCATTATTTACCCGAAGCGCATACTGATTTCATTGTGGCGGTGATTGGTGAAGAGCTGGGGTTTGTCGGCCTGATGTGCCTGATAGGACTGTTCGTGTTTCTGGTCTGGCGTGGTTTCTATATCGGCCGCCAGTCCATGGCGGTGGAACGGATCTTCAACGGCCTTGTGGCGCAAGGGGTGGCTTTGTGGTTTGGCGTCCAAACCTTTATCAACATTGGCGTATGCGTAGGCCTCTTGCCCACCAAGGGTCTGACTTTGCCGCTGGTCAGTTATGGCGGGTCCGGAATTGTCATGAACTTGTGCGCAGTGGCGTTGCTGTTGCGCGTGGATCATGAAAACCGCAACATGATGCGAGGCAAGCGAACATGAAACCTCGTACTTTGCTTATCATGGCCGGGGGTACGGGCGGCCACATAATGCCGGGGCTTGCGGTAGCGCAAGAGATGAAGAGTCGCGGCTGGCAAGTAATGTGGCTGGGCCATCCGCAGCATATGGAAGGCCGGCTGGTTCCGGCGCAAGGCATTGGACTTGAGCCTTTATATTTTGGCGGAGTGCGAGGCAAAGGCATTGTCGCGTTGATTAAGCTTCCGGTGACATTGGCCAGCGCATGCTGGCAGGCCTTGGGCAGCATGAAAAAAATACGCCCCGATGTCGTGCTGGGCATGGGAGGTTACGTGGCGTTTCCGGGCGGCCTGATGGCGGCCTTGCGCCGCATTCCTTTGGTCATTCATGAGCAGAATGCCGTCGCGGGTACGGCCAACCGCTGGTTGGCGAAAATCGCCAGCAAGGTGCTGGTGGGGTTTCCCGGAGCCTTGCCCGACGCCATTATGGTGGGTAATCCGGTCAGGCAACGTCTCACCGAAGTGCCTGCAGCAGAGCAACGATACCGTTCGCGTCAGGGTCCGTTGCGGCTCCTGGTGGTGGGTGGCAGCCTGGGCTCTCAGGCCTTGAATACGGTGATTCCCCTGGCGCTGGCGCAACTGACGGTCGATGAGCGTCCGGTTCTGGTGCACCAGACCGGAGAGCGGCATCTGAACCAGGTACGCACAGCCTATGAGCGAGTGGGAGTGTCGGCCCAATGCCATGCTTTCATCGACGATATGGCCGGGTCCCTGGCTGACGCCGATCTGCTGATATGCCGCGCGGGAGCCATGACGGTTGCCGAAGTGGCGGCGGTGGGTGTCGCCGCTTTGTTTGTGCCATTGCTTAACGCGATTGATGATCATCAAACGGCCAATGCGCGCTATCTGAGCGATTGCAAAGGAGCATGGTTGAGAAACCAGAAGGAATTTTCTGCCGATTGGCTGGCGCAGTGGCTGCGAGCGCGCACTCGCGATGAACTCGCTTCGATAGCGCAGCATGCTCACGAACATGCCAGCCTGAACGCGACACAACAAATTGCCGATGCGTGCGAACAGGCAGTGGAGATGCCGGCATGAAACATAGAATTCAACATATCCATTTTGTCGGCATCGGCGGTTCGGGGATGAGCGGGATTGCCGAGGTTTTGCTGAATTTGGGGTACACCATCAGCGGCTCCGATGTGCAAGAATCGGCGGTCACGCGCAGGCTTGTCAGCCTGGGCGCGCGGGTGAGTATTGGCCATGCGGCGCAGCACATACAGGGGGCGGGCGCGCTGGTCACGTCGACGGCGGTAACGGCCGATAATCCCGAGGTGCTGGCCGCGCGCGCGACCCACGTTCCGGTAGTGCCGCGCGCGTTGATGCTGGCCGAACTGATGCGTCTGAAGCGTGGCATTGCGGTGGCGGGCACGCATGGCAAGACCACGACCACCAGCCTGGTGGCAAGCGTGCTGGCGGCGGGCGACCTGGACCCGACATTTGTGATTGGCGGCCGCCTGAATTCGGCGGGCGCCAATGCTCGCCTGGGCCAGGGCGAATATATAGTGGTGGAGGCTGATGAGTCCGATGCCTCGTTCCTGAATTTGCTGCCGGTGATGGCGATCATCACGAACATAGACGCCGATCACATGGATACGTACGGCCATGACGTGGCCCGTCTTAAAAGCGCCTTTATCGAATTTACGCACAAGCTGCCGTTTTACGGCAGTGCGGTGTTGTGCAGCGACGATGCCAATGTACGCGAGATCATTCCCTTTGTTTCCCGCCCTGTCACGACGTATGGCACGAATGCCGATGCCCTGGTGCGCGCTACCCATGTGCGTGCCGATGGCACGAAGATGCGCTTTGACGTGGAGCGCCGCCTGGCAACAGGCGTACTGCCCAGCTTGTCGATAGCTCTGAATTTGCCCGGTCAGCACAACGTCTTGAATGCACTGGCGGCGATTGCTGTGGCGACCGAATTGAGTGTTCCAGATTTGGCGATTGCCCAGGCGCTCGCCGCCTTTAATGGGGTGGGCCGTCGTTTTACGCAGGTGGGCGATTTTGCCGTTTCCGATAAGCATGGCGGCGGCGTTTTCACGTTAATTGACGACTACGGACACCATCCGGCCGAGATGGCGGCCACACTGGCTGCGGCGCGAGGTGCATGGCCGCGGCGCCGGATCGTCCTGGCATTTCAGCCTCATCGCTATACCCGTACACGCGATTGTTTTGAAGATTTCGTGCAAGTTTTAAGCTCCGCCGATGCCGTGTTGCTCACGGATGTCTATTCCGCCGGCGAAGCTCCCCTGGTGGCCGCCGATGGACGTGCCCTGAGCCGCGCCTTACGCGTGGCCGGCAAGGTCGAACCTTTGTTTATTGAAGATGTCGCCGATCTGCCGCAAGCCATATTGACTTTTGTGCAGCGTGATGACGTGGTGATTGTTATGGGGGCGGGGTCTATCGCCAAGGTGCCTGCGCAGATAGGGGAGCTGGCATGAATGAGGATTTTGGCCGCGTCGGAGTCTTGTATGGAGGGTGCTCGGCCGAACGCGAGGTGTCGCTTATGTCTGGCGAGGGCGTGCATGCGGCCTTGAAGGGTGCCGGCGTCGACGCGTATTTGTTCGATACGGGCAGGCAGGATCTGGCTGCGCTCGTGAACGCGCGCTTTGACCGTGTTTTCATAGCGCTGCACGGGCGCTATGGCGAAGACGGCACCTTGCAAGGAGCACTTGAGCTGATGCGCCTGCCCTATACGGGTAGTGGTCCTTTGGCATCCAGCCTGGCCATGGATAAGATCATGACCAAGAGAGTCTGGATCGCGCAGAAGCTGCCAACTCCAGCGTTCGCGGTTCTGGCTGATGAGTCCGACCTGGCTGGCGCCGTGGACAATCTGGGCTTGCCGCTCATTATCAAGCCGCCGCATGAGGGCTCGACGCTGGGAGTGGCCAAGGTGATCCGGCGTGAAGAGATGCTCACCGCTTATCGTCAGGCTGCCAGCTACGATGCCGATGTTTTGGCCGAACAGTTCATCTGCGGACGTGAGCTGACGGTAGCCATTCTGGGCAAGGGCAAGAGTGCGCGGGCCTTGCCCGTGATCGAAATCGTGGCGCCTGCGGGCAATTACGATTACGAGCACAAGTATGTGTCCAATGATACTCAGTACATTTGTCCCGCCAGGCTCGATCCCGCCCTAAGCCGGGAAATCATGGGGCTTTCCGAGCAGGCCTTTGTGGCACTGGGGTGCGAGGGCTGGGGGCGCGCCGATTTCATGCTGGATGCGGATAACCGGCCATGGTTGCTTGAGATAAATACGTCGCCGGGCATGACGAGCCATTCGCTGGTGCCGATGGGTGCGAAAGCGGCGGGAATGAGTTACGCCCAGTTATGCGTAGCGATTCTCGCCAGCGCTTCGTGCAAAGTTCAAGCGCCTCCCAATGGTTCGACGAAGCGGGAGGCGACGTAATCGTGTTCAATGACGCCCGCCTTACGAATTTCATCGCCAATTCGCTGGCTCTGCTGGCGGTACTGGCCTTGGTCGTGGCGTTCGTTGCCTGGGTTGCGCAGCGCCCCTACTTTGCGATTACTCAAATTCAGATTGAGCCGGTGCAGGCAGGCGCGCTGAGTTACGTCTCGGCGGCCAGTGTGCGAGCGACCATAGCCGGACGGCTGACCGGCAATTTCTTTACCGTGAATCTGAACGATACTCGCAAATTGCTTGAAACCGTGCCTTGGGTGCGGCGCGCCCAGATCCGGCGCGTTTGGCCCAACACGCTGCGCGTGCAAATAGAAGAGCAGCAGCCTTTGGCATTGTGGAACGAAAATCAAATGATCAATACCTGGGGCGAAGCGTTTACCGCCAACCAGGGTGAACTGCCAGACAACTCCGATCTGCCTCATTTTTATGGCCCGGATCAGTCCGAGCGGTTGGTGGTTCAGCGTTATGCCGAACTGGCACGCTGGTTTGCGCCCCTCAATCTGCATGTGACCAAAGTGACGCTAAGTCCTCGATACGCCTGGGATGTAGAGCTCTCCGATGGCGTGCAGCTGAATTTGGGGCGCGACCCGGCCGCCGATGTAGCCGACCCCCACGGTCGTTCGGGCGCGCTGCCTTTCGCCGCGCGCATCGAGCGGTTTGTAAACGCCTGGCCGGTTCTGACGCAGCGGCTGCAAGGACGTGTGCTGCACAGCGCTGATTTACGCTACCCCAACGGATTTGCGATTACGTTGGTTCCTGTTTCCCACACCCCTTCTAAATAGAAAAAACTATGACCCGTGACATCAAGGATCTGATCGTTGCACTCGATATCGGCACCAGCAAGGTAGTGGCGGTGGTGGCCGAAATATTGCCCGAAGGTCGCTTCGAAGTGCTCGGCTTGGGACAGCATGAATCCCAGGGTATGCGCAAGGGCGTAGTGGTCAATATTGAATCGACTGTCAATTCAATTCAGCGTGCGCTCGAAGAGGCCGAGCTGATGGCCGATTGCAAAATCCGCGAGGTGTATACCGGCATCGCCGGCAGCCACATCACCAGTTTCAACTCCAGCGGCATGGTTGCGGTCAAAGACAAGGAAGTCACTTCCGCCGATGTGGCTCGGGTTATTGAAACGGCCAAGGCGGTCAACATTCCTACCGATCAGCAGGTTTTGCATGTTCTGACGCAAGAGTTCATTGTTGATTCGCAGGAAGATATCCGCGAGCCGATTGGCATGAGTGGCCTGCGTCTCGAGGTTCGCGTGCATATTGTCACGGGGGCGGTCAGCGCGGCGCAGAACATTGTAAAGTGCGTGCGCCGCTGCGGCCTTGAGGTTCAGGATCTGATTTTGCAGCCGTTGGCTTCGAGTCTGGCATGTCTGACCGCCGACGAGAAGGAGCTGGGAGTGGTGCTGGTCGATGTCGGCGGTGGCACCACGGATATCGCCATTTATACCGGGGGCGCAATACGTCATACGGCGGTCGTGCCCATTGCGGGGGATCAGATCACCAGCGACATCGCCGCCATGCTGCGCACGCCAACGCCCGATGCCGAAGAGATCAAGCTGCGTTTCGGCATTGCCAAGCAGGTTCTGGCCAATGCCGAGGAGACTGTCGAGGTGCCGGGGCTGGGCGATCGCCCGAATCGTCAGGTCAAACGCCAGGCGTTGGGCGCAGTCATCGAACCTCGGGTCGAAGAATTGTTCACGTTTGTGCAGCAAATAGTGCGTGAGTCGGGCTATGAAGACTTGCTCGCCTCGGGCGTTGTCCTGACGGGCGGCACCGCGCTGATGCCCGGAATCGTCGAGCTGGCCGAAGACGTATTTTTGAAGCCGGTGCGTGTCGGGGTGCCCAACTATCAGGGCAGCCTGGCCGATGTCATGCACAACCCACGTTTTTCAACCGCCATGGGCCTGTTGTCCGAGGCGCGCGTGCAACGTGCGCGAGGCCGCAAGGTAGCGCAACAAAAGGGTAACTTCAAAAGCCTTTTGTCGCGCATGAAGGAATGGTTTATGAATTAAGGCCTTGATCGGCCTTGAGAGTCGGGGAGTTTTTCCCTGTCTTCGGGAGGCGTTTCAAATTTGGTGCGAGCCCTGTTGCTGGCATCTCCTTTGAAGCGATTTCCGGCAAGAAGCAGCGGTATCGGGGAAGTAATTACGCTTTTATCGTTTTCTGAAAATGTGAGGGAGTCAATCATGATGAATTTTGAAATGCTCGACAGCAATGCCAATGGCACCGTTATCAAAGTTGTAGGGGTGGGTGGTGCGGGCGGCAATGCCGTTGCGCACATGATCCGCTCCGGCGTGAGCGGCGTCGATTTTATTTGCGCCAATACTGATGCGCAGGCCTTGGTTACCAGTCAGGCGCCGGTGCAGATCCGTCTTGGCCGCACCGGCCTTGGGGCAGGCGCCAAGCCTGATCAGGGGCGGGCGGCAGCCGAAACGGCGCGGGAAGAAATTCGCGCGGCCCTGACGGGCGCCAATATGGTGTTTATTACTGCCGGCATGGGCGGCGGCACGGGTACCGGCGCGGGCCCTGTTGTGGCCGAAGTGGCCAAAGAGCTGGGTATTTTGACGGTAGGCGTGGTGACCAAACCGTTTTGCTTCGAGGGCAACAAGCGCATGAAAATGGCCGAGGATGGCATTGCCGAACTGACCAAGCATGTGCATTCACTTATTGTGGTGCTTAACGAGAACCTGTATGAATTGATGGACGAAGAGGCTACCCAGGAAGACTGCTTCAAATCGGCCGATGACGTATTGCACAATGCATGCGCCGGAATCGCCGAAATCATTAACGTCGAAGGCAATGTGAATGTCGACTTTGAAGACGTCAAGACCATTATGGGCGAACAAGGCCAGGCGATGATGGGAACGTCCATTGCCGCTGGTACCGATCGCGCCCGCGTGGCCGCTGAACGCGCCATTGCATGCCCCTTGCTCGAGGGCGTCGATTTGCATGGAGCGCGTGGCATGCTCGTCAATATTACCGCCAGCCGTACTCTTAAAATGCGCGAAACGCGTGAAATCATGGATACGATCCGCAGTTATGCTGCCGAAGATGCTACGGTCATTTTCGGGACGGCCTACGATGAATCGATGGGTGAGAATCTGCGGGTGACGGTCGTCGCTACGGGTCTGGGTCGCGCGGCGCAACGGCCGCAGCTCGTGCCCAACGCAAACGAGGCGCGTCGTACCGGTACTGACGACGCTCCTTTGTTTGGAGCGTATGGCGATCAGGACGTGCCGGCCGTCATTCGTCGCAACCCACGCGGCTCGGCGGCCACGCAGGTGCGGGCGCTGGAAACTGCGGGCATGGATCACTTCGATATTCCTGCTTTCTTGCGCAAGCAAGCCGACTGAGCGAGGTGAAAAGATGGCACCCACAAGGGGTGCCGCTACACGCTAATGTAGTAATGCCAGCCTTTGTGCGCGCTAATGTAGTAATGGCAGCCTTTGTGCGCGCTAATGTAGTAATGGCAGCCTTTGTGCGCGTTAATGTAGTATGGCAGCCCTTGTGGCTGCCAAAAAACCTGACAGCCAAAAACGGCATCCATAAAGCCGTTGAAAGCCAAGACAGGGCCCTCACATAGGTTAGGGCGGGCCGCAGGCTCGCCCGGATCAAGCGGCGCATCTACCCTTTCCCCGGGGTGGATGCGCTGTCGTCCTTTTTTGATGCCAGGCAAATTCGCCTGAGGCCCAGTTTGGTAGTGACGTATTACAACTATTTCACGAAGCGAAACCCATTCTGGTTACAATAGCGTCGATTTGCAGTCACAGGACTGCCACGCACCATGACTGTTATTTATTGATTATGCTACGCCAGCGAACGATACAAAAATCCATCAGTACCAAGGGGGTCGGCCTGCACTCGGGGCTTCGAGTCAAGATTACGCTGCGCCCGGCGCAGCCTAATACGGGCATTGTGTTCCATCGCGTCGATCTGCCCGAGGTGGTCGACCTCCCGGCCCAGGCCAGTCGCGTGGGCGACACGCGCATGGCGTCGGTGTTGCAGCAGGGCGATGTCCGGGTGTCCACGGTCGAGCACCTGATGTCGGCTTTGGCCGGGTTGGGGATCGATAATCTGCATGTTGACCTGACGGCGGAAGAAGTGCCCATTATGGACGGTAGCGCAGGCACCTTTGTGTATCTGCTGCGTTCGGCCGGACTTCAGGAGCAGGACGCTATCAAGCAGTTCATGCGGGTATTGAAAACCGTCGAAGTGCACGAAGGCGAAGGTCAGGACCGGAAATGGGCTCGTCTGGAGCCCTACGACGGCTTTGCTTTGTCGTTTGCAATTGATTTCCGTCATCCGGCGATCGACTCAACGGCCAACTTCGCCGAAGTCGATTTTGCCACGGACTCTTACGTCAAAACCATTTCGCGGGCTCGCACCTTCGGTTTTGTGAATGAAGTAGAGGCCTTGCGCGCTGCGGGCCTGGCGCGCGGCGGCAGCTTGGACAATGCTATTGTCATGGACGAATTCCGCGTCTTGAACTCTGATGGATTGCGCTACGACGACGAGTTCGTCAAGCATAAAATTCTCGATGCCATTGGCGATTTGTACTTGATCGGCAAGCCGTTGGTGGCCCGCTATGTTGCCTGCAAATCGGGCCATAGTCTCAATAATCAGTTGGCGCGTGCTTTGCTTGCCCGGCAAGATGCCTGGGAGCTGGTTACCTATGAATCCAACGCCACAGCGCCCAAGGCCTATACCAACGAGTGGAAGCTGGCCTGATCGCGCCCCGTTCGATCGGCAGGGCATCAGCTTCTATGATGGGCCAGCAGGCGCTTTATGGCATCTGCCAGCGGCCCTGGCTTCAAATTGTTTTGTAAGGTTTCGAACGCGCTCAAGGCGCGTTCATCCAGCGGCGTCACGTCTTTGACGGGCGCTGTGCTTGTCCGGGTTTGTAACAATCCGGCTTGAACCTTGACGCTAATTTCGTTAAGGTTCCATCCTCCTTGCGTCAGCACTTGTGCAATTCGGGGGGCCAGCTGTCGAAGTCTGGCCGCATAAGCGGCACTGGGAACGGCCAGCGTTACCTGCTGACGGTCCACACGGGCTACCCGGCAAACCTGCGCCAACGCGGGAGGCAATATTTTTTGCGCCGCATGTTCGATTGACAGCAGCATGCGCGCCGTCGCTAAAACATGGGCGCCTTGCTGGTCGCCACTGAGCCAATTGATGGCGCAAAGGTTGTCTGGCGTGGACTTGTCTGGAGGCTGTTGACGTGGTGGACGGGGCATGCGCAGTGTGTTTTCAGGAGATTTCAGAGTGAAAGTTATCATTATGCATGGCCGCTTGAATGACTCCAACGCTACAACGCTTGGAATGTCGATTTTGGCGGCCCTGGCGGTGGCTGCGCTTGTGGTCGCCGCAATGGCTGGCGCGGGGTGGCAGGCGCGTTTTGGCCAATCAGCTTTCGTCCCTGCGGCGCAGGCGGGCGTCATCAAGAGCCAGGCCAGGCGCGATTCGGCCTATATTCGTGAGAATGTTACGCTGCTTGCGAGCAAAGTGGGCGATCTTCAGGCCGAACTCATCGCCATGGGCGGAGTCAGCAAACGAGTCGCCATATTGGCCGGCGTGTCCTATACCGACCCCGAGATCAAAGCCAGCCTTGATCAGTCGGAACCCGTCATGGACGATATCAGCGAGGGTCGACGCGATTACGTGTCGGCGCAAGGGGTGGGCCGACAGCTCGATCTCATCGAGCAACAACTTGCCTGGCAGAAAGATGGGTTGACGATGCTTGATCTGGTGCTGACCAAGCGATCCGGCGCCCAGGCGCGCCTGCCTACGCTGATGCCTGTCAATTACCCCTACCTGAGCTCGTCGTTTGGTTGGCGCCGTAATCCGGTGACGGGTCGCCGAGCCATGCATGAGGGGCTGGATTTTGCGGCGCCCAGCGGAGCCCCGATTTATGCGGCCTCGGGCGGAGTGGTGGCCCAGGCGGGAGTTCATCCGGGCTATGGAAAGATGGTCGAAATAAATCATGGCAATGGTTTGGTGACGCGTTATGCCCACGCGTCAGTTCTGGAAGTGCAGGCCGGCGACCTGGTTGAAAAGGGACAGCTTATTGCCAGGGTCGGCTCGACCGGCCGTTCGACCGGCTCGCATCTGCATTTTGAGGTGCGTATGGTGGGCCATCCGCTGGACCCCAGGTTGTTTTTGGCCCGGCCAGCCGCGTCCAGCCACCTGGTGGCCAGCGCCTCGGCCCCTGTGCAAGCTGTTCTGCCTCAGGTGCGTTAAACTATCTTGTTATTCCCTGCGGATTGTTCCGCCAACCTGATAAAAATATGCATAAGGGCTTTGCACGCGTGAGCGTGCTTGGGTCTGCATTGACGGTAAAAGAATGGTTTCTCTGCTAAAAAAGCTCATTGGTAGTCGCAACGATCGGTTGCTTAAGCAGTATCGCGCTCAGGTGGCGCGAATCAACGTGCTGGAGCCCAAGGTGGCGGTTCTGTCCGATGAGCAGCTGGCCGCCAAAACGAATGAATTCCGTGGTCGCGTTCAGTCGGGAGCCTCACTCGATAGCCTGCTGCCTGAAGCGTTCGCTGTGGTGCGCGAGGCCAGCAAGCGGGTCTTTGGCATGCGGCACTTCGATGTGCAAATGCTGGGCGCCATTGCTCTCCATAACGGCAAGATTGCCGAGATGCGCACGGGCGAAGGTAAAACACTAATGGCCACCCTGGCGGTGTATCTCAATGCCTTGTCCGGATCCGGCGTGCATGTGGTGACGGTCAACGATTATCTGGCCCGTCGCGACGCCCAGTGGATGGGGCGTTTGTACAGCTTTTTGGGCATGACGGTTGGCGTGGTCGTCCCGCAGCAGGAAAACGACGAGAAAAGAGCGGCCTATATGGCCGATATCACTTACGGCACGAATAACGAATACGGCTTTGATTATCTGCGCGACAACATGGAGTTTCGCGCCGAGGATCGTCGCCAGCGCCCGCTTTCCTACGCGATTGTCGATGAGGTCGATTCGATTCTGATCGACGAGGCGCGTACGCCGCTGATTATTTCAGGGCAGGCCGAAGACAATACCGAGCTTTATGTGCGCATGAATGTGGTGCCGCCGATGCTCACGCGCATGGCTGCCGAGCCCAAGGCGCAGGAGCCCGAGCCCGAAGGGGATTTTTGGGTAGACGAAAAAGGTCAGCAGGTTTACTTGTCGGAAGCCGGACACGAAAAAGCTGAAGAGATTCTGGCTCGCATCGGCTTGTTGCCAGACGGCGAATCTTTGTACGACGCGCGCAATATCACTTTGATGCACCATTTGATGGTGGCGTTGCGGGCGCATAACTTGTTTTTCCTGGATCAGCAATACGTGGTTCAGGAAGATGAGGTTGTCATTGTCGACGAGTTTACCGGGCGCCTGATGGTAGGACGCCGTTGGTCCGATGGCCTGCATCAGGCCGTGGAGGCCAAGGAAGGCGTCAAGATCCAGAACGAAAATCAAACGCTCGCTTCAATTACTTTCCAGAACTACTTTCGCATGTACGACAAGTTGTCGGGCATGACCGGAACGGCCGATACCGAGGCGTACGAGTTTCAGGAAATCTATAGTCTGGAAACCGTCATCATTCCCACCAATCGCCCCATGGTGCGCGAGGATCAGAACGATCAGGTCTTTAAGACAGATAAGGAAAAGTATCAGGCTATTCTCGCTGACATCAAAGACTGCCATAAGCGCGACCAGCCCGTGCTGGTGGGTACGACCAGCATCGAAAACTCTGAGCTCTTGTCGGGCTTGCTCAAGCAAGACAAGATGCCCCATGAAGTCTTGAACGCCAAGCAGCATGCGCGCGAGGCCGAAATCGTCGCCGAGGCGGGCAAGCCCGGGCACATCACCATCGCCACCAATATGGCCGGTCGCGGCACCGATATTGTGCTGGGCGGAAGCATTGAAAAGCAGGTGGATCTTCTGCGCGCCGATCCCAACTTGAGCGAGAGTGAAAAGGCAGCGCGCGTCGAAACCATCAAATCCGAATGGGCGCCTGCGAGCGAACGTGTCAAGCAGGTTGGCGGGTTGCGCATCATCGGCACCGAGCGCCATGAGTCGCGGCGCATCGATAACCAGTTGCGCGGCCGTGCGGGACGCCAGGGCGATCCGGGTTCTTCGCGTTTTTATCTATCGCTCGATGATTCACTAATGCGGATTTTTGCGGGCGACCGGGTTCGATCCATTATGGAGCGCCTGCGCCTGCCCGAGGGCGAGCCTATCGAGGCGCGCATGGTTTCGCGTTCGATCGAGTCGGCGCAACGCAAGGTCGAGGCGCGCAACTTCGATATACGCAAGCAATTGCTCGAGTACGACGACGTTGCCAATGACCAGCGCAAGGTTCTGTACGCGCAACGCAACGAGGTGCTGGAATCGGTGGATGTGTCCGAAACCATTCTCAACTTGCTCGATGCCGAAATTACCAAGCAGTTTCGCGCCTATGTGCCCGAAGAAAGCATGGAAGAGCAGTGGGACGTGCCGGCGCTACAGGTTGTTCTGGAAGCCGAGTGGCAAATTGAGATACCTCTGGTAGAGATGCTCGAAAAAGAGACCGCTCTAAACAATGACGATTTGCTCGATCGGGTGCTTGCAGAGGCGCGGCGCCTGTATGGGGCCAAGGTCGAGCTCGTGGGCCGTGAGAACTGGGCGCCATTCGAGCGATCCATGCTGCTGCAGGCTATCGACACGCATTGGCGCGGGCATTTGTCCTCGCTCGATCATTTGCGCCAGGGAATACACCTGCGCGGTTATGCGCAGAAGGATCCCAAACAGGAATACAAGCGCGAGGCGTTTGAATTGTTTTCAGCCATGCTTGATAGGGTTCGCAATGAAACCATCAAGGTGCTGATGACGGTCAAGATTCAGTCTGCCGAGCAGGTCGAGGCCGAAGCCGCGCCGGTACATCTCGAAAACGTGACCTATCATCATTCCGATTACGACGCGGCCCTAAGTGGCGAAGACCCGGGCATCGACAATGCTGTGGCGCAATTCAATGCGACGGTTGCCAATGTCGTGCCCAAGGTTGGCCGCAACGATCCGTGCCCTTGCGGCAGCGGGAAAAAATACAAGCATTGCCACGGCAAGCTTGCTTAAACGGGTGGAAGAGGGCGGCGCCTGCGCTGCTCATCGGTCGCCACATAGGTCAGGGTGGCTTCGGTTACTTTTACAACTTCGAATTCCATCCGCTGGCGCTCGGCGTACACCTCGACGGCTACCGTGATCGAGGTGGTGCCAACTTTGATGATTTCCGCATAAATGCTTAACAGGTCGCCGACGAAAACCGGTTGCTTGAACGTAAACGCGTTGACGGCAATTGTCGCCACCCGTCCGGCTGCTCGTCGCGCCGCGGGAATCGAGCCGGCAATATCCACTTGCGACATGATCCAGCCGCCGAATACGTCGCCGTGTACATTGGCGTCGGCGGGCATGGGAACGACGCGCAGTATGGCTTGCCGCGGATGAACCGGCAGGGTGGTAGGAGGTGTCGTGCTCAAGGTGGTGGCTCCGGTCGTGCGTTGGACCTTGCGGCCCCTGGGGTTTTACTGATGCGCGGCATCGGCCAGCCAGCGTTGAGCCAGTTGGACCCAATAGCTGGCGCCCAGCGGGATAAGATCATCATTGAAATCGTAGCTGCCATTGTGCAGCGTGCAGGGTCCGAGGCCATGGCCTGGGTTGCGGTGGTCGCCCTCGCCGTTGCCGATCCAGACATAACAGCCGGGTTTTTCCTGGAGCATGAACGCGAAGTCCTCGGAACCCATTGAAGGCCGTATGGATTGATTTACGCCTTGTTCGCCGACCATGGCTGTGAGCACCCGGGCGCAGAATGCAGTTTGTTCCGGATGGTTGACCGTGGCCGGATATTTGCGGCGGAATACGAAATCTGCCTTGCAGTTCATGGCCTGGCTGCCCAGGTGCGTAATTTCGGCCATACGTTTTTCGATGAGATCGAGCGCCTGGTCGGAAAAGGTTCGCACGGTGCCGCGCATGGTGGCGAAATTGGGAATAACGTTGTCGGCCGATCCGGAGTGGATTTGCGTCACGCTGAGCACCGCCGGGTCGAGCGGGTCGAGGTCGCGCGAGATGATGGTCTGAAATGATTGCGCCAATTGTACGGCAGCCATGACCGGGTCAATGCCCAGATGCGGCATGGCCGCGTGCGCGCCCTTGCCTTCAAGCGTGATTTCGAATGTGTTGCTCGACCCCATCATGGGACCCGGAATGACTCCGAAAGTGCCCACCGGCATGCCGGGCCAATTATGCATGCCGAAGACCGCATCCATCGGGCATTGGGTGAAGAGGCCGTCGTCGATCATTTTCTTGGCGCCGCTGAAGCCCTCTTCGGCAGGTTGAAAAATAACATGGACGGTGCCGTCGAAATCACGGTGCTCGGCCAGATAGCGAGCCGCAGCCAGTAGCATGGCGGTATGGCCGTCGTGCCCGCACGCATGCATTTTCCCTTCGTTTTTGCTGGCGTGATCAAAGGTGTTGAGTTCTTGCATGGGCAGGGCATCCATATCGGCGCGCAAGCCGATGGCATGACCATTTTGCGTTTTGCCGTGTATGGTGCCCACCACGCCTGTAATGCCCATGCCGCGATGAACCGGAATGCCCCAGGATTCGAGCTTTTGAGCGACGATGTCGGCCGTGCGGACTTCTTCGTAGGCAAGTTCGGGATGAGCGTGAATATCGCGGCGGATGGCCGAGATCTCTGATTGCCACGCAACAATGGGTTCGACTAATTTCATGATAGGGGTGTGTCCTGTCGTATTGCCGGTACAAACTGTACCTCGTTGGCCGCGTATCATCAAATTATTGATACTGCGCGACGGCGTTAGACGGCGCCGCGCAGTGTGCTCGTTTAGCGCGGCTTGAGGTGGGGCTGAATCATGGCGTCGATCGCCGGCGCTATGTGGGGGTTGCCTGCATAAACATAGCCTTTGATAGGCCACGGGTCGATATGGTGCATATCTTCGGCTATGCCCCCGGCTTCGCGGACAAGCACCGTTCCGGCCGCGACATCCCAGGAGGCCAGGCCCATTTCCCAGTAGCCGTCGTAGCGTCCGCAAGCGGTCCAGGCCAGGTCGAGCGCGGCCGCGCCGAGCCGGCGTACGCCGCGCGTGTGATTGATCGCGTAATCCAGGGTTGGCATGTATTGGTCCGAGAACGAGAAGTCGCGGAAGGGGAACCCAGTTCCCACGACGGATTCGCTCAGTTCGCGCGTGGGCGAGCAGGTAATCCGGTGTCCGTTTAGCCACGAACCTGCGCCGTGCATGGCGGTAAAAACCTCTTCCCGGCTGGGATCGTAAACCACTCCGATGACCGGTGTGTCGAGCGCCAGCGGCTGGTCTTCAAGCACGGTTCCCGCATGCGCGATCAGGGCGATCGACACTGCGTATTGCGGAATTCCGTGCAGGAAATTGGTGGTGCCGTCCAGGGGATCGATGTACCACGTGGCCTGGCCGGCCGTTTTGCCGCCGGACTCTTCCGCCACAATGCCGAATTCGGGCGTTTGCACCTGCAGTATGTCGATAATGACGCGTTCTGCTTCCCGGTCCGCCTGCGAAACCAGATCGTTTCGGGCTTTTTTATCGATAACCAGCGAGGAACGGTCATGGGAGTAGGATTGAAGAATTGCAGCGGCAGCGTGCGCGGCAGTGACGGCAGCATTAAGGGACTGGCTGAGGTTGATGCGCGTTTGAGACATACTATCCAGGAAAATGCATAGATGAGAAGGTGTTAGTTTACGCAACAATCCGGGCGACGTCTTGTATAGGCTTTGGCCGGGCGGCATGACTTGGATTCAAGTGTGGAGTATGGCAATTTCTTTTGAGCCCCTGGTGGCGGCTGGCGTGGCCTTCGATGAAGCCGGCACGCCAATAAGTACACGCTACGGCGACGTTTATCATGCGCGGATGGGCGCTCTGGCGCAGGCCGGACACGTATTTTTAAAGGGTAATCAATTGCCGGCTCGCTGGCAGGGTTGCGCTGCGTTTACCGTATGCGAAACGGGTTTTGGTCTGGGGCATAATTTTCTTGCCCTCTGGCAGGCCTGGCGCTCGGACCCGCAGCGTTCAAAGCGGCTGCATGTCGTATCCTTCGAGGCGCATCCTTTTTCAAAAGAGGATATGGCAAAGGTATTGTTGCCGGGGCTTCCCGCCTTGTTTCTGCCGCTGGCCAGGAAATTGCTGGCGGCCTGGCCGGCTTTGTTGCCTGGTCTGCACCGGCTTGAGTTTGAAGACGCCAACGTGACCCTGACTCTGGCATTTGGCCAGGTAGAGAAGCTTGCGCGGCAAATTGACGCCTGTGTGGATGCCTATTTCCTTGATGGATTTGCGCCGCGAAAAAATCCTGAAATGTGGTCGCCCAGATTATTTGGACAATTGGTTCGCATGGCGCGCACAGGCGCAACGGCCGCAAGCTGGTGTTGCGCCGGGAGTGTGCGGCGAGCCCTCGGCGAAGCCGGCTTTCTGGTGTCGAAGGCGCCGGGGTTTGGCGACAAGCGCGAGATGACGGTGGCGGTTTTGCGTCCGGGCGTGCGTCGTGATGCCGCAGCGGTTGGGCCCGACGGGACAGTGGTCATCGTGGGGGGTGGCCTGGCAGGGGCTGGAATTGCGTACGCACTGGCGCTCCGGGGCCATGCCGCGATGGTGTTCGACCCCGCATTCGAGCGGGGCCTGGATGCAAGTCACAGGGGTCATCGGGCGGCGGCGCTGACTCCTTTGATTTCGCGCGACGACGATATCCGGGCCAGGTTGTCGCGCGCTGGCGTCTTTCGTGCCATGCAGCGTTGGCAGGCATTGCCGGAGGCGGCGCGGCCGGTGCATTGCGGGACGCTGGAATTGGCGGCCGACGCGCAAGAGGCGCGCGAACGCCGGATCACCCTGACCAGGCTATCTTTTCCAGAAGATTGGGTGGCCTGGATGGACGCCGATGATGTGTCCCGACGGTTCAGGCTTGCGAAATCGGCCGGTGGCGTGTTTTTCGCCGATGGTCAATGGGTGCGTCCCGAGCCTCTGCTGCGCGCCCTGCTTGGCGCCCCTGGCGTTGCCTGCCGCGCCGCACAAGTAGGCAGCCTGGAGCGTTCAGGGCCGGGCTGGCTCTTGCGGGATATTTGCGGCCGGAAATTGGCGCTTGCTTCCACCGTTATCGTAGCCAATGCGCTTGCCGCGAAAGACTTGCTGGCGCCAACGCCCTATGCCGCTCATTTGCCCGGACTGGCCGGTATGCAGGCGGTGGCTGGGCAGGTGAGTTATTTTGACCTTCCGGCGTCCTTGCGCCAGGATCTGATTCTGGCCGCCCAGGGGTATTGTCTGCCTGCGGTGGATGGGGTCAGTGTGGTGGGCGGAACCTATGCCGCCCAGGCTGTTCGTAGCGAGGTGACCCGGCAGGGCCATGAGGCCGTGATCGACAAGTTGAGCGTTCTGCTGCGCGTCCCGGCGGCAGACGTGAGATACTGGTTGCACGAATCACAGGGTTGGGCTGGTTGGCGGGCGGTGGCTACGGGGCGTTTGCCCTTGATCGGGCCGGTCGCGCAGGCCCCCGGACTATGGCTGGCTTGTGCTTATGGTTCGCGGGGTTTGACCTGGTCGGCGCTGGCCGGGGATATTATCGCCGCGCGACTAAGTGATGAGCCCGCTCCGCTGGAGCGCGACTTATTACGAGCGATAGCCCCGCGCTGATGAGTGTTTAATGATTTTGGCGAGTGAGGTTTGACCGTGCTTGAAACAGGCTTAAATGTGAACGATTTTATTTTATAGCGTAATTCCGTCAAAATATCACCTTTTGAATGCTTTTTGGGCGAGAGCCCGAGGATTGCGCTGTGCCGCCCAAGTCTGACCCTGCTCACCTGACGCAACTTACCAGCCTGAAATTTCGAACGGTGAAGTCTGCACGCGCGGATTTTTCGATCGACGAACTGCTGCTTCATGTCGAGGCCCATGCGCCGGGTGTTTATCGCTTGCGCTGCGCCGAACCTAAGGCGCTGCTTGACGACAAGCCAGGCACCCGTGGCCGGGCGCATGCCGAAATGCTGCTGGCTCGGCAAGAGCCTGCGGGAGAGCTGATCGTAAGCTCCATAGCGCCGCCCGAACCGCAGGGTTGGCGGCTGACGCAAGGCGATATTGTCCTTGAAATTGACGCGGATCCCTTTCAGTTCGCGCTGTATCGTGGCGAGCGCTGTGTGTTGCGCAGCGAATTCGGCGCCACTCTGGAGCGCAAAGTCACGGGCGATGCCTGCACGTGGCGGCTGGGCCTGGAGCTCGATTGCGACGAGGCCTTGTACGGATTGGGGGAAACATTCAAGGATCTGGACCGGCGCGGCGAACGCCTGGTTTCCGATCAACCGCAAGCCCGCGCGCTGCCTTTGGTATGGAGTCCGACGGGCTGGGGTCTGTACGTCAATACGCTTGGGCGCGTCGAGCATGATCTGGCTGTTACGGATCCGGACAGCTATGTTGTTTCGTTGCAAGACCGGATTTTTGATGTGTTTCTTTTTGTGGGTGATCCCGCAGAAATTATCAATCAGTACTCGGCGCTTACGGGCCGTGCAGGGCAGCCGGGCTTGTGGCCGATGGGGGTATGGCTAGACCAGGCTCATGGCCAGTCCATAGATTCGACGATCGAAGCTGTGGAGCAGTTCCGGGCCGATGGTTTGGGGCTGGACGTGGTGCGTCTGGCCGCTCCGGGAATCTGCGGGTTTCAGGCTGACAAGGCTGTGCTCGAATGGGACGCCCGGCGCGTCCCGGCTCCGCGCGCCATGCTGACGCGCTTTCATGCGCTCAATGTGCAGGTAGCGGCGCCAACTTTTCCGGGGGTATTGATCGATACGGCACTTTTCAATGAATGGGAAGATCGCGGCTGGCTCCTGACCAATGATGCCGACGGCGACGCGCACCGGTTTGCCGGCAATGCCATGACAGCGGGCCGTCGCTTCGGCTTGCTTGATCTGACCCACAAGGATGTCTATAAAGCATGGTCGGAGCGGCAGCGCCAACTGATCGATGACGGCCTGGGCGCCCCCGATTGCGATGCCCAACTGGATATTCCGGATGGCATTACCGCACGTGGGGGCGAGTCAGGCGCCGCCTTGCGCACACTTTATCCGCTGCTCGCACGACGTGCCCTGTTTGACGCGGTGGCAGGTCACAAAACACCACAGGAAGGCGTGGTTTGCAGTACCGATCTCTTTCCCGCAGTGCAACGGTTTCCGTGGCAGATGGGGCCCCAGGCGCCCAATACCTGGGCCGGGCTGGAGCACACATTGCGCTGTGCCCTGTCGCTGGGCGCCAGTGGCGTTCCTGTCCAGATGCATGGCCTGGGGTCGGCCGGACATCCTGCAACGTCCATGACGCCGGAGCTTTACATACGCTGGCTTGCCGCCAATGTATTTTCAGCCAATTTCAGTTTTCAGGGTATACCGGCTTTGCTCCCCCGTGCGTTTGATGCGCGAACCCGCGAGCTCGTCCAGCATTGGTTGCAATGGCGCTATCGCCTGATTCCCTATGTGTTGGGCATTATTGAAGATGCGGTACGCACCGGCTTGCCGGTGCAACGATCCATGGCGCTGGCGTTTCCGACCGACACGCTGGCTCATGCCTGGGACACGCAGTACCTGTTTGGACCTGCGCTGTTGGTGGCGCCCGTTCTGCACGAAGGCCGCGATGCCAAGGTTTACTTGCCCGAGGGTGATGCGTGGTGGGACTTGAATACGGGCTGGCGTTACGAAGGCGGCACCACCTGGACGGTCCAGGCGGATCTGGATACCTTGCCTATTTTTGGGCGCGAAGGCCATATGCTGTGCCTGGGTCCTACGGCCCAGAATACGGGCGAGTTCAACTCGGCCCGAATCCTGGACGAAGTGTGGATGTTCGGCATGCCCGAACATAGTCCCGTGGTGATGCGCAACAAGATACGCGTCATGCAAATGCAGGGTTCCAGCTACATCAAAGGCCTGGAGGGCTTGCGCATTCTTCCGTCCGAAGGGCTGGAAGTCAAGCGCCGAGGCGCCGAAGTACGTATTTCGCGCGCGCGGTAAGGCTGAGACGGCGCGTGTGGTAAGGCCGAGACGGCGCGCGCGGTAAGGCCGAGACGGCGATGGCACCCACAAGGGGTGCCGCTACAACGACGTACCGGTAGCAATGTAGCGGCACCCCTCGTGGGTGCCATTTTTGCCTGTTCTCGACCTATCGGGTTCTGCACGTTACATATTCCCCCGTATCGGGAACGCATGCCGTTTAAGGCGTCTCTAATGGGGTGATCACGCCTTTTGCAAGGATTCTCCATGCCGCTATCCATCGTCAAGACTTCAGGACAAGACCGGCCCGACGCCGAGATCGCGCGGCGGATTGCGCAAGGCGACAGACAAGCCCTTACCACGTTAATGCGTCGTCACAATCAGCGATTGTTTCGTGTTGCGCGCAGTGTATTGCGTAACGATGCCGATGCCGAAGAGGCGGTTCAGGAAGCATTTTTTTCGGCCTACCGTGCCATGGGGCGATTTCGCGCAGACTCCGCCTTGTCGACCTGGCTGGTTCGTATCGTGATCAACGAATCGAACAAGCGTCTGCATAAGAGTAAGCGGCTGCACGCCGTGCTGGAGTTCGGTGATGATCTGGAAGTCAGGGGCGATTCGCAACAGGCCCAAACTAATGAATTTATTCCCAGCCAACCGGAGCAAGCCATGGTGCGCGTTGAAACCCGGCGTCTGATTGAAGCCAAGATCGATTTGCTGCCCGACGTCTTTCGCACGGTTTTTGTGTTACGGGCGGTCGAGGAAATGACGGTTGAAGAAGCTGCACAATGCCTGGACATCCTGCCGGCAACCGTGCGGACGCGTTATTTCAGGGCCAGGGCGCTACTGCGCAAATCATTGGCGAAAGATATCGGGCACGGCATTGAAGATGCTTTTGCCTTTGCCGGCGAGCGTTGTGATCGCATTGTGGCCGGAGTGCTGGCTCGCGTAGACGCTTTGTGAATCAATGGCAGCCACAAGGGCTGCCGCTACAAAAACGTATCCGTCGCATGTAGCGGCAGCCCTTGTGGCTGCCATTGTTGCGCCACATTAAATAGCCTTCGGCCCCACCGTCACAAGCAATTCAGGATTGAACAGGGCATTTTCGTTGACGCCGTCTTTGACATAGCCGCGCGGATTGCAAATGACTCGCGTGCCATTGACGGCATAGTCGAAACTATCGTGCGTATGTCCGTGTATCCACAACACGGCCCGATCCGATCCCATCAGGGATTCCAGTCGCGACACAAAGCAATTGTTCAGGCTTGAACCCTTAAAGCGTGGATGGATGCTTCCCGCGGATGGTGCATGGTGAGTAATAACCACGGTAGGGCCATCGTAGGGCTCATCGAGCTTCGCGGCCAGCCAGTCGCGGTAATCGTTAAAGAGCACTTCCGATTCGATCGGGGTGAAATGCTGATCGGCGGCTACATCGGAGCGTATCCGGCTGAAATCCCGCAGCATGGCTACCGCATCGCGACGCGCATCGTCGCGTTTAGGGCCATCGCCGTAGAGCCTGAAGTCAGTCCACAAGGTGGCACCCAGAAAGCGCACCCCGCCCATGATGACCTCGTCCTTATCCATGAAATGAACATGGGTGCCCACGCAGCGCTGCCTGAGATCTTGTAGCGTTTCACGGATGCCGCTGCCATAGAACTCATGGTTGCCGGCTATGTAGAGGACGGGTTTGGTAAAGCCCAGAGCCCAATCCACGGCTTCTTTCGGACGAGCGATATCCCCGGCCAGCACAATCACGTCGGCCGAGGTGTCAGGCAAGGGCAGGCCGCCACGGCTTAGATGCAGGTCGGAAAGAATATTCAGTTGCAATGGGGCAAATCCAGACATGTGCTTGGTCCTTTCTTGTCGGTCACGATGCCCTGGGGGGCGAAGAGTCCATTTTAGGCTGGCTTGGTTAGGCCGATGGCACCCACAAGGGGTGCCGCTACAAATACCTACCCGTGAATCATGTAGCGACAGGCCTCGTGCCTGTCATTATGTAGCGGCACCCCTTGTGGATGCCACTCGAAATGATGTTTACACGACATTGGCTCTTGATCAATTGATGTTGGGTCAATTTGACAGAAAATCGAATACTCATCATAATCTCGGTCTTTGTTGGGTCGGTAGCTCAGCTGGTAGAGCACCGGACTTTTAATCCGTTGGTCCCGGGTTCGAATCCCGGCCGACCCACCAAATTTTTCTCGAGACACGTATAAACAGTGTGTTTCGCAGCAAAACATAAACGCTAGCCAGAGTACCCCCATACCGCAATTTTTGGCGGGATTCGTGGCGGAAATGGTGACAGAAGCCGATTCCGGCCTCTGTTCAGGATAAAGGAACTTTGAAAGTTATTTATTAACTTTCACCCCCGTATGGGGCCCTACCTTTATGGGCGCTTACCAACGCAACGCCGTTTGGCGTGCTGAAATCAAATTGGATAAATCGGGCGGGAAAAAAGTGCGCATCATGCGAACTTTCGACGCCAAGAAGGAAGCCTTGGCCTTCGAACGGGACGATGAAATCCGCGAATGACTTCGCGGGCTAACGGCAGCCCCGTTCTAACGCTGCACGTGCAGCGTACGGGTTGCGCTGATGTGTTTGCTGTTCTGGTCCGTAATGCGAATAGTCACCATGCGCGCGGTGAAATTGTCGGGTAGGGGGGCGCTACCGCGCACAAAGGTGTATTGCTGCAACGCTACGCTTATGAGCGGCAGTTTGATGGTGTTGGTTTTGCCGTTGGGGTAGCGGCCGACCACGGTCAGCTCCATGTCTCCCTTGTATTGGGTGGCGCTTTTTTTATCGTCCTGCATTACCAGGATTTGGTAGTCGAGCTGCCCGGCATTATTTTTAAACGTGGCCGACCGAATGCCTGGCGAGGTGCCGCGTGGATCGGGCGGCATGGCATCAGCGAATAGTTGCAGGGCGCCATCGCTCTTGGTTGCCTGGTCTTGTGCTTGTTTCAGTTGTACTGACTGGCTGGCCAGGCTGGCCCTGGCTTCGGTTAGATCGTGCGTCTGCTGATTTAGTTGCGATTGCAAGCGCTGCTTGTCAAGGTTGGCGCTGTTGAGGTCGTTATGCAGTTGTTCCGATTGCTCTATGGTGAGCCGTGGCGGTCCATAGTTTTTTTGCAGGAACAGCACACCTCCCGAACCGAGCACGATTCCCATCAGCATCAATACCAGCCAACGCGGAATGCGGCGAGGGCGACGGGAGCTGCCATATGCGGTAGGTTTGAATACGCTGCGCTTTGAGGAACCGAAACTGGCCATGGTGGGAATATCCTGTGTTGCGGGCGCAAGGCGTGCGACAAGCCTTGGCCGAAAAATCTTTAAATCTTAATCTGAAAAAAAAGATCACGCATGAATTGGCGGCTTTTTTTGCCCTTTGCCGGATTTCGATACATCTGCGAACGATATTTGGCACTCACAAGAGGTACCACTACACTAAGTGTACCTTGCATGGCCTCGATATCTAGCCGGCAGGGTTGCTGCCCCTGCTGGCTAACTGATGATCGAGTGCGTTTAGGCGGGCGGGTGTCCCGATATCGATCCAGGCGCCGGTATAGTAGCGGCCCGTTACCTGGTGCGTTTGCATGGCTTGCCGCAGCAGCGGGGCCAGGCGCGCGGCGCCGGATTTCCCGATTCCCTGAAACAAGGCGGGGTGATATACCCCTATGCCAGAGAACGTGAGCGGAGCGGATGCTCCATTCGCTTCAGGTGGCTCAGGTGCTTCCGGCGCGTGGCCGTCCATCACCTCATGATGGGGCGACAGCAAAAAGTCGCCTGACGCGTGGTGTTCCGGGTTGGCGACAAGCAGCAGCCAGGCCAGTTTTTTTTGCCGGGCAAGTAGCGCTCCCTGCTGGAAGGCTTCAACCGGATTCCAGTCGCACCAGATGTCGCCGTTGATGACCAAGAATGCCTCGTCCTGAAAAAAACCTAGCGCATGGGCGATGCCGCCAGCCGTCTCGAGCGCCTGGGGCTCCGCCGAATAGCTTATGCGTGCGCCCCAACGCCGCCCGTCTTGCAAGGCGGCTTCGATCAGGTGGCCCAGCCAGGCGTGATTGATGATGATGTCGGCTATTCCGGCTTTGACCAGCCGTTCAATGTGCCAGACGATCAGGGGCTTTCCGCCCACCCGCAGCAAGGGCTTTGGGGTTGTGTCTGTGAGCGGTCGCATGCGCTCACCTCGGCCCGCTGCGAGGATCATCGCTCGCATTAAAATGTGTATCCCGTGGTGGCCTGACGGCCATCGAGTTTGTCGAGCAGACGCAGCAGCGGATGGAATACCCCGTAGCGGTGCGCCACCTGTCGCACGTAAGCATTGACTCGCGGCATGTGTTGCAGATAGTGGCTTTTGCCGTCGCGATGCGAAAGCCGTGCAAAAACACTTAGTATGCGCAGGTTGCGCTGTAGGCTCATCCATTCGTAAGCACGGTGGAATTCGGCAAAATCCGCTGTAATGGGCAGTTCCGCAGCCTTGGCGGCCTCCCAGTAGCGTATCGCCCAGTCCAGTTGCTGCGGTTCTTCCCATGTGGTGCGTGCGTCCATCACCAGCGAAGCCAGATCATAGGTCAGGGGGCCCGCCAGGGCGTCCTGATAGTCGATAACCCCTGGATTAGGGCCATATTCGGGTCGGTCGCACACCATGAGATTGGGCGAGTGGAAATCGCGATGGACCAGCACGGTGGCCTGCTGAGCATTATCGTGGACCAGCAGAGCAAAGGTTTTTTGCAGCATGGCCGCTTCCTTGTCGTTTAGCTGGGCCTGACAGTGCTGCTGGGCATACCATTGCGGGAACAAAGTCAGTTCGGCTGCAAGACGTTCCTGGTCGTAGGCTGGCAGGCCTGTGGTTCGAGCTTTTTGCAGGCGAACCAGGGCGTTGATGGCGTCACGGTAAAGGTGTTGCAGGCGCCCATCTTCCAGACCTGATTGAATGGCTTGATAGTACGTTTGCTTACCTAAATCGGACAGCAGCAAAAATCCCTGACCGATATCTTGCGCTAAGATGGTGGGCACGTTCAAGCCTGCGTCTTGAAGCAATTGGCCTGCATGCAGAAAGGGTTGACAGTCTTCTTGCGCCGGGGGGGCATCCATGGCAATCACGGTGCCTCCCTTTCCTTTGAGACGAAAGTAGCGTCGAAAACTGGCATCGCTTGATGCGGGCTCTAGGGTGTCTGGATCAAGGTCATGGGTGTGGGCGATGCTTTTGAGCCAGCTTTGCAGGGCGGCGAGTCGGGAATCTGGACTAGAGTTCAAAATCAATTCCATTATGATAGATCGGGGCGGTTTTCAGTCCGTGGCTGTGCTTTAACCATGGATACCTTAGCTTCTCTATAATACCGGGTCGCCAATCGTTTCGGGGCGGCTGTTTGATCAGTAATATCCGTTTTTTGGGGACGATAGGCCCGTGCGTTTGGTTTGGTGGATACTTTTCTTTGTCGCAGCGACCGCGCCGGTGGCGCAGGCCCAGCAAGCTGGTTCCGCACCGGTCGATTCCGTCGTCTTATCCAAATTGAGCGTTTCGCCCAACCTGCAGCTGTACAAGAATTTGAACGAAGACCAGATGTCTGTGTTTCTGGTGGGCGACAAGGTCGAGTCCGACCCCGACGGCAAGGTTACGCTGACGGGCTCGGCCGAAGTGCGGCGCATCGATTCGGTGGTCAAGGGCGACCAGATCGAGTATCAGCGATCCACAGGGCAGGTGCACGTGGTGGGCAATGGTTTGATTATGCGCGATGCCAGCATTGTGCGCGGGCCGACGCTGGACTATAACGTGAACAGCAAAACCGGCGAAGTCAATGACCCTAATTTCTGGCTGGGCGCCGGCGGTGGCGCGGGCACGGCGACTCATGCCGATATTTTAAGCCAAAGCAAAATGCGCCTGACCAAGGCCACGTATTCGGGCTGTCCGTGCCCCGACCCGGCCTGGTATATCAAGGCTACAACCGTGGATCTCGATTCGGCGGCAAACGAAGGGGTGGCGCATAACGGCGTGCTGTATTTCAAAGGGGTGCCCATACTGGCATCGCCTTATTTCACGTTTCCCATCAAGAAAGAGCGCAAGTCGGGCTTCCTGATCCCGACCTACGGCACCTCGAGCAATAGCGGTTTTGAATTTTCACTGCCGTATTATTTCAATCTGGCACCCAATTACGATGCAACGCTTACTCCCAAGTACATGAGCAAGCGAGGCATGCAGCTGGGGGGCGAGTTTCGCTACCTGGGGCCCAGTTATAGCGGGCAGATCACAGGCAGTTATCTGCCCAAAGACGCTCTCACCGGCACGTCGCGCTGGATGTACATTGCCCAGCATAATCAGGTGCTGGGAGGGGGATTCAACGCCATGTACGATATTCGGCGCGTGTCTGATGATAACTATTTTCGCGATTTCTCCACCTTTGGCCTGAATGACGCCGCCACCAATACGCTGCCCAGCGTGGCCCAGCTTAATTGGGCTGGCTACAAGTACTGGAGCGCGTACCTGCAGGCCTATACGTACCAGACGCTGCAGGACTCCACCTCGGGTTATACCGCCCCACCCTATGACAAGCTGCCCGAGCTACATGTATTGGGCGCACGCTATAACTGGGGCGGGTTTGACATGCAGTCCGACAATTACGCCACCAAGTTTGTGTCGCCCGTATATCGGGGCAATATCGGGGCGTTTTCACCTTACTACGGGGTGCATGTGCTGCCTGATGGCACGCGATATACCTCTTACGACACGATTTCATACCCGATTGTGCATGCGGGCTGGTATGTGACGCCCAAGATCGGCGTGCACCTTAGCCAATACAATACGCAATGGTACAACACGAATCCCGGCTACCCTGCCACGCAGTCACGCGTTTTACCCATCATGTCAGTGGATTCGGGCATGACCTTCGAACGTAACACCACATTGTTTGGCCATGACGCGATTCAAACGCTGGAACCGCGGATATACTACCTGCGTGTGCCATATCGGGATCAGTCGCAGTTGCCTGTTTTTGATACGGCCTTGTCCACCTTCAATTTCTCGCAGGCCTTTGGCGAAAATATATACAGCGGCGGATGGGATCGCATTGCCAATGCCAATCAGGTCACGCTGGGCCTGACTTCGCGTTGGCTGGATGGGGACACAGGGTTCGAGCGTCTGACGCTACAGGCCGCCGAGCGCATTTATTTTCAGAATCAGCTCGTTACCCTGCCGGGCGAAATACCTCGTACCAATACCAAATCCGATTATCTGCTTGGCGCCGGCGCAGCGTTGACCGATAAGCTGAATGTACGCTTCGATGCCTTGTACGATCCATACTCGAACCAGCGCAATCAGATGTCGGCCAGCTTCAAGTGGCAACCCAAGCGTCTGGCCAACATTTCCGTATCCTATCGGTATACGCGCGATCCCAATACCATCATTATCAATCCTTTGTTGCAGCAGGTTTCCCCAACGTATGTCGACAACAGCGCCGAGCAAATTACGGTCTCGGGCCAATGGCCCATTACCCGCAAGATCTACGCCATGGGCCGGGTCGATTATTCCTTGCATGACAGACGTACGACTCAATCGATTATCGGCCTGGAATACAAGGGTGATTGCTGCTGGGTGGCGCGGGTGGTGTTGCAGCGTTATGCGGTTTCCGCAGCACAGGCGAATACCGCCATGTTTTTCCAATTAGAATTGACGGGCTTGGGTTCGCTAGGCACCGACCCTTTGAGCCTGCTGAGCAAAACGGTTACAGGTTATCAGTCGGTCTCGCCGCCTATACCCGACAAAACCACCTTTGAGAGGTATGAGTAATGCGTAGTCTTGCGTTTGTGTTGATCCCGGTTCTCGGATTTTTCTCGGGGCCCCTTTGGGCGGCCCAAACGAAGGCGCATCATGCGACGCAGGCCAAAGCGCCGCAAACTGAGCAGTTCGTCGATGGTATCGCCGCTATTGTCAATAAAGACGTGATTACGCTGGGGCAGGTGAACGCCGAGGCTCAGACTGCCGCTGCGCAGCTAAAGCGGCAGAAAATAGCGGTGCCGGATCATAAAACGCTGCAAAAGCAGGTGTTGCAGCGCATGATTACCGAGAAATTGGAAATGCAGGATGCCGCGCGTTTGAAACTGCATATTAGCGATGCGCAATTGCAGCAAGCCGTTCAGACCGTGGCCACGCGCAACAAGATCAGCGTTGATCGTCTGCGCCAGGAAGTGCAAAAGACCACCCCATGGAACGATTACCTGAAATCTTTGCGCCAGGAGGTGCTTCTGGATCAATTGCGCCAGCGTGAGGTTGATAGCAAGATTGTCATTTCCGATGCGGACGTTGACGCCTTTCTGAAAAGCCAGAACCGTCCTGGTGCGGAACCAATTCAGGCGGCGTCTGCGCCGCCCGCCGCTGCGACGCCGCAGCGGGCGCCTCAACCTACGACAGAGTCTTTTGGCCCCGAGCTTATGAGCCTGGCGGAGATTCTGGTGGCAGTGCCCGAGGGGGCGTCGGCGGAACAGGTTCGTGCGTTGCGTAAAAAGGCCGAAGCTATCTACGACAAGCTGCGCCGTGGCGCCAGTTTTGCCAGTGTGGCGGCCTCATCCTCCGACGATGCTCAGGCGCTTAAAGGCGGCGACTTGGGCGTGCGCCCGGTGCAAGGCTGGCCCGATTTGTTTATCAATGCCACTCGTAATCTGAAAAAAGGCCAGATTAGCGGCATTATCCAAAGCGGCAACGGTTTTCACATATTGAAGGTGCTCAATCGCGGTTACCAGCAACGCCGGGTCGCGGCCTCTCGCGCCCCGGCGCCGGCGCCTCAGGCGCCAGCCGCTCCCGCCCAGCCTGCCTTGCAAAAAGGGCCGGTGATGGTGACGCAGACCCACGCGCGCCATATTCTAATCAAGGTATCCAAAGTTATGTCCGATGACCAGGCTCGCGCGCGCTTGGAGCAAATACGTCAGCGGATTGAGCACGGCGAAAAGTTTTCCGATATGGCCAAGCGCTATTCGCAAGATTCGACAGCGCCCTTGGGCGGGGATTTGGGTTGGTTAAGCCCCGGCGAAACCGTGCCGGCCTTCGAGCAAGCCATGAATGCGTTGCAGCCGGGCCAGATCAGCCAGCCGATTCGGTCGCCGTTTGGCTGGCACCTGATCGAGGTCGAAGGAAGGCGCACGAAGGATATGGCTGGAGAATACAAGCGTATGCAGGCTCGTCAGATTCTCTTCCAGCGTCGTGCCGGACCGGCGTTCGAAGACTGGCTCAATGAGTTGCATGGTCAGGCTTATATCGATAATCGGCTCGACCCGAGTTCCAATCGCCAGCCCAACCGTTAGGCCGACGATGACGGCGCATCAGGCTCGAAAGCGTTTCGGCCAGCATTTTCTGGTTGATGAGGCGGTAATCGAGACGATTGTGCGTGCCATCGCGCCCAAGGCCGATGATGTCGTGGTCGAGATAGGCCCCGGGTTGTCGGCGTTGACACAGCCGCTGATGCGTGCACTCGATCATCTGATGGTGATCGAAATCGATCGGGATCTGGCCGCGCGTTTGCGTCGCCAATATGCTCACGAGCGGCTGACGGTGGTGCAGGACGACGCGCTTACCGTGGACTTTGGCGCTTTGGGTGAGCGTTTGCGCATTGTTGGCAATCTTCCCTACAACATTTCCAGTCCCTTGCTGTTTCATTTGGCCGAATATGTCGAGCGTGTGCGGGACCAGCATTTCATGTTGCAGCGTGAAGTGGTCGACCGCATGGTGGCTAAACCCGCCTCAAGCGATTACGGGCGCTTGTCGGTCATGCTGCAGTCACGCTATCGAATGACCAAGTTGTTTGATGTGCAGCCCGAATCGTTCAGCCCGCCACCCAAAGTGGTGTCGGCGGTGGTGCGCATGACACCGCTGCCTCCCACGCAGATTCTGGTAAAAAACCAGGTGGCGCTTTCGCAGGTAGTGGCTCGTGCTTTTGCTCAGCGGCGCAAGATGTTGCGCAAAGGGCTGGGCGACTGGGCGCCGTTGGTGGATTGGAGCGGCCTGGGCATTGCAGGCACCGCACGCGCCGAGGAATTATCGGTCGAACAATTTGCACTGTTGACCGATAGCCTGCTGGCTGCGGGCGTGTTGCGCGTTTCGTAGCAGCGCTTTTTGCGGGCGCCATTGCGGCGTATATGAAGCAGCCGCTGATGACCGCGCTTTAGGGCATTTTTGATTGACGTGTTTACGGAACTGGACGCGTTTTGGTCGCTATTTTCTTGCCGTTTTGGGTGGGCTAATCGTTTAGGGTGGGGTCGTTCTATTAAGACGCCGCAGGGCGAGGGGTGGGTACCGGTCCGGTCCGTCCAGCGGTCGTGGCGCGTCGCGCCCCGACTGCCCGGGTCTGCCTCGTCCAGGCGGGCGTCGGGCGAACTCACTACGCCTCGC
>SCRC01000077.1 GCA_004297945.1 Candidimonas sp. | reverse complement strand
CGGCGTCTTCACATACCCAAACATCCAGCCACATACCCAAACGTCCAGCCAAATACCCAAACGTCCCACCAAATACCAAAAATCCCGTGCGGTATACCGGTTGAGCAAAAATGCTCTAGTGTGCTGTTTGGCTAGTTACAAGGAGGTTCAGGCGTAGGGCAAGCCGGGTGTGGCCAGGCGCCCGCTGCTGGCTTTTCTCAGTCGAGAAAATCGCAATGGACATCGACATAATCGGCCAAATCGAGCGAATGCTGACGAACCAACTGCTCAGCAAGCTCGGTATTGCGCTGCTCCAAAGCCTCGATAATGCGCAAATGATCAACAATCGAGCGTGAGGCCCGATCGCTTTGCGAGATGGTCAGCTTGCGAATAGCCCGCACATGTACGAACAGATTTTTGATGGTACCCAGGATAATCTGCGATTTCGACAGCTCGACGATGGCCTGGTGGAACGCAATGTTGGCGTCGGAGTATTCCGCAATGTGCTCGGCCGGCGTGGAATCGCGGAAAGCGTCGAACATATGACGCAACGCAGCAATTTCTTCATTGGTGGCACGTTTAGTGGCGAGACGCGCCGCCATGCTTTCGAGCGCCCCCCACATTTGAATCATCTCGACAATTTCACGCTTGGTCTTGCGCTGTATATATATGCCCCGACGCGGAACAGTATGAAGAAACCCCTCTTGCTCGAGCAGGGTCATGGCCTCGCGAATGGGCGTGCGGCTCACGCCCAGCGCCTCGCTCAACACCCGTTCGTCAAGTCGCACCAAATCGTGTGATTGATAGATATCGGCGTCGGCAATTGCCTGCTTGAGCATGACATAGGCCTGATCACGCAGGCTTGCACCCGCATTGATCGGCTGAAGCGACAGCGTCAGCGCATTGGGGCGGGTCTCGGCACGAGGTTCAGCGGACATTCAACTCTCTTTAGATAGCGCTTGGACGAGGCGACGCCATTACGCCATTGTGGTTTCAATACTTGCTGACTGAGCCGCGCCAAGCCCTGCAAATTGCTGATATACAGTGTACAACGTGACAGATAATCACACCACGTTCTTTCAATTTAAGAGCCAAGGGCCATGCGTTGCCTTAGCTTGATGAGCGCCAGCACAATATCTATAGTTGGCGTCGGCATTTGCACCAGGCCACCCATCTCTTGCACGACAGTCAATAGCGGGTCAATTTCCATGACTCGCCCCTGTTCGAGATCTTGCAGCATCGAGGTCTTGTGCGCCCCTACGGCCCCTGCGCCGTCAATGCGGCGCTCGACGCCGACGCGAAAATGTGCGCCTATTTTCTCGGCGATCGCCTGCGCTTCCACCATCATCGACCTTGCCAGCGCACGCGTGCCAGGATCGCTGGCGATAATATCGAGCGTGGCGTGCGTCAGGGCGCTGATTGGGTTAAAGCATAAATTGCCCCACAGTTTGAGCCATATCTCATCACGGATATCTTCGCGGACGGGCGAGTCGAACCCCGCCTCGGTCATGATCGCGTGCAAGCGTTCGATACGCGGCGTACGCTCGCCGCTCGGTTCACCAATTGGAAATTTCTTGCCGTACACGTGCTTGATAACGCCCGGCGCCACGATTTCGGCCGCAGGATACAACACGCAACCAATTGCCCGTTCCGGCCCGAGGCCCCGCCATTGCTTGCCGCCGGGATCCACGCTCTCAAGCACAGTACCGGACAGTTCGCCGCCATATTTATGAAAATACCAATAAGGAATGCCGTTGACGCCCGTCACCACCGCTGTATCCTGCCCCAGCAACGGCTGCATGGCATCGACCACGGCCGGCACTGAATGCGCCTTGAGCGTTATAAACAGATAATCCTGCGGGCCGAGTTCGGCGGGATTGGAGGTGCAGCGCACTTTAACCGTGCGCTCTACGCCCTCTTCCTGCAATCGCACACCGCGCTCCTGCATCGCCGCCAGATGCGGCCCACGAGCCACGAAGCTCACGTCGGCGCCAGCCGCCGCCAGTTTTGCGCCCATATAACCTCCGATTGAGCCGGCGCCATAGATGCAAATCTTCATGAGTTGTCCTCTGATTGAATATATAAGTCTAGTATATTACATACTATATTTCATGAACGAACAATGCAAGCGGGGTTTTAGCCGGCGATATCGGTTTCGCAGTGGCCAAGCTTTGTGGTCGCCGATTAACAGTCAGGACGGTATCTTGCATTGGATGACAGGCACAAGGCCTGTCGCTACGGCGCGCGCGGCATGGGCCTTACATCGACCATCGCATCGCCACTGGCGTCGAGCGACTTTTTGAGCGCGCAATACTTCTCCAGCAACGCGGACTTGTACACCACACCCAACAAACGGGGCCGGGCCTCGCGGCTGACGACCGGCACGCGCTCGCCTGGATGATTAACGAAAATACCCTGCGCTTCGTCCAGCGTCATGTCGGGATACAAGGGCTTGACAAAATCCAGCCGCAGCACGTCGCCGGCGAGGCGATCCTGCAAACCCTTTTGATTAATTAGCAGGCTGGTCAGGTCTTGCTGTGCAATCACGCCCTGATACACATTGCTTTCATCGACGACATATATATATTTAACCGGGTAGTCCAGAAACATTTGCAACGCCTCGGCGACGGGCGCATTGGTTTTTACAACGGTCACGGCCGGTTTGACCATCTCGCTTAGCTGCGCATGGCGCAGGCGAAACCGCAGCAACGCGTCGCGCTCGCGCACCAGCACCACCTCGTACATGGACACCTCGGCGACCGCGCGCGATACGAAATAAGCAATCACGCAAGCGAGCATCAGGGGCAACACAATCTGATAGCTAAGTGTCATCTCGAAAATCATCAGAATGGCCATCAGCGGCGCGCCGGTGGCTGCACCCAGAAACGCCCCCATCCCCACCATCGTAAATAAATAAGGCTCGACCGATAGCCCGGGCCAGAAAAAAACCACCAACTGACCAAACAAGGCGCCAAACGCCGCTCCGACGAAAATAGATGGTGTAAACACCCCTCCTACCGCACCCGATCCAACAGTCAGGGCCGTGGCCAGCACCTTGCACACCAGCATCAGCATCACCATGGACCAAACCCAGTGCGTATGCAGCATCGAATACACCACGCTATAGCCATTGCCCGCCACATCGGGGACGAAGACCGACAGCAGCCCCAACAAAAGCCCTCCCAGGCCCAACCTCGCAGGTAAAGGCAACCCGGTACGCTTGAACGTCTTTCGGGTCAATGCCAGAAATTTAAGGAAGCACGGCGCGGCGATCCCCGACAGCACGCCCAGGAAAATAAACGGCAACACCTCGATTCCGCCAATTTGAAGCACATTGGCCATCGCGTAATTGGTATGGTAGCTGCCTTCCATGCGCATCACGATATTGGCGGTCGCCGCCGCAATCAGCAAAGGGCCAAAGCTTTGCATGGCCATAGTGCCCAGGACAATCTCGGCCACAAACAAAGCCCCGGCAATCGGCGCGCCGTACGCGGCCGCCACGCCCGCTGCCGCGCCGCAGGCCACCAGCAGTCGCAAGCGCGCCGTGCTGAACTGGGTAAAGCGCCCGATAGCCGACGCGCTCAAGGACGCCAGGTGCACCATGGCACCTTCGCGGCCTATCGACCCGCCAGAGGCCACCGTGCACAAAGACGACAGAGAGCGCAACAGACCCTGGCGCAAAGACAGGCGACCATCGCCGATGGCAACCGCCTCCATGTAATCCGAATCGGCGCCCGCCTTTATCTTGGCCGCGCCCCACAACAGGGTGCCCGCCGCCACGCCCCCGGCCATGGGAAAGAGCAAACGGCCATACCAGGGCAAGCCCTCTGTCACCCGGACGATCGAGCCGCTATCGCCGATGATCAGTTGCTGCAACAGCTGCATGCCCTCGTGAAAGGCAATAGTGGCAAAGGCGCCGAGCACACCCACCAGCGCCGCCCAGCAAAGCATGGCAGGCAGGTCGGAAAGCCAAGAGTAGCCTTCCAGGCGTTTACGTATCGAGGAAACCAGTCTAGCTAACATGGTTCGTAATCATAGACGCAAATGATCCCATTCAAGCATGTATTTCAATGTATTTCCAGGTACTTGCCAGCAAACTCGCGAATCGGCACACTGACGTCCATGGATACACCATTGATCAAAGTTCTGGTTGTCGACGACGACCCGGCCCTGCGCCAGTTGCTGGCCGATTATCTCAACCGCCACGGCTACGATACACTGCTTGCCGCCGATGGCCGCGACCTGACCCAACGCATTCAGCGCTATTGCCCCGACCTCATCGTGCTTGATCGCATGTTACCCGACGGGGACGGCGCAGAGGCGTGCCGTCGTCTGCGACAGCAGGGCGAAGACATCCCCGTCATCCTGCTCACCGGCCGCGACGAAACCGTTGATCGTGTCGTTGGCCTCGAGGCCGGCGCCGACGACTACGTGGGCAAGCCCTTCGATCCGCGTGAGTTGCTCGCGCGCATCGAAGCCGTCCTACGCCGAAAAAAGGGCGCATCGGCACTGGTGAAGGAACAGGCGATGGCGTTCGGGCCTTTTGTCTTTGATCCGGCCACCCGCCAGCTTTACAAAAACCACGTTCCCATCAAGCTGGCCGGCGGCGAAATCAATCTGCTCGAAGCACTGATAAAAAATTCCGGCAAGCCTCTTTCTCGTGAACGCTTGCTGGCGCTGGCCCGTGACGACGACGAAGGCGAACGCAACGACCGCGCCATCGACATTGCCGTCTTGCGCCTGCGCCGTTCCATTGAAGATGACCCCAAGCAGCCACGCTGGATACAAACCGTATGGGGTATCGGCTATCGCTTTTCGCCTTGATACTCATGAAGTGGCGTTCGATTCTCCCTTTGTCTTTGCGTGCGCGCATGATTCTGCTCATGCTGGGCACCATTTTTTTAGCGCAAGCCGCCACGGTCGCCTCGATTAACTACTACCGAAGAAGCCTCACCGAGCGGGTGGCCGTTAAGTATACGGTGACCACTATCCGCACCTTGCGTGCCGCGTTGGCCCGGATTCCGGCCCAAGACCGTCCCGATTTCGTTCGCCAGGCCTCGCAAAACGAATGGCATTTGTGGTCGCGCAGCCTGCCCTCGGAGGCAAGAATTCAAGGCCGCGCATTCAAGCCGCATCCGCAGTGGAGAAACCAGCCCAAACTGGAAGGCAACATACGGCGCGAGCTGCAATTTTTTGTCCGCACCCTCAACGCCAGGCTGCATGACGGTACCCGGGTGGCCCTATCCAGAGAACAACCGCCGCGGCTGTTCATTTCATTGGCATCCGACCCAGGCGAAGAAGACACGCGACTCAATCGCGAGTGGCTGGTGATTCCGTTGGGTCACATCGCGCCGTCCATCTCCACTCCTTCAATCGTGATCTGGTTGGCCGGTCTGGGATTGCTCCTGCTGATTTCGGCCATATTTTCCTGGCATATTACGCGACCGCTCACGCGCCTGGCCGATGCAGCCGACCAGTTGGCGGCAGGCCAACCACAGCGAGTTACGCCATCAGGCCCGCGGGAAACGCGCATACTGGGCGAACGATTCAACGCCATGCTCGATGCCCTGTCCGAGTCCGGTGCCGTTCGCCGCACCCTGCTCGCCGGTCTGCCTCACGATCTAAAGGGCCCGTTGTCGCGCATGTGGCTGCGCATTGAACTGGCCGGCGAATCGTCCTTCACCGAAGGCATGCGGCGCGATATCCAGGACATGCAACGCATGATCAATCAATTTATCGGTTTTGTGCGTGGCACCGACCCAGGCACCTACCACTTCGCCCCTCTGGCCCTGAATGTCTGGCTGGAAGAACAGGCCTCCGCCTGGGAAAGCGCCGGCAGCGCTGTGCACCTGACACGGTTATGGCCCGAACCTCTGACCATCAACGCGGATCGCGTTGCGCTCGGACGGCTGCTCGACAATCTGGTCACCAACGCACTCAATCATGGCAAGCCGCCCGTCGAGATCGCGCTCACGGCCAAAGACGGCCAGGCCATCATCAGCGTGTCCGATCACGGCGCCGGCATTTCGCCCGAACGACGCAGCGAAGCCCTGCGGCCGTTCTCACGACTCGACGAAGCCCGTACACTGACTGGCTCGGTGGGTCTGGGATTGGCGTTATGCGACGCCATTGTCCGCGCTCACGGCGGCACTCTGGTGCTCGGGCAGGCCCAAGGAGGTGGGCTGGAAGTTATGGCCAGGTTGCCCGTCGCATCAGTCGCCAGCACGTAAAGCCGCTCGCTATGCCTTGAATGTCGGGGGTGTCACCGGCCGCGACAAGCCAAACATGCGCCAGTACACCCAGATGTTGAAAATCAGGGCGACCGGCATGGCAATCACCGTCGCCGATAAAATCAGACTCAACGAGGACACCGAAGCGGCTGCGTCCCAGATCGTAATGTTATCGAGTACGAGATACGGAAAAAAGCTGTAGCCCAGCCCACCCAGCGTCACCAGAAAAATGAGCAGCGCCATGATGAACGGAAACGTAGTAGTGCGGTAACTGGAGTTCACCATTCGCTGCAGACACATTTCAATCGACACAAAGGCCACCAGCAGAAAGCCCCACATACCGACCACCACCGGCCACGCAGGCCCATCGCTCCATTTCAGAAATACACCCGCATTGGCAAAGGCCAGCACCACCGACACCCCGACGGCCCCCGCAGCCGCCCAACGCACAGTCCTCCTGCCCCACATCACGGCGCGCACGCGCAATTCACCCGCCTCGCGCATAATCAGCCAGGTCGCGCCCAGCAAACAGTATGCGGCCACCGCACACACACCGATAAAAACGGAGAACCAGACATAACCGGATTGGCGTTGATAGGTCACCACGAGTTGGCCCAGCAAAAACCCGTGAGCCAAGGCCGTAACCAGCGAACCCAACGTAAATCCGAAAAGCCAGCGCGATTTCATTTCAAGAGGCGCGCGCAAGCGAAACTCGAAGGACACCGAGCGCAACATGACACCCAGCGCAAGCACGCACAAGGGCAAATAAAGATTCCCCATGACGCTGCCCCAGGCATTGGGAAACGCCGCAACGAACAGGCCCATGCCCAAAAACAGCCAGAACTCATTCGCATCGCGCCAGGGACTAAGCAGCGACAACATGCGCGGGCGCAGGTCTCGCGGCGCGAACAGCGTCAGGCAGCCTACGCCGATATCGAAACCATCCAGAATCGTACCCGCCACAATGACCGCGAACAGTACGGCCATAAAGGCCAGCGGCATCCAGAACGTGGGGTCCTGAGGGCTCATCCCCAGCGACGCCGCCAGTGATGCGATCATGCCCGCCCCCTGCGCCGAGCCACCGGCACCACGCCGTAACGAGCGATATGTCGTAAAAGCTGAAGAAAGCCCAGCATCAGCGCTGCATAAAATAGTAAATAAACCACGCCGGCTCCCAGGAGAACGGTCCAGTCGGTAGTGCCGGCGATCTCATAGAAAGAAACCGTCTGGTTGACCGCATAGGGATACAGACCAAACAGCGAATACGCCAGACCGGTCAGGCTGCCCAGCCACCCCGAGAACATCATCAGACGCAGGAACCGCCGCCAGCGCACGGACAGCATGCTCGGATCATAGTGTTTTTTGCGTACACGGAAATACGTCAGCCAACTGGCCAGAGTCATAAGCAAACCCACCAGCACCGTCAACCGAAACGACCAGAAGACCAAGGCTACCGGCGGGATTTTCCCCGAGAAATGATCAAGCCCCTGCAATTGCCCTTTGTCGTCCCGCCCCAGCCAGCGCCCCCCTGCATGGCGCCATTCCCAGGCATATCGATTGCGCTGACTAGCCGTATCGGGCCAACCGAACAGAACTAGGCCAGGCTGCACGCCAGAGTGCCAATAGGCGGCTGTTGCGGCCGCCTTCGCAGGCTGATGCCGGGCAATGACGGCGGCGGCGCCCCATCCGGCGACCCCTTGCAACAGGACGGCGACCATGGCCACGACCAATGCCGTCTTGAATACAAGGCGCTCACTTTCATCTGGCGGTCGGCGCAACGTCTGCCCGGCGGTCACGCCCAGCATCAGGAAAGCCACGGTCAGGGCCGCACTGATCGCGAACAAGGCGGCATACCAGCCCGCCGAAGGGTTGAACAGCACGTCCGCCCAGCTAATAACATGGTATTGCCCATCGATCATATTGGCGCCGTCAGGCGTTTGCATCCAGGACAGCAGAATGACCATCCACCAGGCTGCCAGCGTAACCCCTACCGCCACCATAAATACCACCAGCGTGTGCATGCGGTCAGAAATCCGGCTCTGACCAAACAACATGGCGCCCAGAAAACAGGATTTGAAAATGAAGGTGGTCACGATCGAGGCCGCCAGCAAAGGGCCCGCAATTTCGCCGATCTTGTCCATAAGGCTGGGCCACAGGCTGCCAAACTGAATCAGCACCGGCATACTGGAGGCAAACGTCAGAACGAAGGCCAGAGCGAATACCCGCACCCAGAATCGATAGGCCGTGGTCCAGGCCGGCTGCCCTGAACAATGAGCGCACAGCTTGAAAAACAGCAATACCCAGGCCAGACCCAGTTCAATCACCAGGAACAGCGCCAAAAAGCCCAGACTGAGGAAAAACTGGATCTGGGATAGCCAGAGAGCAGAGTTCGTCATAATGGGCGCTAGTGTAGAGCGTCTTTGCCCTCTTGTAAGCCTGATCGGCGAGCAAAGCGGACGGAACGTGGCAAAATGCTTACTTCGCAGGACACTATTTTCGCATAAGCCGTATGACCTCAACCCCCGCCACCCCTCCCTCCAATTTCTTGCGTTCCATTATCGACAACGATCTGGCCAGCGGCCGCTACGCCGATAAACGCTGGGCCGGAAAACCCGGCCCAGCCAGCATCCAGGCGCAGGGCCCGCTCGATCCCGCGCGAATCCGCACCCGCTTTCCGCCCGAACCCAACGGCTATCTGCATATCGGTCATGCCAAAAGCATCTGTCTGAACTTTGGCCTGGCGCAAGACTACAGCGGAGCCTGTCATCTGCGCTTTGACGACACCAATCCCGAAAAAGAAGAAGACGAATACGTCCGCACGATTATCGACGCGGTATCCTGGTTAGGCTTTACCTGGGAACACCAGGGCGAGTCCAACTGCTACTTCGCGAGCGATTACTTCGCCTATTTGTATCAGTTTGCCGAAGCGCTGATAGCCTCGGGTGACGCCTACGTCGATGAACAAAGCGCCGAGCAAATGCGCGCCACACGCGGCACTCTGACCGAAAAGGGCACCAATTCGCCCTGGCGCGACCGCCCGGCTGCGGAATCGCTGGCCCTGCTGCGCGAAATGCGCGACGGCGAACATCCCGACGGAAGTCTGGCGCTGCGGGCCCGTATCGACATGGGTTCGCCCAACATCAATCTGCGCGACCCTGTGCTCTACCGTATCCGCCACGCCAGTCACCATCGTACCGGTCGCACTTGGTGCATCTACCCCATGTATGCCTGGGCGCATCCGGTCGAGGACGCGCTCGAAGGCATCACTCACAGCATCTGCACACTTGAATTCGAGGATCAGCGACCGTTCTACGACTGGATTCTGAACAAGCTCGCCGATTTGGGCCAACTGCGGCGACCATTGCCGCGTCAACACGAATTTGCGCGCCTGAACCTCACTTATGTGGTCACCAGCAAACGCAAGCTGCTGCAGCTGGTGCGCGAAGGGCATGTTGATGGCTGGGACGATCCGCGCATGCCTACCCTGGTCGGACTGCGCCGGCGCGGTTTTACGCCCCAGGCCATACGCCTGTTCTGCGAGCGCCTGGGCGTATCCAGAGCCGACTCGCGCATCGACTACGGCCTGCTCGAACAAGCCCTGCGCGACGACCTCGATCCGCAAGCGGCCCGTACCGTCGCCATACTCGATCCGATCAAACTCGTCATTGACAACTACCCGCAAGACCAAACCGAACTGTGCCACGCGCCCATCAATCCGCATCGACCTGAAGACGGTCAACGCGAATTTCCTTTTTCACGCCAATTGTGGATCGAGCGCGACGACTTTCGCGAGGACCCTCCCAAGAAATATTTCCGGCTGTTTCCCGGCAATACCGTACGTCTGAAATATGGCTATATCGTGACCTGCACCGGTTGCGTAAAAGATGAGCAGGGCCGTGTCGTGGAAGTTCACGCCGACTATCTGCCAGACACCAAAAGCGGCACGCCCGGATCCGACGCGGTCAAGGTCAAGGGCACCATCACCTGGGTCAGCGCACAACACGCCATAGCGGCCGAAGTGCGCCTGTATGACAGGCTGTTCGCCGATCCTCATCCTGACGCGGGAGATAAGGATTTCCTGACCGCCATCAACCCGGATTCGCGCCGGATTGTGCACGCCTGGCTCGAGCCCGGAACGCGCGCTCTGCCCGGAACAGCCTGGCAATTCGAGCGCCTGGGCTATTTTGTTGCGGACCGCATTGAATCCACGCTTGAAAAGCCTATTATCAACAGAGCAGTCACGCTCCGTGATTCATGGGCATGATCCGCCAACGATTCCATTTTTTTGCAAAAGACATCCTGTGAGCGACTCCTCTACCAACCACGACGACCCATTGGCCCTGGATTTCAAAAGCGCAACGCTTTACGCTGTGCGCGTGGTCTTGCACCGTCTGCCCATGCAGGATCTGATCGACGCACTGGAGCGGCGCATGAACGACGCGGGTTCATTTTTTGAAAATGAACCCGTCGTCATCGACGCCTCAGCCATCGAAGAACCCCTGGATTGGGCCGTTCTGGTCAGCGCCCTGCGCAAACACTCGCTCTACCCCATCGGCGTCATGGCGCAGGCCGTCAATGTGCCGTCGGCCAGGGATCAGGGGCTGACCTGCGTCGACTTGGCCCATCCGGCGCCGCGGCCCACCACCAGCCCGGCGCCCGACAAGGACGTGCCCGTCGTCGCTCCACCCAAGCCGCCCACGTCGGGTGGCAAGGCTGTGGCGGCGGTGACTACCACGCCTGAAACCGGCATACCCGCTGTCGCGCCGGCCGCCATGGTGATCAACCGGCCGCTAAGGTCGGGGCAGCGTATTTACGCGCGCAATACGGACCTGATCGTCATTGGCATCGTCAACCGCGGCGCCGAGGTCATCGCCGACGGCAATATTCATGTTTACGGGCCGCTGCGCGGCAAAGCCATGGCAGGCGCTCGCGGCGATACCAGCGCGCGTATCTTCACCACCCATCTCGATCCCGAATTGTTGGCCATTGCCGGGGTTTACCGGGTCATTGAGACCCAACTGGAGCCCAATCTGCATAATCGGCCCACCATCGTGCAGCTTGAAGGTGAAGCTTTACGCATCATCGCCTTGGGCGATTGATTCCAGTTCTAAATCAATCGTGCACGTTGTCGGCTTCTCTTGTCGTACAACAGGTACTGCCTGCGCTTCGCCTGCTAGGGCATTTTCGGTTGAAGTGTTTACGGAACTGAACGTGTTTCGCGTCGCTATTTTTTTTAGCCGTTAGGAGTGGGGGCAGCGGGTGGGGTCATCGTTTAGGGTCGGGTAATCCTATTAACACGCCGCAGGGCGAGGGGTGGGTACCGGTCCGGTCCGTCCAGCGGTCGTGGCGCGTCGCGCCCCGACTGCCCGGGTCTGCCTCGTCCAGGCGGGCGTCGGGCGAACTCACTC
>SCRC01000076.1 GCA_004297945.1 Candidimonas sp. | reverse complement strand
GATGCTACAAAAACTGATGCTGGACGGGTTCTTCGTGGCGGTAGTGGCGCCAGATCGAACTAATTCACTGGACCGCCCAGGAATTTAAGCCGCCCACGCGCCTACACCTAACAGGGCAGCATTTGCTATACAGGACGGCTCCTCGAGGCTATTTCTCGCTTCATTTCCTGAGAAATTATGCGCACGCCCTCGTCGATACGATCCGCTTCGATTGAAGAATAGCCGATTCGCAAGTGATTGCCCGGCTGTTTGTCGCCAGCGAAAAACACATTGCCGGCTTCAACAACGACACCTTTAGCGTACAGGTTTCGTACAAGCTTGCGCGCATCGAGTTCTTTTGGCCCGGTAACCCATAGTGCCGATCCGCCTTGCGCAGGAACTTGCGCCAGCTCTGGAGCGTGCTCGTCCAAGGCGGAGCGTAAGGCAGCCGCACGCTGTCGATAAACGGCATTAAGCCGCCTCACAAATGCTTCATGATGGCCGTGCGCGATAAAATTGGCCGCTGATTGTTGGTTATTGGTCGGCACGTGCCGGATCATTAATCGGCGCAGTGCTCTCAGCTCACATATGAGCTCTGCCGGTGCAACGAGAAAGCCAAGCCGCAAGCCATGAGCCAATGTTTTCGAAAGGCTACCGACATAAATGACACGTTGCGCCGTGTCTAGGCTTTTAAGTGCCGGCGAGGGGTGGCCTGAAAAATTAAGCTCGCTTTCGTGATCGTCTTCAATTATGACAAAATCATGGCGGCTAGCATCCGCCAATAGCGTACGTCGCCGTGCAAGCGGCATTGTCACAGTGGTCGGACATTGATGACTTGGCGTGACGTAAACATAGTCGCAACACGACAAGGAAGGCCCAGGAACAAGGCCATCAGCATCGACATCCAGAAGTTGTATATCCCTCGATCGCAGCGAAAAATTATTGCGCGCGTCGGGATATCCCGGGTTTTCCATGCCCACTCGAGTTTTCGAACCGATCAGCAACTCGGACAATAGAAAAGTGGCTTGCTGAGCTCCCGTAGTGACAAGAATTTCGTCGCGTTCCACCCAAATACCACGTGCCGGGAGCAAGCGCCGCTGGATCTGCTCAATCAGTAATTCGTCGTCACGGTCGAGATGGTCTGGAGCCCAGTTACGCAACGCGCGCGGCTGAAGACCTTCAAGTACACATTCTCGCCATTGGAGGGTGGGGAAAAGGCTGGCGTCAAACTGTCCGTAGATAAAGGGGTATGGTTGCTTCTGCCAGTCGATGGGCTTTTCTATGTTTTGTTGTTTCGATGCCGTAAACATGAAACGCTTTTCCCAGGCCAAGCTTGCTTGTGTCGTTGCCTCAACCGCTGGTTTTCGAGCTTCAGGATCGATGGATTGGCCTTGCCCCGCCACGATGTAGCCGCTGCGCGGATGACCAACCGCGATCCCGCTTTCGGTCAGCGCCAGCAGCGCCAGCATTACGGTAGTCCGCGAAAGACCAAGCTTGTGCGCCAAAAAACGGCTAGAAGGCAATGGCTCGCCAGGCAGAATAAAACCTTCCATTACAGCGTGCATAAGCATGTCGCGCACCTGCCCTTGCAATGTGCTGGATTGCGCCTTGAATCGCGCAAAGAGTTCCGACCACATTGGATCGTTGCTGCGAGTGGGCTGTTTCATCTCTACTTTAATGAACACGTCTTAGAGGAGGGGAAGTTTCTGGCCTTATTAGTTGATCGTATCTGGTATGACGGGAAATATCCACACTCACGTATTATTTTGCTTATCAAGTAAGTGGGAGACGAAAGTGCGATATATCAAGGCAGCTGCCAGCCAGGAAGTGGAAGCCGAGAATCGATCAATTCGCCAGCAAGTCGAAAAGATGTTGTCCGACATAGAAAAGCGCCGGGAACAAGCTGTAATTGATTATGCACGCCAATTGGACGGTTGGGAAGGTGAGTTTGTCCTTTCGCCGTCCAAACGCAGTGAGCTTACGACGCAGGTTTCTGAGCAGTTACGGCAAGATATTCGCTTTGCTCACAAACAGGTTGTCAGGTTCGCCTGTGCCCAACGCGAAAGCCTGACTGGATTCGAAATGGAAACCGAACCAGGCGTTCGACTAGGCCAGCGCGTGGTTCCAGTATCTGCGGCGGGATGTTATGTCCCGGGCGGGCGTTACGCCCACGTTGCCTCGGCCATCATGAGTGTTGCGACGGCCAAAACTGCGGGTGTACAAGGTATCGTGGCAAGTTCGCCTCCCCGTGGCCAAAGCATAAGCCCTGCCGCCGCTTACGCTATGGATATTTCCGGTGCCGATATCATCCTTCAGATGGGAGGTGTACAAGCGGTTGCGACCATGGCGTATGGCTTATTCGATTGCCCTCAGGCCGATATTATTGTTGGCCCCGGCAATGCTTATGTCGCGGAAGCCAAGCGCATCTTATTTGGCAAAGTCGGCATTGACGTGTTCGCGGGCCCCACAGAGTCGGCGGTCATTGCTGACGAAAGCGCTGATCCTATGACCATCGCCGTCGATCTGGTCTCTCAAGCCGAGCACGGAACGAACTCTCCCGTTTGGCTCTTTACTACTTCTGAATCTGTAGGCCAAGCTGTTGCCGGGCTAATGCCCAAGGTTGCCGCCGATATGCCCAATGCCGATGTCGTGAACGCGGCATGGCATAACCATGGCGTCATCGTTTTGTGTGAATCGCGCCAAGAAATGGCCGAAGTTAGCGACCAGTATTCTCCCGAGCATGTGCAGGTTCTTGCCAGCGATCTGCCGTGGTGGAAGGAAAATTTGCATAACTATGGTTCTTTGTTCCTGGGCGAAGGAAGTACGGTCAGCCACGGAGACAAATGTTCTGGCACAAATCATATTCTGCCAACCAGCGGTGCCGGACGATATAGCGGGGGCTTGAATGTGCAGAAGTTCCTCAAGATATTGACTTACCAGGAATTATCGGTCGAAGCCAATAAAGAGTTCAGCGCGGTGGGTTCGCGTCTGTCACGAGCGGAAGGCATGGAGGGCCACGCTCGGGCGTGCGATTGGCGTTTGCGAAAATATTACCCTGACATGCACTGGGATTTCGAGGTTTACAGGCAAAAGCGTTATCTCTGAAATGACGGGGTTGCCATGGAAAAATTTCATAAATCCTTTACACAGCAAGAGCCGATCCCAGAGTCGGGAATCAATCGTGCAATTGAAGTCATGCGAAGCGGACGGCTCCATCGCTATAACGTGAATCAAGGTGAAACGTCTGAAGTAACGACCCTGGAAGAGAATTTTGCCGGTTATCTTGGCGTGGATTACTGCCTGGCGTGCGCTTCAGGTGGTTACGCGATGGCGACGGCATTGCGGGCGTTTGGACTTAAGCCGGGCGAGCCGGTGCTCACCAACGCATTAACGCTTTCACCTGTCCCCGGTGCCATACAGGCAGCGGGTGGGAACGCGGTTTTAATAGAGACTACAGACCAACTCGTATTAGATCTGGATGATCTAGACCGAAAGCTAGTCGCGACCTGCGCACGGCTATTACTCATTTCTCATATGCGAGGCCACATTGTCGATATGGACAGGCTGTCTGAAGTTCTCAGCCGGCATGGCGCCGTTCTCATTGAAGACTGTGCGCATACGATGGGAGCTTCCTGGAACAACCGCCCCAGCGGCACATTCGGCATCGCAGCCTGTTTTAGCACCCAAACATATAAACATATCAATTCGGGCGAGGGAGGGTTCCTTACCAGTAATGATCCCGCCCTGATGGCGCGCGCAATAATATTGTCAGGCTCTTATATGTTTTATGAACATCATACGAGGGGGCCGAAATCCGAAGCCTATGCAGACACGCGGCTGACCACACCAAACTGTTCGGGCCGCATGGATAACCTTCGTGCATCTATATTGATACCTCAGTTGGCGCTGCTGGATGATCGAGTCCAACAATGGAACGTCCGCTATAACGTCCTGGAAGCAGAGCTGACTGGCATACCTGGGTTGAGGGTTCCTTCCAGGCCGCCCGAAGAGCAATACGTCGGAAGCTCCATACAGTTTCTTGTGCCCGATATCAGTTCGCAGCAAGCGGATAAGTTTCTGTCCATCTGCAAGCAACAAGGGGTCGAGCTTAAGTGGTTTGGTGCAGATGAGCCTCGTGGCTACACCAGCCACTACACAAGTTGGCGCTATTTGAGTACCCAAGCCCTGCCCCATACAGATCGCGTACTACGCGGCTTATTTGACATGCGTATCCCCCTTACCTTTTCCGTAGTGGACTGCCACCTGCTTGGAAGAATTATCCGTAGTGGTTTTGAGACCTTACATAATTTATGACATGACATTGCCAGGAGACAACAATGAACACACTTATAAAAATCATTACTGTATTGGGTTTGATGGCCGGGATCAGCACCTCGGCTTATGCTGAGAAGCTAATAATTGGAACCTTTGGCGACCCCACTCCAGCTCAGGCCGCTATCGCACAAGGCAAATTTGCCAAGGCAACGGGATGGGATATCGAGTGGCGCAAGTTTGAATCAGGGGCCGGCGTGATTGCAGCCATGGCGTCAGGGGATGTGCAGATTTCAGAGTTAGGATCTTCACCTCTGGCGATCGCCACCAGTCGGGGGGAAAATTTAAAATTGTTTTTGGTATCGTTTCTGATCGGAACATCGGAGTCACTGATTGTTCGCAACGGAACGGGCATAGACAAGCCAGCAGACCTCAAAGGCAAGGTCATCGGTGTACCAATCGGATCAACCTCCCAGCTTTCCTTGACGGGGGCGCTAAAGCACTGGGGCATCAGCGAAAAAGAGGTTCGTATCTTGGGGATGTCGCCACAGCAAATCAATGCAGCGTGGGTACGAAAGGATATTGACGCGGCATTTGTCTGGAACCCGATTCAAAGCGAGTTGCTGAAAAACGGCAAGCGTCTGGTATCGGCCGGCCAAGTGGCAAAATGGGGCTATCCAACATTCAATGGCTGGGTGGTGAATTCAGAGTTTGCGGCCAAACACGCCAAGAGTCTGGCTGCATTTGCGAAGGCAATGAACCAAGCGAATGCCGCTTACTTGGACAATAAATCAAAATGGACAGCGGATTCCGCCCCAGTCAAACGAATCGCTCAGCGTACCGGAGCGAAGGCAACGCAAGTTCCGGAGAGCCTGGAAGGTTTTACTTTTTTGACGGCTTCAGAACAAGTGGATTGGCTTAGTAAGCATGCTGCCGATGCCCTGAGGAAGACAGCAGTCTTTCTGAAAAATAATGGTCGAATTGACTCTGTAGGCAAAGATTTCAGCAAATTCGTAGATGTTTCCGTGGCCAAGTCCGTTCAGTGACGGGCCGCGGGTATACGCACATGCCACGCCCTACGGTAAGGCGACGGGGGTTCAGGCGGGCCGGCGAACTTGAGTCCGCTGCATCAAGCCCCTGGATTGGGGAGGCAAGGGGCGCACTGTTCGAACAACGCGTTTTGACCCGTCCAGTGGACGGGTCATGTTGTGAGTTTGCGCCCCGCCCCAATCCAGGGGCTTGACGCAGGCAGTCCTGGCAACGCCAGGACCGGACGAGGTGAGCCGGCCCGCCTGAACCCCCGTCGCCGTTTTGCCTATAGCAATGTCGGGGAAAAGGGCTGTGGCAGCCACAAGGGCTGCCGCTACAGAGTCGCGAAGGGGTGCCGCTACAACCTCGGTCGACCCTTTTTGGCGCACCATAAATTAAAATAAATCAAGCCCTGTTTTCACTTGCCTAGAGCCGAATCAATCACTACAATTAGTGCTAGACAAGCGGCTCAACCACAATATATAGTGGTTTTAATAAAAACGCTTACTTCACCGAAAAACCACTAAAGCGGTCTCTTTTATGCCGCTATTGTCACTCAAAACAGATCAGAAAACAAAAATCCCGGGCATGCCGCGCAGGGCATGCCGTCTTCTCCCAGGAGCATTCATGCAAACTACACAAACCACCGAGCAGCGGCCGGACGCCACCCACACCGCCGTCTCGACCCAAACCGCTTCAGATGCCTCCAGCACCGATCAATGGCATAGCTTCCATATCATCCGCCGCAACGGCGCGGTCGTCGGCTTCGAGCCCGGAAAAATCGCCATTGCCATGACCAAGGCCTTCCTGGCGGTCAACGGCGGCCAAGGTGCCGCATCGGCACGTGTGCGCGAGCTCGTTGAAAACCTGACGGCACAGGTGGTGGGTGCGCTGGTGCGCAACCGCCCCAGCGGCGGCACCTTCCATATAGAAGAGATCCAGGATCAGGTCGAACTGGCGCTCATGCGCTCGGGCGAACACGACGTAGCCCGCAGTTATGTGCTGTACCGCGAAAAGCGTTCGCAGGAACGCGCCCGGACCGGGCAAGCTCAGGCTCCGGCCGAACCCAGCGTCTTGAACGTCACCGATAACGGCGTAAAACGCCCTCTGGATCTAGCAAAGCTGCGCGAGATCATCGCCGAAGCCGGCCGTAACCTGTCCCACCTGATCGACACCGACGCTATCCTTAAAGAAACGGTCAAAAATCTTTACGACGGCATTCCAGTCGACGAAGTCTACAAGTCCGCCATTCTCTCGGCGCGCGCGCTGGTCGAAACCGACCCGGCCTACAGCCAGGTTACCGCCGGCCTGCTCTTGCACACCATCCGCAAGGAAGTGTTGGGCGAAGAAGCCTCGCAAGCCGACATGGCCACCCGCTATGCCGAATACCTTCCCAAATTCATCAAAGTCGGCATCGACAATGGCCTGCTCGACAGCAAACTGGGCCAATTCGACCTGCCCCAACTGGGCCGCGCCCTGAAAGCCGAGCGCGACCAGCAGTTCAATTACCTGGGCCTGCAAACACTTTACGACCGCTATTTCCTGCATGTGCATGGGCGCCGCATCGAGCTGCCCCAAATATTCTTCATGCGCGTGGCCATGGGCCTGGCGCTTAATGAAATCAACCGCGAAGCCCGGGCCATCGAATTCTACGAGGTCCTGTCGTCGTTCGATTTCATGAGCTCCACCCCAACACTGTTTAATTCCGGCACCCTGCACTCGCAACTGTCGTCGTGCTACCTCACCACCGTCTCCGACGACCTGGTCGGCATCTACGACGCCATCAAAGAAAATGCGCTGCTGGCGAAATACGCCGGTGGCCTGGGCAACGACTGGACGCCGGTGCGGGCGCTGCGCAGCCACATCAAAGGCACCAACGGCGAAAGCCAGGGTGTCGTGCCTTTCCTGAAAGTCGTCAACGACACGGCGGTAGCCGTCAACCAGGGCGGCAAGCGCAAGGGCGCCGTCTGCACCTATCTGGAAACCTGGCACCTCGACATCGAAGAGTTCCTCGAGCTGCGCAAGAACACGGGCGACGAACGGCGCCGCACCCACGACATGAATACGGCCAATTGGGTGCCCGATCTGTTCATGAAGCGCGTCATGGAAAACGGCGACTGGACCTTGTTCTCACCCTCCGACACGCCCGATCTGCACGACAAATACGGCCGAGCCTTCGAAGAAGCTTATATTGGCTACGAAGCCAAGGTTGAGCGCGGCGAATTGCCGCTGTACAAGAAGCTCCCAGCCATGGCGCTCTGGCGCAAGATGCTCTCGATGCTGTTCGAAACCGGCCATCCCTGGATCACCTTCAAAGATCCCTGCAACATCCGTTCACCCCAGCAACACGTGGGCGTCGTGCATAGCTCGAACTTGTGCACTGAAATCACGCTCAACACCAGCGACACCGAAGTGGCCGTGTGCAATCTGGGCTCGGTCAACCTTTCGGCTCATCTCAAACAAGATGCCGACGGCCAGTATTCGCTCGACCACGACAAGCTCCAGCGCACCATCAACATTGCCATGCGCATGCTCGACAACGTGATCGACATCAACTATTACGCCGTACCCAAGGCACGCAATTCCAATGTTCGCCATCGCCCGGTTGGCTTAGGGATCATGGGCTTTCAAGACTGCCTGCACCAGATGCGCGTGCCCTTTGCGTCTAACGGCGCGGTCGAATTCTCCGACCGGTCAACCGAAGCGGTCTGCTATTACGCCTATTGGGCGTCGAGCAAACTGGCAGCCGAACGCGGCCACTATTCCAGCTTCAAGGGCTCGCTGTGGGATCGCGGCATTTTCCCGCAAGACACGCTTGCGATGCTGCGCGAAGAGCGCGGCGGCTACGTCGAAATCGACGACAGCAGCACGCTGGACTGGGAGTCGCTGCGCAGCCACATCCACCAATACGGCATGCGCAACTCGAACTGCGTGGCCATTGCGCCCACGGCCACCATCGCCAATATCATCGGCGTATCGCCTTGCATCGAACCCAACTACCGCAACCTGTACGTCAAGTCCAACCTGTCGGGCGAATTCACCGTCGTCAACGACTATCTGGTGCGCGACCTGAAAGAACGCAAGCTGTGGGACGAAGTCATGGTGGCCGACCTGAAATACTTCGACGGCAGCCTGGCGCGCATCGACCGCATCCCGGGCGATCTGCGCGAGCTCTATGCCACCGCATTCGAAGTCCATCCAAGCTGGATCATCGAATGCGCCGCGCGCCGTCAAAAATGGATCGACCAGGCGCAGTCGCTCAACATCTTCATGAATGGCGTGTCGGGCAAAAAGCTCGACGATACCTACAAGCTTGCCTGGGTACGCGGGCTTAAAACCACCTACTACCTGCGCTCGAGCAGCGCCACCAACGCAGAAAAATCCACTGGGCGCGGCGGCGAACTGAACGCCGTTTCCAGCGGCGGCTCGCAACAGTCCAGCCAGGCCGGCGGGCTACCCGAAGCCGAGGTCATGGGCGCCGCGTGCACCATGCGTCCGGGCGATGCAGGCTTCGAAGAATGCGAAGTCTGCCAATAAACGAACAGGATCATTATTATGTTGAACTGGGAAGAACCTTCTATACCCTCTGCGTCCCCCGCCGCAGGGGCAGCACCTGCCCCCTCCACACACCGCGCGACGCCCTCCACAGGCAGCGCCGACACGGCCATCCCTACGCCGGCGGCGGCCGCCACACCAAGCGAAAGCGCCGGACGTGTGCGCGCGGCCGACAAGCGCATCATCAACGGCAAGACCGACGTCAATCAGCTGGTCCCGTTCAAATACAAATGGGCCTGGGATAAATACCTGGCGACCTGCGCCAATCACTGGATGCCGTCCGAAATCAATATGTCGCGCGACATCTCCCTTTGGAAAAACCCCAACGGCCTGACCGAAGACGAGCGCCGCATCGTCAAACGCAACCTGGGCTTCTTCGTCACCGCCGACTCGCTGGCCGCCAACAACATTGTGCTGGGCACTTACCGGCACATCACCGCGCCCGAATGCCGCCAATTTTTATTGCGTCAGGCCTTCGAAGAAGCGATTCACACACATGCTTATCAGTACATCGTCGAAAGCCTGGATCTGGACGAATCGGAAATTTTCAACGCCTACAACGAGGTCCCGTCGATTCGCGCCAAAGACGAATTTCTGATCCCCTTTATCAACGCTATTGCCGATCCGAATTTCAAAACAGGCACACCCGAAGCCGATCAAACGCTGCTTAAATCGCTTATTGTTTTTGCGTGCCTGATGGAAGGTTTGTTCTTTTATGTTGGTTTTACGCAAATACTTGCGTTGGGTCGCCAAAATAAAATGACGGGCGCCGCCGAGCAGTACATGTACATCTTGCGCGACGAATCCATGCATTGCAATTTCGGCATCGATCTGATCAACACGATCAAACACGAGAACCCGCATTTATGGACAAACGAGTTCCGCGAAGAGATCCGCGTTTTGTTCAGTCGGGCTGTAGACCTTGAATATGCTTACGCTGAGGACACCATGCCGCGCGGCGTGCTCGGTTTGAATGCATCAATGTTCAAATCATATTTGCGATTTATCTCCAATCGCCGATGCCAGCAAATCGGTCTCGAACCTCTCTTCGCGCAAGAAGAAAATCCATTTCCATGGATGGCCGAGATGATCGATCTGAAGAAAGAACGCAACTTTTTCGAGACTCGAGTGATCGAATATCAGACCGGCGGAGCATTAAGCTGGGAATAAAGCTTGGAGTTGAGTGACTGCTTACGTTAGACTCTAGGCGTACGAAGTACAAAGTACTTTGTACGCTTGCACCATTTGAGATGGGTCGCACCTTTTCGTGGGGGCCATATCAAATGGGTGGATGTTCTAAACGACACGATCTCAAGGAGTTTTATTATGGCAACAGCCAAAAAGGCCGCGAAAAAACCGGCCGCCAAAAAAGCAGCACCCGCGAAGAAAGTAGCTGTAAAAAAAGCAGCTGCTAAAAAAGCTCCGGCCAAAAAAGTAGCGGTCAAGAAAGTAGCCGCGAAAAAAGTAGCCGCCAAAAAAGCACCGGCCAAAAAAGCCGCTGCTAAAAAAGCGCCTGCCAAGAAAGTAGCCGCTAAGAAACCGGCCGCCAAAAAAGCCGCTGCTAAAAAAGCGCCAGCTAAAAAAGCCGCCGCCAAAAAGCCCGCTGCCAAAAAAGCTGCCGCCAAAAAGCCCGCCGCCAAGAAAGCAGCCGCTAAAAAAGCGCCTGCCAAAAAGGCCGCTGCAAAAAAGCCTAGCGTAAAAGCAGCCGCCAAGGTCAGCAAAGCAACAACTGCTGCCCCCGCTGTTAAAAAAGCTGTCAATCCTGTTGCTGCTTGGCCCTTCCCTACCGGCACCCGCCCGTAAGGTAAACGGTACAAACAGCTTCGAGCTGAAAAAAGGCCGGAGGCCTGCAACACAAGCCGTAACACAACCCCGGCCACCTGAACTGCCCGATGACACATCGGGCAGTTTTTTATGCGCACAAGGTTTTGAGTCATGCGACAATGTGGCTTCGAAAAATCCGAGGCAAGTCCACCATGTTCAGCGACAGCCTGCACTTTATTATCAATATTGCATTCAGCCTGTTTGGCATCGCGCTGGTCGTCCGCGCCTGGATGTACGCCATACGGCTCCACCCATTCAATCCATACTCGCAGGCCGTGCTGCGGCTGACCGACTGGCTGGTGGTTCCCATTCGTAAAGTCGTCAGCCCCGGCGGTCGCCTCGACTGGCCCAGTTTACTGGCATGCTGGTTAACGGCATTTTTGCTGTTGCTGCTAACCTGGGTCGTGCTGACAAGCAGCTTGCCCCCAACCAGCAGCCTGCTGCCCGCCTTGTTGGCCAGCTTGATTACGATACTTAAATGGGCCTTGAATCTGGTGCTGTGGCTTACATTGATACAAGCCATTTTGTCGTGGGTGAATCCGCTCGCGCCCGTCATGCCTGTGCTGCATACGCTCACCGCCCCTTTGCTCGATCCGATACGGCGCGCAATGCCCAATATGGGCGGGCTGGATTTCTCTCCCCTCGTTCTGCTGGTTTTAGCGCAGGTCGGCATGATGGTGCTCGAGCACCTGGCCTTTTCCCTGTTTGGTGTTTAGGCGGGTATGTTTGGCCTTTAGGCGGGGTAATGTTTGATTGTTAGATGGCACCCACGAGGGGTGCCGCTACGGGCCGCTACATTACATGGGCACGACGCGCGTAGGGCCGTTGCCGCTGATCATGCGCACGCGCTGGCCGACTGACAAGGGGGTGTCGGCCGCTTGCGCCACGACCCGGGTTTCGCCGTTATCCAGGCGCACCGTAATTTCAACGCCTTGCGTCTTACCCGCCTGATTCTCGACCGCGTTGCCGATCAGGCCGCCCACCAGGGCTCCACCCACGGCGCCCAGCAAGCTGCCCCGGCCTTGGCCGATGGAGCTACCGGCGATGCCACCCAAGGCACCCCCGGCCAGCGCACCTACCCCCGAGCTCTGTCCTTGCTGGATGACAACGGGCCGCAACGATTCCACCGTGCCGGTGCGCACGATCTGTTCGCGCTGCGCCTGGCCATAGCTATAGACCGAGCTGGAAGCATTGTCATTGGCGCAACCCGCCAGCAACGTGAGCGACCCCACAAGGGCCGCCGCGCAAAGCAGGCGATAGCTACGCGCACGAGGACGAGGACGAGGCAACAACGAACAAATTGAATTCATGAAACAAACTCCCTGGAAACCGCTATCAGCGGGCGGCACGGCTCCGACGCTCGAAGCGCTATGGACAATCACGTTACACGGCTTGAGCCAGCAGAGTCAAGCCATAATGCTGCTCCAAACAGCCGCTGATTTCGCTGCGGCTGGGGCGATGGTTTTGCGGCCCGCGCGACGCTATCTTGAACGCACCCATCACATTGCCCAGGCGGCAGGCGTCAGCCAGGTCCCACTCTTGCGTCAAACCGTAAAGCAGGCCCGCGCGATGCGCGTCGCCGCAACCGGTGGGGTCAACAATGGTCTGCACCTTCACCGGCTCTATCTTCGTTTCGCGGCCCTGGGTGTACAAGGTGGCGCCCTGTGCGCCGCGCGTCACGATAACCGCCTGCAAGGACTGTGCAATCTCTGGCATGCTGCGCCCGGTTCGTTGCTCGACAATGCCAGCCTCGTAATCATTGGCCGTCAGAATTTGCGCGAGGTTCAGCATTTCATTGATATCGGCGCCTGAAAACAAAGGCATGGCCTGCCCCAAATCGAAAACAAAAGGGATGCCGCCCGCATGCAACCGCCGGGCATGCGCAAACATGCCCTCCTTGGCATCGGGTGCAACAATGCCCCATGCGGCGGGCACGCCTGTCAGATCGTTCTCCGCCGAACGGGTCATGGCGCCGGGATGAAACGACGCGATCTGATTATTATCCAGATCGGTCGTAATGAAACACTGCGGCGTAAACATGTCGGCGATCACGCGGATGCGGCTTGTATCTATGCCCAGGTTCTTCATATGCGACAGATAATCGAGCGCGTCGCCGCCCACGGTGCCCACAGGCACGGGATGGCCTCCCAGCAAATGCAGGTTGTAGGCGATGTTTCCGGCGCAGCCGCCGTATTCCTTGCGCATCGTTGGAACAAAGAAAGAGACGCTCAGCGACTGTATGTTATCGGCCAGAATATGCTCTTTAAAACGCCCTTCGAACACGGCAATCGTATCGAAGGCAACCGAACCACACACTAAAACCGTTGCAGACATTCCAATCCTTTAAGGAAAAAATTTACCCAGTTGAAAACCATTAACTTTGAATCCGGCCACGGTCACCGGAACGCTCACCGCAATTTCGCTGCCTGCGGCAAACGGCCCCTGCAAGGCTTTGGGCGTCAGATATTCTTGCGGGGAAATGTTTTTCCGTGCCACGAGGGCGCCCGAAAAATTCGTCAAATCCAGCGTCAACGTGGGCCATTCCTGCGGCTTCTGGTAAGTATTGCGCAAGGTGACCTGCAGCATCATATGGCTGACATTCGGGTCGGTGCCGGCGCTACCGGCCACGGTGCGCAACGATGAATTCATGATGGCAATACGCAGAAGGTGCCGCGGATAAGCCACCTTGCATTTAAGCGGCCCACACGCCTCGGTGAGGATAGGACGGAAAACAGGCGCTTGAGAGGCAATCTGCGCTCTATAGACATAGACCAGTTGCAGGGCCAAAAGCACCAGGCCGATCAGCGATAAGCCGCCCCAGAAAACTCTGGCAAAGCCTGCACGGCGCTCATAGCGGCTATCCAGAAAGTCCGGCAAGCGAGGTGAGGCGTGTTCTTGCCCTTCGGCAATCGGGTCGACATAAATAGAGGATGCTTCGGCAGAGCGATCGGCGTCATCAATATAAAATGACTCTGGAGCGCCTCGCGATTCCCGCACCGCGCCCATGCGTTCAGACACCTCCACAACGGGTTCGGCGCGGGCGCTGAGTGCGGCGGGATGAACCGACGAGATCGTGAAAGCGGGCGTCACCGACGAGCGTGCATCTTCCGTGTCCAGCACGGTCGGGACGGCACCACGACGATCGGCCAACGAACGCTGGCGCACAACGCTGGGCCGGGCGCCCGATACAAATGGGGCAGCCGGCGCGGCAGGCGGCGTGAGGGCCGCAGGCGCATCGCCCGGCACCGCCGATTCGTAGCCATCGAAAATATACGCGCAGCTAGTACAGCGGATATAGCCTTTTCGCAGCTGCAACTGCTCAAGGCTAGCCGAGAATACTGTGCCGCATCGAGGGCATTGCGTACTTAGATCCATAAACAGACATCATTCGCTAATTGCGGCGTCCGTGCAAACACACCCACCCATCGCGCGCACGCCATACACGCAGGTCCAGCCACGGCGCATACGCCCGGGCCACCTCATCGGCCTGCCTTTCCAGAACGCCCGACAAAGCCAGCCGACCGCCTGGCGCCACCCTGTTGGACAACATGGGCGCCAGTACCTTCAAGGGATTGGACAATATATTCGCCACCACCAATTCCGTCTGCCCAGAGGCCAGCGCGTCGGGCAACATGGCCTCAAGCACAACCTGATTGACTCCCGCATTGTAGCGGGTGGAGTCCACTGCCTGCTCGTCGATATCAACCGCCCAGCAACGGCCCGCCCCCAGCAGCCGGGCGGCAATCGCCAAAATGCCCGAGCCGCAACCGTAATCGAGCAAGGTTTCACCGCCTTGCACATGGTCGGTCAGCCACTCCAGACACAGATGCGTCGTGGGATGGCTGCCCGTGCCAAACGCCAGCCCGGGATCGAGCTCGATATGAATCGGCCCGTCGCCTGCGGCGACCCGCGAGCCCGACGGCGGCACAGCGGGGTCATCGCGATGCCAGCTGGGCACAATCCAGATACGTTCGCCAATTTTAATCGGCCCGAACTGCGCCTGGGTGAGCCGCACCCAATCGGCATCGGGCACTTCACGCAACAACCAGTCGGGCTCTATCGGACGGCTTGACGCCGCTGCGGCCTGCTCCAGAATTTGCCGCGGATCGGCACCATCGGGCAATAAGGCAACAACGCGATTGCGCTGCCAGGCCTGAATCTTGGGCTCCAGGCCCGGCTCGCCAAACAAGGGCTGCTCGGCAGCGGTATCGCTATCGGCGTCTTCCACCGAAACCGACAGGACACCGGCTTCGAGCAAGGCGTCCGACAGCGCCTCGGCCTGGTCTTCCTGGCAGCTTAGGACGAGTTCACGCATAATAATTCCGGTAAGAAACCGGGCATCCGCCCGGTTCGACTACGCAGCGCCCAAGACCGCGGGCAAAGGGCTAGGGACGCTGCGCGAGCTTATGCTCAAGGAAATGAATGCTCGTGCCACCTTTGCGAAAATGCGCGTCCTGCATCAACTCGCGATGCAGCGGGATATTGGTGCGTATGCCTTCCACCACCATCTCCGACAGGGCAATTTCCATTCGCGCAATGGCCTGCTCGCGCGTATCGCCATAGGTAATCAACTTGGCGATCATCGAATCGTAATTGGGCGGCACGACGTAATCGGTGAACACGTGGGAGTCCATGCGTACGCCCGGGCCACCCGGCACATGCCAATTGGTAATGCGCCCCGGACTGGGGGTGAATTTGAACGGATCTTCCGCGTTGATGCGGCATTCGATCGCATGCCCTCTAATCTGAATATCGCGCTGGCGCAAAAGGAATTTTTCGCCGGCGGCGATCCGGATCTGCTGCTGCACCAGATCGATACCGGTGATCATTTCAGTAACGGTGTGCTCGACCTGGATCCGGGTGTTCATTTCAATGAAATAGAACTCGTCATTCTCGAACAGAAATTCGAACGTCCCTGCGCTGCGATAGCCAATCTTGCGGCAGGCCTCGGCGCAACGTTCGCCAATCCGCTCGATAAGCCGCCGCGCAATACCCGGCGCAGGCGCTTCTTCAATAACCTTCTGGTGGCGTCGCTGCATGGAGCAATCGCGCTCGCCCAGCCAGATTGAATTGCGCCCGCCATCGGCCAATACCTGGATTTCAATATGGCGCGGGTTCTCGAGGAACTTCTCCATATAGACTTCCGGATTATTGAACGCGGCGCCCGCCTCGGCACGCGTCATGGTCACAGCGTTGAGCAAGGCTGCTTCGGTGTACACCACCCGCATGCCACGCCCGCCTCCTCCTCCCGATGCCTTGATGATGACCGGGTATCCCACCTCGCGCCCGATGCGCAAAATTTCCTCTGGATCGTCGGGCAAGGCGCCGGGCGACCCGGGCACGACCGGTACACCGGCCTCGATCATGGCATGTTTGGCGCTGACCTTGTCGCCCATGAGGCGGATCGACGCAGGGCTGGGGCCAATAAAAACAAAACCGCTTTTTTCAACCCGATCGGCGAAATCGGCATTTTCGGCCAAAAACCCATAACCCGGATGAATCGCTTCGGCGTCGGTGACTTCGGCCGCAGAGATAAGGGCCGGCATATTCAGATAGCTATCGCGAGCGGCCGGCGGCCCTATGCACACCGATTCGTCGGCCAGGTGCACATACATCGCATCGCGATCGGCCTCGGAATGCACCACCACCGTTTTAACACCCAGCTCGCGGCAGGCACGCTGTATGCGCAAAGCAATTTCGCCGCGATTGGCAATAAGAATTTTCTCAAACATCGGTTCAGCCAATTACAAACAGGGGTTGACCATATTCAACGGGTTCACCGTTTTCGACCAGAATTTCGGTAATGACGCCCGATTTGTCGGCCTCGATCTCGTTCAGAAGCTTCATGGCTTCGATAATGCACAGAGGCTCGCCTTCTTTGACGCTCTGCCCCAATTCAATAAAGGGCGATGCGCCGGGGGTAGGAGAGCGATAAAACGTCCCCACCATCGGCGCCTTGACCTGATGCCCGACAGGCGCGGCCGGCGCCTGGGCCACCGGCGCGGCAGCCGCAGGTGCAGCTGCCGCAACCGGCGCCGCATAGCTCATGGGCACCGGTTGCAATGTTTGCGAAAATTTAACGATTCTGACCTTGCCCTCGCCCTCGGTGATTTCCAGTTCGGCGATGCCTGATTCGGCCACCAGGTCGATCAGGGTTTTCAGTTTTCTCAGGTCCATACAAACTTCCCATGACATGGCTTCACGCAATAAATCTGCGAAAGCAAACGTTAAATAAGTAAAAAAAACAGGCCGGCCGCGCCTGACAGCCCTTAGTTGCTTAGGGCGTATCGCAATGCCGCCTCGTAGCCAAACGCGCCCAACCCCGCTACCACCGCCTGCGCCGTATCGGACAAATAGGAATGATGGCGAAACGATTCGCGCTTATAGACATTGGACAAATGCACTTCAACAAAGGGTATCGCCACAGCCGCCAAGGCATCCCGCAAGGCAACACTGGTGTGAGTGTACGCCGCTGCATTGATAATGATGAAATCAATCTTGTCGCGGCCAGCCGCTTGAATGCGATCGACCAGTTCGCCCTCGTGATTGCTTTGAAACACGCTGCACGCCGCCCCCGCCTGCCCGGCGATTTGCAGCAGATGCGCGTTGATATCATCCAGCGTTTGCCGGCCATAGACCTCGGGCTCGCGCGTGCCGAGCAGGTTGAGGTTAGGGCCGTGCAAAACCAGGATTTGTTGCGTCATAGCTTGGAGTTCTCAATTCGATAGAACGCTTTTTACGCTAAAAACCGCTATTTGTCCATTAAACGCCCATGATTTACAAAATCGCGGCCCGCCAGGCCAGGGCAATACTAGCTGGACAAGCTGCGGACAATCGGTTCGAATTCTGCGGGTTTGATCTGCCCCAGAACGCGATTGATTTCCTGCCCTTTAGCATTGAAAACCACCGTAAAAGGCAGCCCGCCCACCTGGTTGCCCAAGTCGCGCATCAGCTGTATGCCGTCGTGGCCTGCCACCAGCAAGGGGTATGAAACTGGAGTTTTGCGGATGAAATTGCGAATGTTGCTGGCCGTATCCACGCCCACCCCCAAAAACTGCACTGTGGGGTATTTTTTATGCAAGGCGTCCAGATCCGGCATCTCTTTCACGCACGGCGGGCACCAGGACGCCCAGAAATTCACTATCAGGGGCTTGCCCAGCCATGTTGACATCGGATGCGCCACGCCTTCGGGGTCGGGAAACGTCCGATCGAACAAGGGAATGGGGCCGAAATTATCGGCCAGCGCCGCATAAGGCATGGCGCTGCAGGCGGCACCCGCCCATAGCATTGCATGGCGTAAAAAAACTCGCCGTTTCATCATGATCCATTAATGTATTGATTGCAGGCCAGCTAATCATAGCATCGCGCGAGCGCTCTGGCGGCAGCCCTGCCTTTACAATGACGGCTGGAGATTTTTTATGCACCTACATATTCTAGGCATTTGCGGCACCTTCATGGGCGGCCTGGCACTGATCGCCCGCGCGGCGGGCCACACGGTCACCGGCTGCGATGCCGGGGTTTACCCGCCCATGAGCACCCAGCTTGAAGAACAAGGCATCAGGCTGATCGAGGGCTTTGACGCCGAGCAGGTTCAATTGCGGCCCGACCTGTTCATTATCGGCAATGTCGTCACGCGCGGCAATCCGTTAATGGAAGCCATCCTGAACCAAGGCCTGCCCTATACGTCCGGCCCGCAATGGCTGGGTGAACATATCCTGCGCGGCCAACACGTCCTGGCCGTCGCCGGCACTCACGGCAAAACGACCACCAGCGCCATGCTTGCCTGGATCCTGGAATACGCCGGGCACGCGCCCAACTTCCTCGTCGGCGGCATTGCCCGCGACCTTAAAGTATCGGCGCGCTATCAGCCAGGGCAATCGCTGTTCGTCATCGAAGCCGACGAATACGACACGGCGTTTTTCGACAAACGCTCCAAATTCGTTCATTACCGGCCTCGCACCGCCATTTTGAACAATCTGGAATACGACCACGCCGACATCTTTCCCGATCTGCAGGCCATAGAAACTCAATTCCACCATCTGGTGCGCACCATCCCCGCACAAGGGCGCATTATCGTGCCTGACGGCTGCCAGGCCATAGACCGCGTGCTGGACCGCGGATGCTGGACGCCGCTGGTTCGCTTTGGCGGACACGGAGCATGGCAAGCCGCCGCCGAAACCGGCCATTTCGATGTAATTCACAACGGGCAGGCCATTGGCACTATCGGCTGGAATCTAAGCGGCGAACATAACCGCCTGAACGCCCTGGCAGCCCTGGCGGCGGCCGAGCATGCCGGCGTGCCGGCCCAGAAAGGCCTGGCGGCGTTATCCGTCTTTGCGGGGGTCAAACGCCGCATGGAGCTGCGCGGCACGGTCCGGCAAATTGCGGTCTACGACGATTTTGCCCATCATCCCACGGCCATTGCCACCACATTGCAGGGCCTGCGCAAACAGGTCGGAACCGGGCGGATACTGGCCGTGCTCGAACCGCGCTCAAACACGATGAAACTGGGCGCCATGGCGGCCAGGCTACCCGCCGCACTACAGGCGGCCGACCTGGTATTCTGTTTCGGCGCCACCTCCGGCAAGCACGCCTTGGGCTGGGATCCGAAACACATACTCGCTCCCCTGGGCGAACGGGCCAAGGCCTACAACGACCTGGATGCGATGATCACCGCCATTGCCGCCGCCGCCCAGGCCGGCGACACGATCCTGATCATGAGTAACGGCGGCTTCGGCGGCATCCATCAAAAACTCCTGGACCGCCTGTAGCGGCCCCGCGTGAGGCACCCCCATGATTCTCTACCTGCACGGTTTTCGTTCTTCACCCAAGTCCGTCAAGGCCCAGCTTATGGCGCAGGCCATGCAAGACCGCGGCCTGGCGCAGCAATGGGTCTGCCCGCAGCTGCCGCCCAGCCCCCAGCGCAGCGTGGCGCTGGCGCGCCACATTATCGAGCAAGCGCAAGCCGGGCAAGGCCTGGATGCCGCCCGCGACCTGACCCTCATCGGCTCCTCTCTGGGCGGCTACTACGCCACCTGCCTGGCCGAACAGTGGAAATGCCGCGCGGTGCTGCTTAACCCCGTGGTGTACGCCGCGCGCGATCTGGCAACCCAGGTCGGTGAGCACACCCTCTACCATTCAGACGAACCCTTTATTTTCCTCCCCTCCTACGTCGATGAGCTGGCGGAGATGGCCGTAGGCCGCCCCGCCCATCCGCAACGCTACTTCCTGCTGGCCGCCACCGGCGACGAAGTGCTGGACTGGCATGAAATGGCCGACTGGTACACAGGCAGTCAAGGCCATATCATTCAAGGCAGCGACCACGGCATGGCCGATTTCGAAAAATGGCTGCCCGAAGTGCTGGATTTCGCCCTGGGCTCATCCTGAAACCGCTACATCGGTGGCAGCCACAAGGGCTGCCGCTACGGCGACAAAGAATGGCAGCCACAAGGGCTGCCGCTACAAAAACGAATGGCAGCCACTAGGGGTGCCGCTACAAAAACGAATGGCACCCACTAGGGGTGCCGCTACGACAATAGCAATGGATAATTATGTACGTTCTGTATGAAGACAGCGGAAATTTCAAGGCCGAAAAGGTTTTTTCGCAAAGCGATGCAACCCTGCAAGTCGAGTCCGAATCGGGCAAGCGCAGCAAAATAAAAGCCACTGCCGTGCTCTTTCAGTTCGAACAGCCAGCGCCTGCGGCCCTGCTGGCCGAGGCACATGCCATGGCCGCCACGTTCGAGATCGATTTTCTGTGGGAATGCACTCCGCAAGAAGAGTTTGAAGCCACGCGGTTTGCCGAAGAATACTTCGGCCATCCCCCGGATGCCGTCGAGAAAGCAGCACTGATTTTTGCCTTGAGCAGCGCCCCCGCTTACTTTCACCGGCGCGGCAAGGGCTGCTACCGGCCCGCGCCGCCCGAGATTCTGGCGGCCGCTCTGGCGGCCATCGAAAAAAAGCAAAAACAGCTCGATCAACAGCAAGAATGGATAGCCCAGATGACAGGCGGCACGCTGCCCGCGCCCATCGCCGAGGTCGCCAACACCCTGTTGACCCGCCCGGATAAAAATTCGCTACAGTGGAAAGCGTTCGACGCCGCCGTCACGCAACTCAACACCAGCCCCGAGCGGCTGCTGCTCAAGCTGGGCGCCTGGCCCCATGCGCTGGCTCTGCATCAGCATCGGTTTCTATCGGCCCACTTCCCCAAAGGATGCGGTTTCGCTCCGGTAGACCTTCCCCAGTTCGGCACCGATCTGCCTCTGGCAGAGGTGGAGGCTTATTCGGTCGACGACAGCAGCACCACGGAAATCGACGACGCCCTGTCGGTCGAACACATAGACGAGACGACCCTGCGGGTTGGCATCCATATTGCCGCCCCCGGGCTGGCCGTGCAGCGCGGTAACACTCTGGACAATCTGGCCCGCGCGCGCATGTCGACCGTCTATTTCCCGGGGCAAAAGATCCCCATGCTGCCCAACGAACTGATCGAAGCGTTTTCACTCAACGCCGGCGAGCCGCGTCCCGCGCTTTCTCTCTACGTGAACGCGCGGCTGGACACGGGCGAGATACTATCGACCGAAACCCGGCTGGAACGCATACAGGTGCGCGAAAACCTGCGCCACGATGTGCTCGACGACCTCATCACCGAAGAAGCCTTAAACGACCCACAGGCCGAACTGCCCTACGCGCACTGGCTGCGCCCCCTGTGGCAACTGGCCCAGCGCTTAAGCGCCCAGCGCGATCTGGTGCGCGGCAAACCCGAGAACAATAATCGCATCGATTATTCCTTTTCGCTGCAAGGCTCGCCGCACGATCCCGACACCCCCGTGCAACTGATCGCGCGGCGCCGCAATGCGCCTTTGGACAGGCTGGTGGCCGAGTACATGATACTGACCAACAATTTATGGGGCGGTATGCTGGCCGAGCACGGCGTGCCCGCCATCTACCGCTCGCAACAGATGGGCCGCGTGCGCATGTCCACCCAGGCCCTGCCGCACGAGGCCATCGGCGTGGCCCAATACGCCTGGTGCACCTCACCTTTGCGCCGCTATGTCGACCTGGTCAACCAGTGGCAAATTCTGGCGGCGGCCGAGCACGGCGTGTCGGCGCGCCTGGTTGCCCCCTTCAAACCCAAAGACGCAGACCTGTTCGCCATCATTGGTGCGTTTGACGCGCAATACGCCGTCTGGAACGAGTTCCAGAACGCCATGGAACGCTACTGGTGCCTGCGCTGGCTGCAGCAGCAAGGTCTGCACACCGTGCAGGCCAGCGTCCTGCGCGACGACCTGGTGCGATTGTCGTGCGCCCCCCTGGTTATCAGGGTCGCGGCGCTGCCCGAACTGGAACGCGGACAAATCGTCAATCTGGAAATCATGGGGTTTGACGAGCTGGCGCTTGAACTGGACTGTCGCTACCTGGACGCAGTCGCGGCATAATTAAGGGACAGCAACCGTCAAGGCATGAAGAAGTGACCGATATCCCTGCTTCTCTGGTGTCTTTGCCTGCGCCCGCCGCGCCGCGCAGCGACCACCTGCGCATCGCGATAGTGCTGTCGCTGTGCGTGCATGCGGCGTTGCTGGCCATCCATTTTTCGTCCAGCCATCGGGCGCCCGTTGTATCCAGCGCCCTTGAAGTCACGCTGGTCAACGCGCAAACCGAATCGGCGCCGGCCAAACCGCAACTGCTTGCGCAAAACCAGATCAATGGCGGCGGGCAAGCCAATGCGGGCTACGCCGCATCGCCGCTGCCCCGCACCGTGGCCGAGTCGTCCCAACAGCAGGTTCTGGCAGCCTTGCGTAAACGCCAGGCAGAGCTCGAGGCCCAACAGCAGCAGCTTTACACCCAACTGGAATCCCGGCAAAAAGCCCTGATGGCCCGAAAAAGCCCGGATCTCTTCGAGCAGTCAACCGACCCGGGCGAGGACGACATCAATCAGGAAAGCCTCATTCTGAATGCCCAGATCAGCGCCCTGAAAGAGCGGATCGAGCGTTACAACGCCCAGCCGCGGCAACAGTTTGTGGGCCCATCTACAGCCGCCTCGGCCTATGCCCAGTATGTCGAAGCCTGGCGCAAGAAAATCGAACTGCTGGGTACCGAACATTACCCGGCCCAGGCGCGCGGCAAAATTCATGGCACGCTGCAACTAACGGTTTATATTGGACGCGACGGCCAATTGCTGCGCATTGAAATCAATCGGGCGTCCAGTCACGCCGTGCTGAACCTGGCCGCGCAACGCATCGTGCAGTTGGCGGCGCCCTTTGCGCCTTTGCCCGCCGCCGTGGCTGAAACGCACGATGTGTTAGCCATTACGCGCACCTGGCACTTCATCAACAACCAGTTAAATACCGATACGCCGTGACCTCCACCGCCCCCGAAAACCGTTATGCCGTCATCGGCAACCCGATCGAGCACAGCCGCTCGCCCTTCATCCATCAAGAGTTTGGGCGGCAGACCGGCATTGCCCTGCAATACGACCGCATTCTGGCTCCTGTGGACAATTTCGCCCATAGCGTGAAGCAATTCTTTGATCAAGGCGGCCGCGGCCTGAACGTGACGCTGCCGTTCAAGGAAGCCGCCTGCGCGCTGGCGGCCGAAAACCTAAGCAGCCGCGCGCAATTGGCAGGTGCCGTCAATACGCTGTGGATGGACGATGGCCGCTTGCATGGCTGCAATACCGACGGCGTCGGGCTCTTGAGCGACATCCGCCGGCTGGGCGTCACACTGGCAGGCCGGAAGGTGCTGTTGCTGGGCGCCGGAGGCGCGGCCAAAGGCGTGCTGCTGCCCTTGCTGCAAGCGCGCTGCGCGCAATTGCACATCGCCAACCGCAGTGCCCAACGCGCATACGACTTGCGCGAGCGGGCCATACGCGTCGCGCCTCGACGCGCCGAACGGCTTTCGGCCGGCGCGCTGGACGCGATCGTCGGGCCGTGGGATGTGGTCATCAACGCCACCTCCAGCAGCCTGGGTACAGCCACACTGAACCTGCCCGACACGCTGTATGCGCCGGGCGCGCTGGCCTACGACATGATGTACGGCGCCCAGGCCACCTCTTTCCTGCTGCAGGCCCGCGCCCATGGGGCGAGCGTTCTGGCCGACGGCCTGGGCATGTTGGTGGGCCAGGCGGCCGCCAGCTTCGCCATCTGGCATCGGGTGCAACCCAAGGTCGAACCCGTGCTGGCGGCCCTGCGCCAGCAGTTGCAGCACACATAAATAGCATGGCAGCGCGTAAATCCGGCGGTCGAAAAATCCTGCGCGTGGCGCTGCTGGTGGGCGTGGGCGCCTTGCTGCTGTACCAGCTGGGCCTGTTCATCATGATTGTCTGGTTCAACTTCAAAAACCCCGGCAACAGTGCGTTCATGCGGACCACGCTCACCGAGCTCAAGGCAACGAATCCGGCTGCCACGCTAGAGCACAAGTGGGTGCCTTATAAAGACATCAATATCTCGCTCAAGCGCGCGGTGATCGCATCCGAAGACGCCAACTTCACCAACCACGATGGCGTGGAATGGGACGCCATCAAAAATGCCTGGAAATACAACCAGCTCCAGGCCGAAGAGGGCAAAACCAGGCGCCGCGGCGGGTCGACCATTACCCAGCAATTGGCAAAAAACCTGTTTCTGTCGAGCTCGCGCTCCTACCTGCGCAAAGGCCAGGAACTTGTGCTGGCCTATATGATCGAATTTGTCATGAGCAAGGAGCGTATTCTGGAACTGTATCTGAACCTGGCCCAATGGGGCCGCCAGGTATTCGGGGCTCAGGCCGCCGCGCAACACTACTTTCATATCGACGCGCGCGCACTGAACCGTTATCAGTCGGCCCGCCTGGCCGCCATGCTGCCCAATCCGGCGTACTATGACAGCCACCGCGACACCGCCTACCTGAGGTCTCGCGCCGCTACGATCGAACACCGTATGCGGCGGGTCGATCTGCCCGAAGTGCCCTAGCGCCTTGGTCCACGCGTGCCGCAATCCTTATAATGGCGGCAGGCCTATACTGTCGTCCCACAGTTATAGCCCCACATTCATATAGTGCGCCATTCACTTTTACTGCAGGCAAAAAACCTTTCACGATGAATACCGCCCGCCGTTACCTAGCCAGCGAAATCTATCGCTCCACCGCCGTGGTGCTGGTGGCGCTGGTGGGGCTGTTCACGTTTTTTGCCCTCATCGACGACCTGGATAATATCGGCCCCAAATTCACCTTGCTAAGCCTGTTCTATCTGCAGGCCCTGGCCTTACCTACGCGTCTGTACGATCTGCTGCCCATTGGCTTGCTCATCGGCGCCGTGCTGGCGCTGGCGGGGCTGGCGCAACGCAACGAGCTGGTCATTTTGCGAGTCTCGGGGGTGAGCGGTCTGAAACTGTTACGCATGCTGTGGGTCATCACCATCCCGATGGTCGTGGGCGCTTTCATATTGTCTGAAGTGGTTACCCCGGCGGCCGAAATAAAATCCAGCGAAGCCAATTTAATGCTGCTGGGGCGCTCCGAAGGCGGCCGCTTGAATAGCGGGTACTGGTTCAAGGAGCCCTCGCCAGGCGGGGGCACGCGCGTCATCAACATTACCAAACTGCATGCTGTCGGCGGCGTCGCCGGCATCACCCTGTACGACTTTCTCAAAGACCAGGATCTCGCTTCCTTTACTCAAGCCAAGGAAGGGCATTTCAGCCACGGCCGGCTCATTTTGGACGACGTCGTCCAAACCCGGATCAACACCAGCTCCAAAGCAGCGCTGGCCAACGCTCAAGTCCCGATCCAGCCCTTAACTCATGTCCGGTCGCTGGCCGAGATAAGCATCCCCACGACGCTCACGCCCCAGCGCCTGATCGCCCGCATTCTCACGCCCGAACGAATGTCGATTCGCGACCTGCTCGATTACATCGGGTATCTGCATGCCAATAAGCTGCAAACCGAACGCCAGGTGGTGGCGCTGTGGCGCAAGATCGCCTACCCCTTTACTTTGCTTGTAATGATGACAATTGCCGCACCCATCGGCTTTATGCAAACCCGCCTTGGCGGAGTCGGCAGCAAAGTGTTTGTGGGCATATTGTTGGGCGTAGGTTTTTTCATGCTTAACCAGTTGGCGCTCAATTTGGGGATGCTAAGCAAATGGCCGCCATGGGTCACTGCCCTGGTGCCCAATATAGCCGTATTGGGGCTGGCACTGGGTGTGCTGTTGCTAATGGAAAACCAGCATCGGGTGCGCAATTTCAGCCAAACGCGCTGGCCGTGGAGCAAACCAGCCGTATGAGCACTAAATCCAATATCTGGATCATCGGCGACATCCAGGGATGTTGTTCGCCGCTGGCCGAATTGCTGGCCCAGCCAGAGATCGCGACCAATCCAGACGCCCGATTCTGGTTTGCGGGCGACCTGGTCAATCGCGGCCCCAACTCGCTGGGCACCTTGCGGCTTATCATGGGCCTGGGAGAGCGCGCCGTGGCCGTTCTGGGCAATCACGACCTGCATCTGCTGGCCGTGGCGGCAGGCATTAAAAAGCCCGGCAAATCCGACACCCTCAATGGCATACTCGAAGCGCCCGATTCGGCCGACCTGATCGACTGGCTGCGCCACCGGCCAATGGCCCATTATGCGCATCATCATTTATTGGTGCATGCGGGCGTGCTGCCCAAATGGAGTGTCAACAAAACGCTGGCGCTCGCCGCCGAGGTCGAAGCGGCATTGCGCGGGCCCGACTGGAAAAGTCTGCTGCAGAAAATGTACGGCAACGAGCCTGTGCGCTGGAAAGATGCCTATAACGGGAGCAAGCGCTTGCGTGTCATCATCAATGCGCTGACCCGCATGCGCATGTGCAACAGCCGTGGCCATATGGAATTTGCTCAAAAGGGCCCGCCCAGCGCAGGCGGCGAATTGATGCCGTGGTTCGACGTCCCCAACCGGGCGATTCGCGACGACACGATCGTGTTCGGCCACTGGTCGACGCTGGGCCTGTTGCTGCGCCCCGATGTCATCTGCCTGGACACCGGCTGCATCTGGGGCGGCAAGCTCACCGCCCTGCGCCTGTCGGACCACAAAGTCGTGCAAGTGGGCTGCGCGCAATACCAGAACCCTAGCCAAACTGTAGCGCCACCCCTCGTGGGTGGCATTCGCAGCCGGTAGCGTTTACGGTATATAGCGTCGCCCCAACCCTGACCAAAACTTTCTAGCCCCGCTGCTCGAATGGTCTCTAATGGCAGCCCTTGTGGCTGCCAAATCGTTGATAACCGTTGCGGCATTTTTAAATCACCGATGGCACCCACAAGGGGTGCCGCTACATGACAGCATCTACGAAAACTTGACCGCGTCGCGAATTGCATGATGGGCGTGCGAGGATACTTTGCTGCGGCCCATTTGCTGGCAGAGTCCTGCGGGCATGGCAGGCAAGAACTCGGCCTCTACAACGACCTGGGTGGTGCCCAGCAAACACCACAGGTTCTGCATCAGATTCTGCTTGCCCACGAACGCCACATAATCGCTGCGCCGCCCGCGATGCAGGAACCTTAACGCGACCGGCTGGATATCGACATGGGCGCGCAACGCCGCATCGAACAGGCTGGAATGAAAAGGCATTACATCGAATCCCGGCGAGGTTGTCCCTTCTGGAAACAGCCCAACCACGTCACCTCGTTCGAAACGGGCCTTCATTTGTTCGCCCACCAGTCTGACCGCCTGACGCTGTCCGCGTTCTATGAACACGGTGCCAGCCCCCGCCACCAGCCAGCCTATAAGCGGCCATCGCCGGATGTCGCTTTTGGCAATAAACGACGTCGAGCGCACGCTGTTGAGAGCGAAAATATCGATCCAGGAAACATGGTTGGCCACCCACAAGGCCGCGCCAGCCAAAACAGGTTCGCCCACTATCCGCAAACGAACCCCGCAAAGCCACATCAAAGCCTGCGACCAGCGGTGATTCATGGCCGCCCTCACCGACAAAGATGCAATCGGAAAAATACACACGACAGAGACCAGACCCAGAATAATCCAGACAAACACGCAAACCGCCCGCAGGGAAAATAACAAAACGCTCAAATTGGTCTCTTCAGCAAGGCAAACTCGATAGGAAAATAGTTGATAATTTTGTAGCGACAGGCCTGTAGCGACAGGCCTTGTGCCGGTCATCCACGCAGGGTACCGCCTCATTCATTATCAATTATGGCAGCCACAAGATTTGTCAACGATTATGGCACCCACAAGATTTGTCAACGATTATGGCAGCCACAAGGGCTGCCCCTACATGAGCCACCGGTACGCAGATGTAGCGGCAGCCCTTGTGGCTGCCACCTACGCAATACGCCCCTTTAGCCCAACACATCAAAATAACGTTGCAAAATTACGGCCGCGGCGACTGCGTCATCGGCGGCGTTGCTGCCCAGGATATCTTGCGCTTCAAGGCTTGACCCGCGCTCGTCGACGAGCTCGACCATTAGCCCGAAACGGCCATGCAGCTGATGGGCGAACCGCCGGCAGCGCAGCGATGCATATTGCTCAGCGCCTTCCATCGTCAGTGGCAGGCCGACAATGACCCGCTGCGGCTGCCATTCGGCCAGCAAACGGCCTATTGCAGAAAAACGTTGTTGGCGCGTCGTGGGCGTTAAAATTTCCAGAGGCCGAGCCTGTCGCGTCAGCGTATTGCCGATGGCAACGCCTATTTTTTTTGTACCGTAATCAAACGCCAGCAGCGTTTCCTCAGTCATGGCCCACATCGCCAGCCAGCATCAGCGGGTCTATTCCCAGCAGACGCAGGGCTGCCGCGTAACGATCCTCGGGCGCCGTATTGAACAGAACCCCTTCCGAGGCTGTTACATTAAGCCAGGCATTTTGCGCCATTTCGCTCTCCAGCTGGCCTGCGCCCCATCCCGCATACCCCAGCGTAATCAGCATACGCGCCGGGCCATGCCCCTGGGCGACATCCTGCAATACGTCGCGCGAAGTGGTCAGGGCCATCTCGCCCAAACGGATGCTGGACCCGTATTCGCCCACCGGAACATGCAGCACAAAGCCCCGGTCGGTTTGAACCGGGCCGCCAAAAAACACCGGCGTATCTTTGATAGGGCCGATTTCCAAAGACGAATCGAGATCGATGCGTTCGAGCAAAGCGCCCACGGTCAGGTCCGTAGGCCGATTAATGACCAGGCCCAGCGCCCCCTGTTCGGTATGCTCGCAAACATAAATAACGGTATCGGCCAGATTTCCCTGAACCACGCCGGGCATGGCAACAAGAAACTGCTGAGCCAAATTACCGCTACTGCCGCTATGAGCCTGCCTCGCGGATGATTCCATGACTCGTCTCCTGTGGCCTTTGTTTGACGGACTAAACTTCAATCAATTCAAAATCTTCCTTGCGAGCCCCGCACTCGGGGCAAACCCAGTTCGGGGGAACATCTTCCCATCGCGTGCCGGGTGCAATCCCTTCTTCGGGCACGCCGGCTTCCTCATCATATATCCAACCACAAATCAAACACATCCATGTACGCATGTTTTGTTACTCACTGAGAATTTCAAGCCCAAAAACCAACGGTTCTCAAGCGCTTCCATTAGAATGGGGTCTATCTTACTAAACCCAATAGCAATTACTTTGATCATAACCAAAGTTCCTTGCCTACTTCTGCGATTCGGTATTCTGTGCAAGCATCAAGCCCCCCATTAGTTCTTATTTTCGGCCCTTTCGACCCCAGCGGGTCCAGTAGCCTGCCCGCCGATGCGGTTACTTGTGCAATGCTGGGGTGCCACGCGCTAAGCACCCTGACAGCCATCCGTGTCCAGGACACGGTGGGAATTGAAGAGATCCAGCCTGTCGCCCCGGAACTGATCGACGACCAGGCGCGCTGCCTGCTCGAAGACATGGCCGTGCAGGCCATAAAAATAGGCCCTCTTTACACACCGGAATCGGTCAGCGCGCTGGCGCAAATCGCCGCCGATTACAACCAGGTGCCGTTGGTTTTGCACTTGACGGCCTGGCCCGACGACGCCGCGCCGGACGATATCGATTCCGAAGACGTGTTCAACGCAACGCTGGAACTATTGCTGCCTCAAACCGACATCATCATTGCCGACCATAACCTGATGGCTCAATGGCAAACCGAGGGGCTCTTGTCCAGTATCGATGCGGCCTCGCCGGCTCAAGCGCTATTGCAATGCGGCGCCAAATGGGTGTTGAGCTCGGCCACCCCGATTCGCCCCGGACACAACGCCTACTTGCTGCAGGGGCAAGAAAACGAAACGTTCAACTGGACATGGCAAACGCCCGCCGCCCGGCTGCACGATGCCGATGGGCCCTTGGCCTGCGCCGTGGCCTGCCATCTGGCCATGGGACTGGCCATGCCACAGGCTGTGGAAGCCGCAATCAAGCAAGCGATGCCGCTCGCAGCCAATTCGTTCCAGCCCGGCATGGGCCACCCACTGATCAACCGGTCGCCATCGTGAAAACACCGCTTGGATTCCCACGTGGGCTGTATGGCATAACGCCCGAATGGAGCGACACGCAAAGGCTGGTCGCCGCCGTAGAGGCCGCCGCCAGCGGCGGGATGGTGGCATTGCAATGGCGCCGTAAAACCGCCACTCGGCGCGAAGGTGAACACCAAGCGCGGGCGCTGGCAACAACGTGCAAATCGTTAGGCATCGTATATATTATCAACGACGACTGGCGCCTGGCCCTGGCGCTCGATGCCGACGGAGCCCACCTGGGACGCGACGACGGCGCGCTGATCCAAGCGCGGCAAGCCCTCGGGCCCGACAAGATTCTGGGCTGCTCCTGCTACAACGACCCGGCGCTGGCGCAACAAGCGCTGGCGGTCGGCGTCGATTACATCGCGTTTGGCGCCATGTATCCGTCCAGCGTCAAGCCCGACGCCGCCCGCGCCACGCTCGATCACGTTCGGGCAGGGCGCACGCTAGCGGAACAGAATCGGGCCGCACGAATACGCGCGGAACAAGCCCGAACGGGCCGAGCGCGGGCCGATCACGCGACCCCGCGCGCGGTCGTGGTGGCCATAGGGGGCCTGACGGCTGACAACGCCGCCCCCGTAATCCGCGCCGGTGCCGACAGCATCGCCCTGATCAACGGCCTGTTCGGCGCCCCAGACATCCGCGCCGCCGCCCGCCGATGCCAAGATCTGTTCGAAACGCGAAATTAAGAAACGGATTCGTCGATAATGTAGCGGCAGCCCTCGTGGCTGCCATGTTTCCAAGGGCCATTCCCATCGTTCATGTAGCGGCAGCCCTCATGGCTGCCATGGTTCCAAGGGCCATTCCCGTCGATAATGTAGCGGCAGCCCTCGTGGCTGCCACCCATGCAGGCCCACCAACCCCAAAATAGAGAATAAACAGCAAGCTTGCTATGCTATAGCATCACCTCACTCCATTTTCAGAGCCCAATCACCATGTCTCGCAATACCGAACTCTTCGAACGCGCTTGTCAAACCATTCCTGGCGGGGTCAATTCACCTGTCAGGGCCTTTCGATCCGTGGGCGGCTCGCCGCGTTTCATCAAGCGCGCGCAAGGCCCCTACTTGTGGGATGCGGAAAATGTCCGCTATATCGACTACGTGGGCTCTTGGGGCCCGGCCATCCTCGGGCACGCCCACCCAGAGGTCGTCAAGGCCGTGCAAGAAGCCGCCGCCGACGGGCTTTCATTTGGCGCACCTACCGAAGCCGAAATTCTAATTGCCGAAGCCATTGTGGCGCGCATGCCATCCATAGAAAAAGTCCGCTTGGTCAGTTCAGGCACCGAAGCCACCATGACGGCCATACGCCTGGCGCGCGGCGTCACCGGCCGCTCGAAAATCATTAAATTCGAAGGCTGCTACCACGGCCATGCGGACAGCCTGCTGGTCAAGGCCGGGTCGGGCATGCTTACCTTTGGTCACCCGACCTCGGCAGGGGTTCCGCCCGAATTCATCCAGCACACCCTCGTGCTCGACTACAACAACCTCGATAGCGTCGAGGCCGCATTCAAACTGCATGGTGCCGATATCGCCTGCATTATTGTCGAGCCCATCGCCGGCAACATGAATCTGATCCTGCCCGTACCGGGCTTCCTTGAAGGCCTGCGTGCTCTGTGCACGCAATACGGTGCACTGCTGATTTTCGATGAAGTCATGACGGGCTTTCGGGTTGGCCCGCAAGGCGTGCAAGGGCTTACAGGCATCAAACCCGACCTGACCACGCTGGCCAAGATTATTGGCGGAGGCATGCCGGTAGGCGCCTTCGGCGGCCGCGCCGACATCATGGAGCACCTGGCGCCCCTGGGCAACGTTTACCAGGCCGGCACGCTATCAGGTAACCCAGTGGCCGTGGCCGCAGGCCTGACTACGCTCAAGCTCCTGTCCGAGCCGGGCTTTTACGAGCGCCTGGGTGCCCAAACCGAAAAACTCGCCAACGGAATCGCCGATCGCGCCGATGCCGCCGGCATCGTCCTTAGCACCGACTATATCGGCGGCATGTTTGGCATCTACTTCAGTGAACGGATACCCACCAGTTTTTCGGAAGCGTCAAGCTGCAACGTAGAGCGCTTTAAAAAATTCTTTCACGCCATGCTGATCAAAGGCGTGTATTTCGCGCCCTCCGCGTTCGAAGCCGGCTTCGTCTCGGCCGCGCACGACGATGCCGTTATCCAGGCCACGCTTGATGCAGCGGAACAGGTATTCGCCAAACATTAAGCGGGGCGGCCCTTGTAGCGGCAGCCCTTGTAGCGGCAGCCCTTGTGGCTGCCATCCCCCAACACCACCAATTCCCCATGACACAAACGTCTCTTCAGGGATGAATTGCCACCGGCCCCGTGATACCTTCGATCTCATCATTAGAACTCGTCCGAAGGGCTCGTCATGGCGCCACGCACCCCAGCAATCAAAACGTCCCTGCCGCCTCGCGCCTACGCACGACACCGCCCGCCGCGCCTGCCGGGCTATGACTACTCGCAGGCGGGCGGGTATTTCATCACCCTGTGCACTCACCACCGGATGCTGTTATTTGGCCAAATCGAAAACAGCCAGATGCATCCCAATAATGCAGGGCGTATGATCGCCGAGGTTTGGGAAACACTGCCAAGGCTCTTTCCCGATGTTGTGCTGGACGGGTTTATGGTCATGCCCAATCACATCCACGGCATACTGTTCATTTCACCGCCCAAGCACGCATTTTCAATCCCTCAGAAAGACTCGATCTTGCCCGTAGCTGATGACCCGCATAACAGCCATCTCCACGCAAAAGGCACGCATACGGTAGGAAACATCGTCGGAGCGTTCAAATCCTTGTCCACCCTTAAGTACATCCATAACGTAAAGACATCATGCTGGCCGCCCTTCAACGGCCGGCTCTGGCAACTTAACTACTACGAACACGTCATTCGAAACGAATCCAACCTCACGCAGATCCGTACCTACATCGCGAACAATCCTGCGCAGTGGTCGATGGATCGCGAAAATCCTGTCAATTTGTAGCGGCAGCCCTCGTGGCTGCCATTTTTGCTAAACGGGGTGCAGGTTATTGCGTAAATGGCACCCACAAGGGGTGCCGCTACAAAAAACGTCCACGTGAATCATGTAGCGGCAGCCCTCGTGGCTGCCATATCGTCAGGACGAAGAACGTGTCTGTGAATTTTGTAGCAACTGGCATGTAGCGACAGGCCTTGTGCCTGTCATTCATGCAAGAAACCGTTTTGATCATCGACGGGCGACCACAAGGGTTGCCCGTACACAATCCACGGATACGTTTTTGTGTTGTAATACATATGCACTACAAAAAGGTACTATATGGCGCATACTCTATCACCCACCCAAGAACCCGTCACCATCAGTATTCGAGCCAAAGCCGGCCAGCGCGACCTGATCGACCAGGCCGCCGACCGGCTTGGGCGCAGCCGTTCGGACTTCATGCTGGAAGCCGCCTGTAGGCAAGCCGAAGACGTGCTGCTCGACCAGACTTACTTTGCGCTCGATGCCAAGGGCTTTGCCACGTTCCAGGCGATGCTCGATGCACCGCCAGCTCCCTCCGACCGCCTGCGCCGCACGATGAAGGCGCCCGTTCCCTGGAAACCGCAGCGATGATTTCGACGCCGGAGCCGCTTGCCGGCTCTCATCAGCTCGCCGACTTTGACAGTGACGAGCCGTCGCTTGACGAGTGGTTAAAGCGTCGCGCCGCCAAGAATCAAGCCAATGGGTCATCGCGTACCTACGTGGTATGCGAAGGCCATGCCGTCATTGGCTACTACTGCCTGGCAGCCGGAGCAATCGGCCATGGCGAAGCGCCAGGCACGCTGCGGCGCAATCGACCAGATCCCATTCCGGTTCTGGTTCTTGGCCGCTTGGCGATCCATAAGAACTACCATCAAAAAGGCATAGGCACAGCCCTGTTGAGCGACGCCATCCTGCGCGCGATTCAAGCGGCCGAAATTGCCGGCGTCTCAGCGCTGCTGGTGCACGCCCTGTCCGAACAAGCCAGGCGCTTTTACCTCTCCAGGGGCTTCATTGAGTCGCCCATCAAAACCATGACCCTGTGCCTACCCTTGGCCACCGCCGAGCAGGTTCTACGCGAAGGGTAATGATTTTTGGCAGTCACCAGGGACGGTGCCGCATCGACCTTGGCCGTTAAGACGGCATCTATAAAATTGCGACATTGAAAATGGCACCCACAAGGGGTGCCGCTACAAAAACGTGCACGTGAATCATGTAGCGGCAGCCCTTGTGGCTGCCATCCATGCAAGCGGCATCCTTTGCTGGCGCCATTCAAAACCTCGCCCGATCTATAGGCCCTACGCCAACGCTTCCAGGCAGGCCTCGGGTGCCTTATCAAGTACCTTTAGCAGTGCTTTCGCCGCGCCGGTCGGACAGCGCCGGCCCTGCTCCCAGTTGCGTATCGTTTCAAGCGATACGTCAATGCGGCGCGCAAATTCCTGTTGTGTAAGCCCCAGACGCCGACGCACATGACGCGCGTATTTCGCCATATCCTGCATGGCCTGTCTATCATCTTCCTGCTGCTGCCTGGCAAGATCCTCTTCGGTCATGCCATCTAAACGCGCCGCGTCAATCCGGCCCGCAGGAAAAGCCGCAGGCTTTCCAATATTAATTTTCACGCGAGCTGTTTTCATAAAATTCAACCTCTCGACGGTTAGCCTTGCGAGCGGAAATAATTCGAACAGTGGCATCACGGTGGGTAAACACCACGAGAAAAACACGTTGCCCAACACAACCCAACAGTTGGTAGCGATCCTCACCGTAATCCCAACGAGTATCTTCGAGCACTAACCGATTAGCATCCAGAAACGCGGGCAGAATATAGGCGAAATCAAAACCACGCCCAGCAAAGCACGCATCGCTTTTCATTTCGTCCCACTCGAACTGCATAGCGTCATGGTAGTTCATTGGACTAGTTCAGTCAATCAAAAAAACCTCGTATATGAAAGGCTTCACATACAAAATCTTAATAAAAACAAGCGCCAACTTTAGCAATTAAGCCGGGATAATCAAGAAGGTGCTATGTCAAAAATGGCACCCACATCAAAAATGGCACCCACAAGGGGTGCCGCTACAAAACGTGCGCGTGAATCATGTAGCGGCAGCCCTTGTGGCTGCCATATCGTCAGGACGAAGACGTGTCTGTGAATTTTGTAGCGACAGGCATGTAGCGACAGGCCTTGTGCCTGTCATCTATGCAAGATACCGTTTTGATTGTCGACGGGCTACCACAAGGGTCACCCCTATAGAAAAACGATGGCAGCCACAAGAGCTGCCCCTACAAAACGTACCCGCCGCGCATCTAGGGAGTTTCCCCATATAAGCACTTTTTTAAGCTTCAATTAACGCAATAACGCAAAATCTCGCTAAGCTTACAAAATTCCGCATTTTCACGCTGCACACAAGGAGCACCTGATGAAATCCCCCAAAACCCTGTTAACCGTACTGCTCGCCCTGACGCTGGGCAGTTTCGCCGCTGTTGGCCACGCCGCTTCGGACACTATCCGTGTAGTAACCGATGCCACGTTTCCTCCCATGGAATTTACCAAGGCGGGGCAGCGCACCGGTTTCGACATTGACATTACCGAAGCCCTGGCCAAGGAAATGGGCAAGAAAGTGGCCTGGACCGATATCGACTTCAAGGGCCTGATTCCCGCCATTGTTTCGGGCCGGGCCGATGCGGCCATGTCGGCTATTTACATTACCGCCGCGCGCGCGAAAGTGGTTGATTTCACCGACCCGTATTACGCCGGCGGCCTGGTCGTTTTAACCAAGAAAAACGGCCCCATCAAATCGCTTAAAGACCTGAACGGCAAGAAAGTCTCGGTACAGGTAGGCACCAAATCCGTACAATATCTGCAAGACAACTACCCCAAAGTGACCCGGATCGAGGTCGAGAAAAATGAAGAAATGTTTAACCTGGTAGAGGTCGGCCGCGCCGATGCGGCAGTTACCGGCAAGCCTGCCGCCAAGCTTTACGCCCAACACAACCCGGCACTGACCGTTCTGCCTGAACAGATCACCACCGAAGAATACGGCATTGCCGTCAGCAAAAACGAACCCAAACTGACCAAAGAATTCAACGAAGCCTTGAAACGCATCAAAGCCAACGGCACCTACCAAAAAATCGTCAACAAGTGGTTTGAAGCCCCCGCAAAATGAACTTTGATTTCACCCCGGTTCTGGCCGACTGGACATCGCTTCTAAGGGGCGCCACCGTTACCGTCGAGGTGACGGTGTGCGCGCTGGTGCTATCTTGCCTGCTGGGGCTGCTGATCGGCATCGGGCACTTGAACCCGCAACGTAAAATCACCTATTGGTTTTGCAGCGTTTATCTGTCGTGCTTTCGCGGCACGCCCTTGCTTGTCCAGCTTTTTATCTGGTTCTTCGGTCTGCCGCGTTTTGGCATCTTGCTGCCGGCCTTTGCCTGCGGGGTGCTGGGCCTGGGCATGTATTCGGCCTCGTATGTATCCGAAGTCGTGCGCGGCGCGATCCAATCGGTCGACCGCGGCCAAACCGAAGCGGCGCGGTCGCTGGGCATGTCATCCACCCAGGCTATGCTTAAAATCATTTTGCCGCAGGCGTTCGTGCGTATGATCCCGCCTCTGGGCAATGAATTCATCGCACTCATCAAAAACTCGGCCCTGGTGTCGCTGGTCACCATCCACGACCTGATGCATGAAGGGCAAAAAATCATCAGTGTGTCGTATCGCTCACTGGAAACCTACCTGGTCATCGCCGTGGTGTACTGGATCATGACAACAGCCACCACCCTGGCGCTGCGCCGCATCGAAACGCGCCTCAAAGCCGGAGGAATGGTGCAATGACCCCTCCCGCCATGATCAAAATCAGCCAGTTGCATAAATCGTTCGGCAGCAACCAGGTTCTTAAAGGCATCGACCTGGAAGTCGACCTATCGCAAGTGGTGGTGGTCATCGGCCCCAGCGGCTCTGGCAAAAGCACCCTGCTGCGATGCTGCAACGGACTGGAAATCGCCCAGCAAGGCGTCATCGACATCTGCGGCCAACGCCTCACCGACAACGGCGCCATGTTGGCGGAAAAAGACCTGAACCGCCTGCGCACCCAGGTCGGCATGGTTTTCCAATCGTTCAACCTGTTCCCGCATCTAAGCGTCTTGCATAACGTCACCATCGGCCCCAAGACATTGCGCGGCATGGGCGCCGCCCAAAGCGAGCAATTGGGCGAAGCGTTGCTGGCCAAAGTAGGCCTGGCCGAAAAATCCTCCGCCATGCCCGCCAGCCTGTCGGGCGGCCAAAAGCAGCGCGTAGCTATTGCCCGGGCGCTGGCCATGGAACCCAAGGTCATGCTATTTGACGAGCCTACCTCGGCGCTCGACCCCGAACTGGTGGGCGAGGTGCTGCAAGTGATGAAGCTGCTGGCCAAGGAAGGCATGACCATGATGGTCGTCACGCACGAAATGGGCTTTGCCAAAGAAGTGGCCGACACTGTGGTCGTGATGGACGACGGGCGCATCATCGAAGCAGGCGTACCCGAAGTGATTTTCAAAAACCCCAAAGAAGCGCGCACCCGTTCGTTTTTGCAAGCCGTGTTAAAGGCCGAAGCCCAAACGCCCTGAATCGTGCAGTATGATTATCGCTAGTCATTAACGGAGAAATTCATGGGCGACGACACCCAACACAAAGACTGGCGCACCGAAGGCGTAAGCGTCATCCGAGGCGACCAGATGGACACCAACACCGCGCAGACGCCAGGCATGCACCGCGCGGCGGCCATCAACTTTGCGCGCGTCGGCGCGCAAAAGCTGTGGGCCGGTACCGTCACCATCTTCCCCAAAGCCAAGACAGGTGTGCACCATCACGGCGCCCTTGAAAGCGTCATTTATGTTGTGCGCGGCCACGCTCGCATGCGCTGGGGCGACCAACTGGAATTCACCGCCGAAGCCGGCCCGGGCGACTTCATCTACGTGCCGCCCTACGTCCCGCACCAGGAAATGAACGCCAGCGACGAAGAGCCCCTGGAATGCGTGCTGGTGCGCAGCGACAACGAAGCCGTGGTCATCAACCTGGACGTCGCCGCCGTCGATAAGCCCGAAACCGTGCATTGGGTAGATCCCATCCACAAGCACCCGCACGATTAGATTCTAGACAACGCCACGCGCGTGTAGAGGCAGCCCTCGTGGCTGCCATCTGTGCAATGGCGCGGATTTCGTTTAAATAAAATGGCACCCACAAGGGGTGCCGCTACAAA
>SCRC01000124.1 GCA_004297945.1 Candidimonas sp. | reverse complement strand
GCCACGGCGATGCAGCAGCAGGACTGGGTGCAGGGGGTGACGGACTACACCACCACCAACATGCTCACGCTGCAGTCCACCGCCACGGCGACCTCCCCCGTGGTGATCACCCTCGCCACGCTGCAGGCGGCGGGCGTGACCCTCCCGACCGGGTTCAACGGGACCAACCCGTACAACCAGACCTGGGTGGCCGAGGTGCTGCAGCCCACGGCTGGCCACCTGCAGGTGCTGGCCTATGCGACGGGCGGCACGACGGTTAGCGACAAGGACCTGGGCTCGATTGCGCGCAATGCGGCCGGCGTCGGCGGCATGATCCCCAAGAACGACTCGGGTGCGTATCCGGGCGGCGCAGCGAACGCCTACGGCGCGTTCGGTGCCTGGCAGATCGCCACCACGAACTACACCAACGTCGCAGGCGGCCACCCGGCCTCGCTGCTCAATTTCTCGAATGGCTCGCTGACCAGCAACTACTTGTACCGCAACGCGGTGCCTGGCCAGCCGCAGCTCAACCAGATGAACACGGATCTGGGGATCAACGGCCACAACATCACCAGTGTCGGCCAGCTCCAGACGGGCAACGGCAACGGCGTCCAGGTGGGCAGCTCGTACCTTTATGGCGATTCGACGAACTCCGCGATTCGCCAGAACGGCAGCTTCAACGTGCAGAACCAGGCTGGCACGGCCGCCGCCACCCTCAACGCGGGCAACATCAACTCCGCGGGGAACGTGACGGCCACGGGCACGATCACGGCCGGAGGCAACGCCGGCGTCGGCGGCAATTTGAGCGTCACGGGCAATGGCCAGGTCAACGGCACGCTGACCACCGGCGGGCAGGTGACTTCCGGCGGAATTTTGCAGGTCAACGGCACTGCGACGGCCGGAACCGCCTGTTCCAGCAACGGCCAGATGGCCCAAGGCCCCTCCGGACCACTATTTTGCCAATCCGGCGTGTGGGCGCCACCTGCGAACAGGCAATGCAATAGCAGCGGCTGCGCTGAAAGACTGCTCGATGGAAGCATCATTCAGTCAGGATGGGCGAGCTGCGTCCTGGGCCAATCCAACCAGAGTTATAACTTCCCCTATCCGTTCCCTGGAGGAGCATGGATTGGCGTCATCTCATTTGGCGCGGACTTCGCCGGCACCGCTCCCGTGGCCGGCATGGATATAACCGGGCCTTCCACTTTCGTTGTGAGCTGCGCCGTGCCGAATGGGGTGGGCGCTGGTCAAGTCTCTGGCTTTCGCTACGTCGCGTTCGGGGCCTAGCCCCTTGCCAATCCGGCGTGTGGCTGCGACCGACCTACGCAGCTGGCTTTACGACAACGGTCGGCGCCATCGAGGCGGCACAGCCCCTATACGGACCAGGTACGCTCGGTTGGGCGTTATCGGGTGGGCATCGATGGTGTGCTTCGGCGGGTTACGCCAACGGCGGTGTTGTTGAGGAATGGACTTGCACCACCACCGCATCGTGCGCTGCTTTTGTTGAGTGCTTCTACTGACCAACTTGCCAATCCGGTGTGTGGTTGCCACCACTCGGACAGAGCGTAACCGTGGCGGGCAATGACCCTGGGTGTGGACATGGCCCACAGGGCTATTTCGACGCTATGTCGGTGGCGACTTGCCCAGCAGGCTTCTCGGTTACTGCGGCGGGATTTGTACAGGGAAGCTACTGCCGGACCGATGGCACCGGAACGACTGCACTCAGCGGCCTGACCCCGTGGGGTAGCGCCGTGCGAGCTTGGCCTGTCGACAACTACGCCTACACTGTGATCGCGGTTGCGCAGTGTTCTAACTGATCGCTGCTATCCGTGTCGGGCCTACTGCATACACGCAAAGTGGCAAGACGTTGCGTGTGATGCATAGCTCATGTCGACTCCGCTATTGCGGATCGTCAAAGCCCAAGTACCTCCGCCTGCGTACTCGGCGTCGCAAGCACTGCTGGAGATCCCTGGGCTCTGCATTACAGGCACCGGCGTTTTCTGACCCAGTAGCATGCAGAATCGCACGCCAGGAACGGTCGTGGTGAGCCCGTTGTCGGTGCTGTTCGAGTCGGTCAGATAGTAGTGCAGCACCTGGGTGTCTAGCGGCTGCAGCCACACACCGGATTGGCAAGACGGTCAGTAACCAATAGCAATGAGACTGACGCCATATACGACGTTATTTCCGTTAACGTCCGTGGCGCGAAACGGGATCTGGTCACGCGTGCCTGCACCTACCTGGGCAATGTATGGCGCGCTGACGTCCGTTCTGGAGGCGATTGTTGCTGAAACCGCCATTAGTCCAGAACCAAACGGAACTGGATACGTCCAGCTCGTGAAACCAGACACCGATGAAGTGACAAAACCTGTCTGAATGACGAGGCCGTCTTGTAACCTTTCATAGCAGCCATTGGCGTTGCAGGCGAGCTGAGCTGGTGCTCGCCACACGCCGGATTGGCAAGGACCTCAGTTAGCCATGCAAGTCGCAATCGCGATGCTCTGGGCTCCTGTGTTCAAGTCGTCGATGCAGCCCACCTGCCCACCTCCTGCTGCCCACATGTGCACGTTGGATGAACCATTGCACTCGCCGTCGGTTGAAATCACCGAGCTCCCTGGTGGGCACGTCGCCTGCGGAGATGAGTACCAATAGCTACCAACGGGATGAAATCCAGCGCTCGCCGATGTGTTGAACACCTGCCCCTGCCCGTGACTCCAAACACCGGATTGGCAACGTGGTCAGTAGCCGCTGGCCAGCCAGCAAAAATGGCCGCCTGCAATGGATTGCCACGTGCTTCCGTTCCAATTGACTTCGATGATGCCGAAGCTGGTCGAGGTCTGTGCGTAAGACCCATAGACCGTCACGTTCGTTGGTCCCCACGCGTTGGCCGAACATTCGGTGACGGTAATGGTAGGCGTGGCCGTGAACCCAGCGGGTAGAAAAACTGTAGCGATTCCGCCCGTACTAGTGGTTCCTTGCCCCCAGGAGGTGATCGTGCCATCGGCAAGCTTTTCGGCGCACGCCTGTGCGTTGCAAACACGCCGCTCGCCTCCGTACACCCACACACCGGATTGGCAAGCTACTGAGATGCACAGATTGCTGCTGCTGTCAGGGTACGAGTTGGATTTCCATCGCCCGGCAAGTCGAAGCTTGTGCATACCCAGCTGCTCGACCCAACCGGCCACGAGTCGTTTATGTACCCGAGACCATCATCATTGCAGCCGCCACCGATCACGATCGGATGCGGGGCAAAACAATTGGCATATGCCACCAAGGTTCCTGTCCCGGTGGTGCCGCTGGCCACCTGAGTCACTGAATGAACAGGTCCGGCCCACACGCCGGATTGGCAAAGCGGCTAGTGCTTGGATAAGCAGAGCGCGTAGGCTTGAGCTGGGTTGTCGCCATCGGTGGCGTAGCAATTGGCTACCCACCCGTTTCCGCTAGGCGCCGACAGGTGAAGATGCGCAATAAGCCCATTCTCACATCCCCCACCGCCTCCCACGACCACTTCGTCGGCATTACACATCGCGAGACCAGCGTCAGGAACGCCGTTGATGACCACGTTACCAAAGCCGCTAGTCACAACTCTTACCTGCGCAGTTGCCAGCTGTGTAGCCCACACGCCGGATTGGCAAGCGGATCTGGTGGACATCAAGGCTGGATTACTAGAAGCACATCGCGTACATCGCGCTGCCTGAGTAGCCAAGGCCAGCTGTCCAGTCCATTCGGCCTTGGCCGTCCGGTCCGGCCGTAACCCAAAGTGAATCCTGCACGGTCGTACCCGTCGGCACATATTCGTAACCCAAGGCACAATAGAAGTGCCACCCAATGTCGTAGCTACCAGGCCCACTGAAGCTGTTGAGACTTACGATCTGGAAGGTGTACGCCGGCACAGGCAAATACGCTTTCCACACGCCGGATTGGCAAGCTAGTACAGGCATGTGAATTGGCACCACGTACTCACGGTGCCTGCGACATTGATGCCTACGTTGTTGGCATCAAGAAGCCAGCCGCCTGCAACAGGGCCTGCACTACAGGCGTTGGCACCATAGCCCGAATCCTGGGTCCCCGCCTTCATGCCCGACAGGAAGCATAGGCGAGCGTTCAACGCCGTTTGCGACACCTCGTTGGTC
>SCRC01000075.1 GCA_004297945.1 Candidimonas sp. | reverse complement strand
ACCTCACGGCTTCGACCTTGGGTTTCGCTACGCTTGTCGTCACTGCTTGCGATGACCTCCTTTCAGATCATAAGTACATGCCCATGTCGGGCACACTAGCGGCAGCCCTTGTGGCTGCCAAACACCGCCACCCTGCCCGAACCGATCCCTTCAATACCATCCGATCCCTTCAATACCATCCGATTCCTTCAATACCATCCGATTCCTTCAATACAAACCCATTTCCAGCCGTGCCACTTCGCTGATCATTTCGCGGCTCCATGGGGGATCCCACACTAGATCAACCGTGACATCTTCCACTCCGTGTATGGCCAAAAGCTTGGCGCGCGCTTCATCGGCCAGCAAAGTACCCATGCCGCAGCCGGGAGCGGTAAGGGTCATTTTGACGACAATATTAAAACGGCCGCCTCCCATCTCACTGACCAGGCAACTATAGACCAGGCCAAGATTGACAATGTCGATCGGAATTTCGGGATCGAAACACGTAGCCAGTTGTTCCCAGGCCGATGCTTCGACCGATTCGGCTGTGGCCGGCCCCTCAGGCGTATCTGCCTCTTCCCGTTCGGCTGCCGACAGGCCCAAGGCATCGGCATTGCTGCCATCGATGCGATACAAATTGCCGCCCACCAGGACCGTGTAACTGCCGCCCAACTGCTGCGTAATCTGTGCCCGGCTACCCTCATCCAGCGTCACTGCCGAACCCCATGGCACCTGAACTGCCGCGCAATCGCGGGTCAGCTCTACTTCATGCATACGGCTATCCATTACGTCTATTCCTTATTCCGTTTGCGCCGTCTCGCGCGCCGCAAGCAATGCATTGTGCAGCGTATGCCAGGCCAACGACGCACACTTGACGCGCGCCGGAAACTCGCGCACTCCGGCCAATACTTCAAGTTTGTCAAAATCGCGGCCTTGCGGCTTGGTCTGCGTCAGCATCGCGTGCACGTCGTTAAACAGGGCTTCGGCCTCGGCCACCGGCATCCCCTTGACCGCTTCAGTCATCAAAGACGCCGAGGCCGTCGAAATGGCGCACCCATGCCCCACAAAACTGACATCGGCAATCAGGCCATTTTCGGTACGCAAATACACCGTCAACTGATCGCCGCACAAAGGGTTGTAACCCTCGGCTGTATTCGTCGCATCGGCCATGGCATGAAAGTTGCATGGGTTGCGATTGTGATCGAAGATCACCTCTTGATAGAGTTCGCGCAAATCACCGCCGAGATCGCTCATTTCCGCCCCTTGCCGCCAAACATGTCCTGGGCCTTGTGTATTCCTGCCACCAGCGCATCGATATCGATTTCAGTGTTGTACAAGGCCAGAGAGGCGCGCGCAGTGCCCGGTATTCCAAAACGTGTCATGACCGGCATTGCGCAGTGATGGCCCGCGCGTATGGCTATGCCTTCGGTATCCAGAATAGTGCCCAGATCGTGTGGGTGTATGCCATCGAGCACAAAAGACAGAATGGCGGCCTTGTGAGCGGCTGTGCCGATCAGGCGCAAGCCCGGTACACGCGACAAGGCTTGGGTGCCGTAAGCCAGGACGGCCTGCTCATGAGCGGCAATCCGGTCCATGCCCAGCGCTTGCACATAGGCAATGGCGCTGGCCAGGCCCGCCACGCCGGCGATATTCGGCGTGCCCGCTTCAAAACGCTGAGGCACGTCGGCATAAGTGCTGCGCTCAAAGCTGACCGTGCGGATCATGTCGCCGCCGCCTTGCCAGGGCGGCATGGCGCGCAACAACTCATACCGCGCGTACAGCGCGCCTGTGCCGGTTGGGCCATACAGCTTATGCCCCGAGAACACATAAAAATCGCAATCCAGTGCCCGAACATCCACCGCCTGATGCGCCACGGCCTGAGCACCATCGACCAGCACCTTCGCGCCCACTGCATGCGCTTGCGCAACGATATCGGTGACAGGATTGACGGTACCCAAAGCATTGGACACATGCGCAACCGCCACCAGGCGGGTTTTGGAACCCAGCAAAGATCGGTAGGCATCCATATCCAGCTCGCCGCGGTCATTCATGGGCACCACTTTCAGAATCGCGCCCGTCTGTTCGGCAATCAATTGCCAAGGCACAATATTGGAGTGGTGCTCCATGCCGCTAAGCACAATTTCGTCGCCGGAGGCAAGGTTGGCCCGGCCCCAACTATAGGCCACCAAATTGATGCCCTCGGTCGTTCCGCGGGTGAAAACAATTTCTTCAGATCGGGCAGCATTAAGAAATCCACGTATCTGCTCGCGCCCTGCTTCGTAGATATCGGTTGCCCGCTGCGACAGCCAATGCACCCCGCGATGAATATTGGCATTATCGTTAAGGTAAAAACTACGCTCGGCTTCGATCACCACGCTGGGCTTTTGCGTGGTCGCGCCATTGTCCAGGTAAACCAGACGCTTGCCGCGCACGGACTGCTGCAAAATCGGGAAGTCTTGCGCCTGCTGCATAGGTTCGACCGTCAGCGGAAAAATTTCAGGAGCGCTCATGCCAATTCCTCCAGCATTTCACCGCCAGGCAAACGCGCGCGTATGGCCAGCGCGGCACGGCGGCGCAGAGACTCCAGCGGAATACGCCCCAGCGCTTCGGCCGCGAACGCGTAGGTCAGCAGATTGCGCGCATGAGCGACGTCGTAGCCGCGCGTGCGTAAATAAAACAGACTGTCTTCATTGATCTGCCCGACCGTCGCGCCGTGCGCGCATTTGACATCGTCGGCATAGATTTCAAGCTCTGGGCGCGTATCGGCCTCGGCCATGCGCGATAGCAGAAGGTTGTCGGAGCGCTGTATGGCATCGGTGCGATCGGCGCCTTCGGCCACATAGATACGGCCGGCAAACACACCTCGCGCGGAGCCGTCGAGTATGCCACGATAATATTCGCGACTGGTGCCGTAGGGCTTTGCGTGATCAATACGCGTGTGGTGATCGACATGGCGACGCCCGTTGGCATAATACAAGCCATTGAGCAAGGTCTCGCAACCGTCGCCGTCAAAGCGCGTGCCGATATCCGTGCGAGCCAGGCGAGCGCCAAAAGACAATGCATGCGAATTGAATACCGAGCCCTTGGTCTGAGTGGCCTCGATGGCCTGCAGATGAAAGGCCTGCTCGCCTTCTTCCTGCAATTTAGCGTGCGTGATGCGAGCACCCGCGCCTAAATGAGAACGCGTCACCGCATTGGTGAATGTAACCGCGCCTTCTACGCCCAGATAATGCTCAACAATGGTCGCCTGCGAGTTCTCTCCAGCGATAATCAGGTTACGCGGAAAGCTGGCGCCCTGCGCGCTGGCAATGAAAACCAGATGAACGGGCGCGTCAAGCGCCACGCCGCGCGCCAGGCGAATCACCGCGCCGTCGGTTGCCAGAGCGAGATTAAGCGCCTGCGTACTGGCACCGTCGCCATCCGTGCCAAAAAACGCTTGAATGTCATTGTCGCCTTCATCGAGCAACTCGGCCAGCGTATCGAGGCGAACACCCTGCGGCAACGCGCCAGTTTGCGACAAGCCCGGTGCATGGCGGCCATCTATAAAGACCAGCCAGTGGCCTTCTTCATCCTGACGCAGCGCCTCAAGCAACGCGCTGGGGTCTGCCTTAACCTGCGGCGTCTCGAACGTTTGCTGCGCAAGCAAGGCCAACGACGTATGGTGCCAGTTTTCCTGCTTGGAATGTGGCCAGCCCTGTTGGTCAAAACGATCGATGGCGCGCTGGCGACAGGCCGAAAGCCATGGCGCGCGCGCGCCCGGCAACGTGGCCGCGCGACGTTGAAACTCGCCTACCCAGGTTTGCACGGCACTCATAGCGCGGCGCCCTCCTGTGCCGGAACGGCAACATCCAGCCAGCCATAGCCACGCTCTTCGAGTTCGAGCGCCAGTTCACGGCCACCCGAGCGCACAATGCGGCCCTGCGCCAGCACATGCACATAATCGGGCACGATATAGTCGAGCAGGCGTTGATAGTGTGTGATGACAATCAAGGAGCGCTCAGGTGTGCGCAGGCGATTAACCCCATCGGCCACGATTTTAAGTGCGTCGATATCCAGCCCCGAATCGGTCTCGTCGAGAATCGCCAACTTCGGTTCGAGCAGCGACATCTGCAGCACTTCGTTGCGCTTTTTCTCGCCGCCCGAAAAGCCTTCATTGACCGAGCGATACAGAAATTCCTGGCTCATGCCCACGGTTTTCATTTCGCTCTTGACGCGTTTGAGAAAGTCCATCGCATCAAGCTCGGGCAGGCCGCGATGGCGACGCACCGCATTGACCGCTGCCTTCAGAAAATAGGCATTGGACACTCCGGGGATTTCAATAGGGTACTGAAACGCCAGAAACAACCCGGCGCGAGCGCGCTCTTCGGCCGGCATGGCCAGCAAATCTTGCCCATACCACTGCACCGAGCCGCTATCGACCCGAAAACTGTCCCGCCCCGCCAGCACTTGCGAAAGCGTGCTCTTGCCCGCGCCGTTAGGCCCCATGATGGCGTGGACTTCGCCGGGACGCACGACCAGGTCAAGGCCGCGCAAAATAGTTTTACCTTCAACCGAGGCGTGCAGATCTTTAATATCCAGCATGTTTCTTTCTCCTTAACCTATGCTGCCTTCCAGGCTTACGCCGAGCAGCTTCTGCGCCTCGACTGCAAACTCCATGGGTAGTTCCTTGAACACTTCCTTACAGAAGCCGTTAACAATCATCGATACAGCATCTTCGGCCGACAAGCCGCGCTGCATGGCATAAAAAAGCTGGTCTTCACCAATTCGTGAAGTGGTTGCTTCGTGCTCGACCTGGGCGCTGGGGTTGCGCACCTCGATAGTGGGAAACGTATGCGCTGCACAGGTTTTGCCGATGAGCAGCGAATCGCACTGCGTATAGTTGCGCGCGCCTTCGGCTTTGGGCGTCATGCGCACCAGGCCGCGGAACACATTACTGCCGTACCCGGCCGAAATCCCTTTGGACAAAATGGTGCTGCGGGTATTGCGCCCCATGTGGATCATCTTGGTGCCGGTGTCGGCCTGCTGCCGGTGATTGGCCAGCGCCACTGAGTAAAACTCGCCAACGGAATCGTCACCGCGCAGAATCACGCTGGGATACTTCCAGGTGATGGCCGAGCCGGTTTCGACCTGAGTCCAGGCAATGTGCGAACGCGGGCCGCGGCAATCGCCACGTTTGGTCACGAAATTGTATATGCCGCCCTTGCCGTCCTTATCGCCGGGGTACCAGTTTTGCACGGTGGAATACTTGATGCGTGCATCGTCGAGCGCCACCAGTTCGACCACCGCCGCATGCAACTGGTTTTCGTCGCGCATAGGCGCCGTACAGCCTTCCAGATAACTGACCGACGCGCCTTCTTCGGCAATAATCAGGGTGCGTTCAAACTGCCCGGAATCCTTGGCATTGATACGAAAATAGGTCGATAGCTCCATGGGGCAGCGCACCCCTTTGGGGATAAAGACAAATGAACCGTCAGTAAATACCGCCGAATTCAATGCGGCGTAAAAATTATCGCCCGGAGGAACCACGCTTCCCAAATACTTGCGCACCAAGTCAGGGTGGTTTTTAACGGCCTCGGAAAACGAACAGAAGATAACACCGTGCTCGGCCAATTGCTTCTGAAATGTGGTGGCAACCGATACCGAATCAAATACGGCGTCTACCGCCACACCCGCCAAACGCGCACGCTCGTGCAAAGGCACGCCCAGCTTTTCGTAGGTACGCAACAACTCGGGATCGACCTCATCCAGGCTTTTGGGCCCATCTTTTTTTTGCTTCGGAGCCGAGTAATAAATAATGTCCTGAAAATCGACCTTGGGATAACTGACATGAGCCCACTCGGGCGAGCTCATCGTGAGCCAATGCCGATACGCCGACAGGCGCCATTCGAGCATGAATTCAGGCTCGCCTTTCTTGGCCGAGATCATGCGTATGGTGTCTTCCGACAAACCCTTGGGCACGCTATCGGCTTCCAGTTCGGTTACAAAACCGGCCGCGTACTCACGATCAAGAAACGAGTCGATCTTGTCGGTAACGGTATTCATTTATGCAAACTCCATGTCGTAAGGGTAATATCCTTGCCGCCGGCTTGCGGCTTGATGACCGGGCGTTCGTGCATGGGATAGTCAAGAGGAATCGGGCGCACCATGTCGGCAATGCTGATGTCGTCCAGTGTGCGCCGTACAATGGCGTTGATGCGTTGCCAGTTCGAGCGGCCATGGCAGTTGGCCTCGAAGCTGCAGGCGCCAGGCGCGGAGCTGCACTCGGTCATGCCAAAGGGCTGGTCTTCAAGCGCATCGACCACTTGAGCGATACTGATCTGGCTAGCGGGCCGGGCCAGGATATAACCGCCGTGCGGGCCTCGGCTGCTTCTAACCAGGTCGCGGCGGCCCAATGCCTTGAGCACTTTGCTGACCGTAGGCTGGCCCAGGCCGATAACCGCTGCAAGATCGGCTACGCTGAACAGCCGCTCAGGACTGCTCGCCATGTGCGTAAGCACAAGGGTGCCATAATCGACGATTTTGCTGATGCGCAACATTCAAGGGCTCCATAACCCATTGGTTAAACATACAGTACTTGTTTAGTCCTATATGTGTCAAGAATCCCCCTAGTGTGAAAATGGCTAAATGGATCAACGATGCTGCCATGCAACAAAAACGCCTGATATTGCCCTATTATCTATTAGATTGTCAGGCCCCAGATAGCCAAGTTCCCCTCGATGGCACCCACAAGGGGTGCCGCTACAAGATGCACCCGCAAGGGGTGGCGCTACAAACAAACAGGACGGCTACGGATCAACGGGCGACCACAAGGTTGCCCCTACGAAACATCGTGCCCCGCCTGCTGCAAGCGCCACATTTGCGCGTAGCGTCCGTTTTCTTGCAACAAACTGACGTGCGAGCCGCGCTCGATGACCCGGCCATGGTCGAGCACGATAATCTCGTCCGCATTGGCAATGGTCGACAGGCGATGGGCAATAATCAACGTCGTACGGTTTCTGGCGATCTGGTCAAGTTCCTTCTGGATGGCCCTTTCTGTACGCGTATCCAGGGCACTGGTGGCTTCATCGAAAATCAGGATGGGCGGGTTTTTCAACAGGGTGCGAGCAATCGCTACGCGCTGCTTTTCGCCGCCCGACAGTTTCAGGCCGCGCTCGCCCACCTGCGTCTCGTAACCATCAGGCAGGCTCATGACAAAGTCATGAATGCTTGCCGCCTTGGCAGCCGCAATGATGGCGTCCTGACTGGCGCCGGGACTGCCGTAGGCAATGTTGTACAAAATGCTGTCATTGAATAGCACCGTATCCTGAGGCACAATTCCTATGTGGCGGCGCAAGCTGGCCTGGCTGAGGTCACGCGTGTCCACACCGTTAATCTTTATGGCGCCAGCGCCCACATCATAAAAGCGAAACAACAGGCGCGACAACGTCGATTTACCTGCTCCGGACGACCCCACTACGGCCAGCGTTTTGCCAGCCGGGATCGTGAAATTTACGTCAAATAAAATCTGCCGTTTCGCCTCGTAGCCAAAATCGACATGATCAAAGGCGATACTTGCCTGCGGCGTATCGAGCGTGCGCGCATCGGGTCTGTCCGCAACTTCCTGCCCCTGATCCAGCAAGCTGAACATGCGCTCCATATCGGCCAGCGCATGCTTGATTTCGCGATACACAAAACCCAGAAAATTCAAGGGCGCATACAACTGAGTCAGATACGCCGAGACCAGCACGACATCACCCACCGTCATCGTTTTGTTCACTACACCGCGAGCCGATAGCCATAACAGCAAAGTGATGCCGACGGTAATAATGGCCCCCTGCCCCATGTTCAGAAAATTCAGCGAAACCTGATTCCTGACAGCCGAGTCGACCCACTTGCCAAGATTGCGGTCATAGCGATCAAGTTCATAACCCTCATTGCCAAAGTATTTGACGGTCTCGTAATTGATCAGGGCGTCGATTGCGCGGCTGTTGGCCTTGCTGTCGAGTTCGTTCATACTGCGCCGATACACCATGCGCCTTTCGGTAACCAATAGCGTAAAAACAATGTAAGCAGCGATCGTGCCCAGCGTCACCACGGCAAACCAGAAATCGTAGCGCCACAGCAAAATCACCGTCACCATGCTGATTTCCAGCAGGGTCGGCAGCACATTGAAGATGGTGAAGTTGAGTAGAAAACCAATACCCTTTGTGCCTCGCTCGATATCGCGGCTCAAGCCGCCTGTCTGGCGCTGCATATGAAAGCGCATCGACAAGGCAAACAGATGCTCGAACAATTTGGCCGCGATCCGCCGGATCGACCCTTGGGTGACCCGGGCAAACAAGGCATCGCGCAGCTCGCCAAAAACACTGCTGGCCAACCGTGCAAAGCCGTAACCCAGCAGTGCCGCGACCGGCAATATAACCCGCGTCGCGGGAAGGCTCAGCGTATCGACCACCTCCTTCAAATAGATAGGCAGGATCACGCTGGCAACTTTGGCCGCGACCAAACAGGCCAACGCCAACAATACCCGACGCTTGAACTGCCAGAGGTAGGGCAAAATCGACTTGATGGTCTTGATGTCGTTGCGATTTTTGGGCGCAGGCCCGGTGTGGGTCATTCTCATGCGTGGATGAACGGTAATTAATTGCCAGCCGGGGATTGTAGGCCCAGTTGCGGCGATCACCTCCGGCGATCGAACGATATCGGCGGCGTGATTGGACGATATCCTCTGGCAACGTTTTGTTACTCGGTTCGAGCCGGACGGAACTTTTGCATGCGTCAACACCTTATACAATAACGCCAGCCCCATAGGGGAACCCGGAGAATGTATGTCTGTTTCACACTTCGATTACGAAGCCAAGCTTGCCGACTGCGCCCAAACCAATTACAAGGCGCTCGAAGATTTGTTCCACAAAGAAGCCCCGCGCATGCTGGCGCTGGCGGTCAAAATGTTGTCGCAACGCGACGATGCGGAAGATATCGTGCGCGATTCGTTCGTGCTGATATGGAAAAATTCCGCCAACTACGACCCGAAGATTGGAACCGCAAGAGCCTGGATGTACAGCATTATGCGCTATCGCATCCTTAATCGCCTGCGGCAATCCGGGCGGCACACGGCGACCGAAGCCGATTGGATAGACAACCTGCCCGACGGCGCCGCAGCCGGCCCAGGGGCGAGCGTGTCCAGTAGTTTGCCGCAGCGCCTGGCGGCGCTCGGCGACGCCCAGCGCCGCCCCATTCTGATGGCGTTCTATAACGGGTTTACGTACGATCAGATCGCGGCCCGCCTGGCTGTGCCTGCCACACAAATACGAGAGCAGGTGCGCGCGGGTTTGAGCACACTTGCACAAGGTGAGGCAGCATGAGCATCGAGCAAGCCGCACACGACAGGCTGCTAATCGCCGAATATACCCTGGGGCTGCTAAGCCTACAGGAAGCGGCGCAAGCGCAAGCCCTATTGGGCAGTGCGCCAGAAGCCGTCGTGGACGCACTGAAATGGGAAGATCAGTTTCTGGGCCTGGCTGATCAACTGCATCCCATCACGCCGCCCGCCAATCTTCTGCAACATATACAAGACTCTTTAGGGCAGGCAAGCACACCTGCTCGCAGCCCACGACGCTGGCCGCATATCCTGATGGAAATTATTGCCGCCCCCTGGCGCTGTATCTGGCTATGGCGCGTGCTCTGTGTAGCGCTAGCCCTGACAGCCATCATGTTTGCCATCAAACCCAAGGTGTTCATCCAACAACTTGTTCCCACCCAGGCCGCTATCTTGCAGGCGCCTGACCAAAGCTCAACGCCGGCTTGGGTCGGCATCTTCGACAAACACCATAATCTTGTACTAAAACCGCTGGTTCAAACAGATGTACCCGCCAGTTCTTCAGTGCAGTTATGGATGCATGCGACAGAAAGCGCGCCTTTACGATCACTGGGCATCATCGACCCAAACCAGCCCGTGACGATTCCTGCGGCCACAATTGGTCAGATAGCTCCCGGGCAATTGTTTGAAATCACTCTGGAAGCAAAAGGGGGGGCGCCATCGGGTGCGCCCGAGGGGCCGATTCTGTTCATTGGCCGCCTGGTGGAAATCGGCCAGTAAAGCTCAAGAGGCTGATCCAACTCCGTTAATCCCATTCCACTTCTACATGGCTGGATTTCTCGCCTCGGAGGTAGTAACCTAAGTCACTACAATGAGTACGTCCCTATCCAGCCAGCCGCCTTCCAAGCCGCCTTCGTCTTTCGATTCGTTCGAACAGGCCATGAAAGGCTTGTCCCATCGACTGTCTTCGCGCGGCGTGATGCGCGAGTCCGTTATCGCCAGGCTGATCCAGCACGTTGCCTTGCAATTGAATGACTACATGAACGAACCGTTCAAGGCGCATGGCCTTAACACGACGTTATGGACGTCCATGGTCGTGATATACGCCAGTAAGAACCATTGTCTCAAGCCATCCGAACTAAGTGTTTTCATGAATTCGTCACGCACCAACAGTACGCGGGTAGCGCGCGAACTGCAGCGACATGCCTTCGTCAAGCGCGTCGCCGATGAAAATGACCGACGCCAGTTGTTTCTGCAATTAACCCCCAAAGGCGTGACATTTGTGGAAGCGTTCTTACCTAAACGGCGTGCGCACATTAAACACGCGCTGGAAGAATTCACGGCTAAAGAGGTCGATGAGTTTGAGCGTTTGCTGCACAAGTTATTACACAAGTTGGATTAAATTTTTTTGCCCATATAGTAACTAACGTTATTACTTTGACATCATGCAAGATATACTGTGATCGATACTCCGCAAGATACCGCCGAGCCGCATCGGGGCATGATCACTGTATCCATCATGCTTGCCACGATCATGCAAACATTGGACAGCACGATCGCCAATGTAGCGCTACCGCATATGGCCGGCGGCCTATCTGCATCGCAGGATCAAATCACCTGGGTGCTTACGTCTTATATCGTCGCGGCTGCCATCACTACCCCCGTCACCGGATGGCTGGCCGGTCGCTACGGCCGCAAAACCATTTTCCTGGGTTCGATTGCCGGCTTTACCGTCAGTTCACTGCTGTGCGGCATGTCCGGAAATCTTTTCGAAATGGTCTGTGCCCGCTTGCTGCAAGGCGTATTCGGCGCCGCACTGGTACCCTTATCGCAATCCGTGATGCTCGATATCAATCCTCCCGAACGCCATGGCCGCGCCATGGCGGTATGGGGCATGGGCGTCATGCTGGGCCCCGTACTGGGGCCGACAATGGGAGGCTGGCTAACCGACAACATGTCATGGCGTTGGGTGTTCCTGATCAACTTGCCGGTGGGTGTTTTGTCGTTCCTCGGCGTATCTTTCTACATTCGAAATTCCGCAACAAAAATCTTGAAACGTTTTGACTGGTTCGGCTTCTCTATGCTGGCCCTGTCCATCGGTCTATTGCAATTGCTGCTGGATCGGGGTGAACAGCAGGACTGGTTCGGCTCGATCGAAATCCGTCTCGAAGCGATAGGCGCCGTTATCGCCTTTGTCTATTTCATACTGCATACGGTCACCGATAGCGGCGATTCCTTTTTCAATACCAAACTGCTGAAAGACCGCAATTTTGTTACCGGCCTGGCTTTCTATTTTCTGCTTGGCCTGCTGCTGTATGCCACGCGTGCGCTGCTGCCTCCCCTGCTACAGAACCTGATGAACTATCCGGTCACTACGACCGGGCTGGTAACCGCGCCCAGCGGCCTGGGCACGATGATTGCGATGTTGATGGCGGGACGAATGGTGGGCCGCATGGACAGCCGCCTGATACTCGCATTGGGATTTGGACTGACCGCGGTTTCGCTTTGGCAAATGTCGGAATATGCCCCGCAAATCGCCCAATGGAACATCATATGGCCGGGGTTTATACAAGGCATGGGCATCGGGTTCACTTCCGTGCCGCTGACTACCATGACGTTCTCTACCCTGGACAAGCATTTGAGGCCCGAAGGCACCGCCATCTATAGCCTGTCGCGCAACATAGGTAGCAGTATCGGCATTTCGGTCATGGAGACCTTGCTGGTTCGCAACACGGCGACCATGCATAGCTCGTTGGTCGAACATATAACGCCCGGTGCGTTGGCGACGGCGCATAACGCGTTGACACAAGCCCTCGATTTAAGCACCACCGCCGGCATGGCTGCTCTGGATTCGATAGTGCAGAGCCAGGCCTCATTCATTGCGTATATGGATGATTTTCGGCTGATGTTCTGGATGACCTTGCTGTCTATTCCGTGCTTGTGGCTGATGCGGGAAAAAAAGGCGGACAGCCTTTCAGTCAAAGACAAAGAAGACGTGATAGCGATGACAGCGGAGTAGGCGCCGGCGCGGGCCGTTTTTATTGCAGCATCGGTCAATGCGTCGCGCTGAGTCTGGCAGCCACAAGGGCTGCCGCTACATGCGACAGGTAGGTTTG
>SCRC01000074.1 GCA_004297945.1 Candidimonas sp. | reverse complement strand
AAGCCCGCCTATGCAGGCAAACCCAGCTTTGGCGATAAGCCCGCTTACGCAGGCAAGCCTCGCTTTGCCGACAAGCCGGCCTACGAAAACCGTGCGAACGGCGCACCGCGCACCGAACGCCCTTCGTATAACGATCGGCCCCGTACCGAACGCCCGGCATTTAGCGCCCGGCCCGGCGCCGATGCGCCGCAACGTGACTCACATGTACGTGCTGAACGCCCAAGCTTCGGTGACAAGCCCGTCCATGCCCCACGTCCGGCATTCGCCGACCGTCGCACAGCCGCGCCACGCCCCGAATTCGCCCGCAAGAGCTCCAGTAAACCGGCCGTACGCTCCGCCCCGCGCGAACGTTCTGCCGCCCGCCCGAGCTTTGGCGAGAAAATCGGCGCCAGCCGCGAAAAAAGCACTTCAGACCGCGATTTTGCCTAAGCAAGGTCAAACCCGCGCCTTCACACGAAGGTGGGCCTAAACGCAAACCTCTGAAAAGCCTCGCGTTTCACGCGAGGCTTTTTCTTGGCGCGCCACAAGTCACGCGCCCAAAGCGATAAAATATCTGATCCCGGTTCTTTTGGCGCCCATGAAGCTGCTTGCCCGCAAGCCCTTGCTGCTTGCCTTTCTACTTGTTTTCCCGTTCTGGATCGCTCTGGGCAACTTCATCGTTGCGGCAAGCGTGGCGCTTTTGCTCGCATTCCTGATCGCCATGTGTCATGCACTCTACACGCTCAAACAATCAGCCGACCGCGACGCCGCCCCCCATCATGACGATTAATCAGCATCCTGCCACTCCCGCTGGCCTGCCCGCTCTGGAGCCCACAACGTGGGCCCATCAGCAGGCAATGCAAGACCATTTGATCCGGACTATCGAGCAGGCCCCTCTGGGATTCATGCCTTTCGAGCAGTGGATGAACCTTGCGCTCTACGCGCCAGGGCTAGGCTATTACGCGGCCGGATCCCGCAAGTTCGCAAGCGATGTTCCCAACGGCGACTTCACGACTGCGCCCGAACTGACACCGTTATTCGGCCAGGTTCTGGCTCGCCAGGTGGCACAAATATTGAAGTCCAGCGGATCACAACATATTCTCGAATTGGGCGCGGGCTCCGGCGCACTGGCCGCTGCCGTCATTGTGGCTCTGCGCGAACTGGGCATCGATCCGCATTACCAGATACTCGAGGTGTCGGCCGATTTACGGGCGCGCCAGCAAGAGCGCCTGACCGAATTCGGTGCGTCCGTCACGTGGCTGGACAGCTTGCCGGAGGCCTTCGCCGGATGCGTGCTGGCCAACGAGGTGCTCGATGCCATGCCGGCCACCCTGTTCCAGTGGGGCAAGGATGAAGAGCTTTATGAAGTGGGTGTCAGCTTAAGCGCTATCAACGGCGACACGAGCGCCATGACACTGGATCGGTCGATCACACGGCTGGGCTGCGCTGATCGGGCCTTGCACGACTCAGAGCCCGGTGCAACACGAGCCGCAACACCATTTATCTATGTCGAACGCCTTGCGCCAAAGGCCTTGCAAGGCGTTGTTGCACAACGCATGCCGCCGCTTGCCGGATATCGATCAGAAATCAATATGCAGGCTGAAGGCTGGATTCGCCAGATGGGCGAATGGCTCGAACGCGGCGCAGCCTTGCTTATCGATTATGGCTTTCCGCAACGAGAGTACTACCACCCGCAACGCGCGAGCGGCACTTTGATGTGCCATTTCCGCCATCATGCTCATGGCGAACCGCTAATACTTCCGGGTTTGCAAGACATCACTACGCATGTGGATTTCACGGCGATGGCCGATGCAGCGCTGGCGGGCGGCCTGGATGTGCTGGGCTACACATCGCAGGCCCGTTTTCTGATGAATGCAGGCTTACCTGCTTTGCTCACTGAGATGGATGCCGGAAACGCCAAAGCCCGCACAAAAACCCTGGCGTCGGTGCAAAGACTGGTTGCCGAGACTGAAATGGGTGAGTTGTTCAAGGTGTTGGCGATAGGCCGCGGGATGGATGATCCGCTGATTGGTTTCGTTTTCGGCGACAGGCGCGATCGCTTGTAGGTTTATAAATGCGCAGGCGTCGCCAAACGTAATGGCACCCCTTGCGACTGCCGTCGCGATGTAGTAATGGGATGGTCGCCCCTACCCGAAACGGCATCGATGTGCCAAAGTGGCGATAGTTAGTCCACTTAACCGAGAGAGGCGACCGAGATGAAGATTACTACGATTGGGATTGATTT
>SCRC01000073.1 GCA_004297945.1 Candidimonas sp. | reverse complement strand
ATTTCGCCGGAAATACCAAGTGGTACATCAGCACCGTTACGTTATGGCTTTTGTGCGCATATTCGCTCATCCATAAATTCTACGCCGCAAGCGGCGGGGAATTAGACCCGAAGAGATTAAAGAAGGCATCGCGTCTGACCTTTTCAGGGCGGTTGATGCCCGCTTGCTTGCATCGCTCACCAAGGCCATGATGCAGGATTGGTATTTGAAACGGCATAAATACCGCAAACAGGGCGTCAGCGTCGAGCAATATCCGGAGTTCGTCCGGGACGTTCTGGCCAGTTACTTGTTACGGTAGCGGCAGCCCTTGTGGCTGCCATATCACCCCAATCAACAGGCCAAGACTCTGGCTGGACAGGACGGCAGAAAACGTCATATAATCAAGGGCTTTTCCTAAATAAGTGATTGCAGGGTCGTGCAAGTATTGTCAGTGTGTTTGGCAATCACCCGCTGTCATAATCAAAGAGTGCGCATCACATGCCCAAGATGAAGTCCAAGAAAGGCGCTTCCAAGCGCTTTAAGGTTCGCGGTAGCGGATCCATCAAGCGAGGTCAGGCGTTCAAACGCCACATACTGACCAAGAAAACAACCAAGACCAAGCGCCAGCTGCGTGGTTCAACCGCAGTGCATAAATCAGACGTCGCCTCGGTCAAGGCAATGTTGCCTTTCGCTTGATAATCGGAGATCTACTATGCCTCGCGTAAAACGCGGCGTTACTGCCCGTGCCCGTCACAAAAAAGTTATTAAAGCAGCCAAAGGTTATCGCGGTCGCCGCGGTAATGTGTTCCGCATCGCCAAACAGGCGGTCATGCGCGCCGGGCAATATGCCTACCGCGATCGTCGCAATAAAAAACGTACGTTCCGTGCTTTGTGGATCACGCGTATCAATGCGGCTTGCCGCGAACTGGGCGTTTCGTACAGCGTGTTTATTGCCGGCACGAAAAAGGCCTCTATCGAGTTGGATCGCAAAGTATTGGCCGATATGGCCGTGCATGACAAGGCGGGTTTTGCCGCTGTCGTCGCTCAGGCGCAATCTGCTTTAGCTGCCTGACCTTTCGATTCTGTATTGCTGCGAACGGGGCTCTATCTGGGCTCCGTTTGTATTTGGAAAATCCACACATGACCTCTGCGCGTGATGACCTGCTGGTTCAGGCCAAAGAACAGTTCGCCGCTTCCGCCGATGCGGCGGCGCTCGAAAATGCCAAAGCGAAGTTTCTCGGCAAGCAAGGGGCGCTGACAAGCCTGCTCAAGGGTTTGGCACGGCTTGACCCGGAGCAGAAACGGGCCGAGGGTGCTCGGATCAATCAGCTCAAGCAGCAGATTGAGGATTTGCTCAATGACCGGCGGAGCGAATTGGCGCAAGCCGATCTCGATCGGCGCTTGGCCTCCGAGACCATCGACGTCTCCCTTCCTGGGCGTGGACGAGGCATGGGGGGCATACACCCGGTGATTCAAACCTGGCAGCGCGTCGAGGCGATTTTTCGTTCGATCGGGTTTGATGTGGCCGATGGCCCTGAAATCGAAAATGACTGGACCAATTTTACGGCGCTGAATAATCCTGAGAACCATCCGGCGCGTTCCATGCAGGACACGTTTTACGTGGACATGCAGGATCAGCATGGTTTGCCGTTGCTGCTGCGCACTCATACCAGCCCCATGCAAGTGCGTTATGCGCGCATGAACCAGCCACCCATCAAGGTTATTGCCCCGGGGCGCACCTACCGCGTCGACAGCGATGCCACCCATTCGCCTATGTTCCATCAGGTTGAAGGCTTGTGGATTGCTGACGATATTTCCTTTGCGGATCTCAAGGGCGTCTATACCAATTTCCTGCGGGCATTTTTCGAGACCGACGATTTGTCGGTGCGTTTTCGGCCCTCATTTTTTCCATTCACCGAACCTTCGGCCGAAATCGACATGATGTTTACGTCGGGCCCGCATCAGGGACGCTGGCTGGAAATTTCGGGCTCGGGCCAGGTGCATCCTGAAGTCGTGCGCAATTTTGGCCTCGATCCCGAGCGCTATATTGGCTTTGCGTTTGGTTCCGGGCTGGAGCGTCTGACCATGCTGCGCTACGGCGTTAACGATTTGCGCCAGTTCTTTGAAGGCGATTTGCGTTTTTTACGCCAGTTCAACCGCTAGCACTGCGCCGCGCCTTTAAACGTTAAACGAATCGAATCCATACTATGCAATTTCCCGAATCCTGGCTGCGTACCCTCGTTAATCCCGATATTGATACTCAGGCTTTGTCGCATCTTCTGACGATGGCGGGGCTGGAAGTGGAAGACACCTGCCCGGCGGCGCCGCCTTTTAGCGGCGTCGTGGTCGCTCGCATCACGGCGATTGCGCCGCATCCCAATGCGGACAAGCTGCAGATATGTCAGGTTGACGACGGAACGGGTACGCCGCTACAAATCGTTTGTGGCGCTCCCAATGCTGCAGCCGGCCTTGTCGTGCCGCTGGCGCGCATCGGAGCGGAGTTGCCGGGCGGCATGAAAATTGGTAAAGCCAAGATGCGCGGCGTGGAGTCGTTCGGCATGCTGTGTTCGGCGCGTGAACTGGGCTTGTCGCAAGACCATGCGGGCTTGCTTGAACTGGATGCTGGTTTTGTAGCCGGACAGCCCCTGCGTGATGCGCTTGATCTTGATGACACCTTGTTTACCCTGAAGCTGACGCCCAATCGCGCCGACTGCCTGTCGATTCTGGGTGTGGCGCGCGAAGTTTCAGCATTGACTGGCGCGCGGCTGACGCCGCCGACGGCCCAGCCGGTTGCCGCGACGCTTGCGGATCGTTTGCCGGTATCAATACAGGCTCCCGATTTGTGTGGGCGTTTTGCTGGCCGTATTTTGCGCGGCGTCAACGCGCGAGCGGCGACGCCAGCGTGGATGAAGGCGCGCCTTGAAAAATCGGGACAACGTTCGATTTCGGCGCTGGTCGACATTTCCAATTACGTCATGCTGGAGTTGGGTCGGCCTACTCATGTTTTCGATCTACAGCGGATCGAGGGCGGCCTGACGGTGCGCTGGGCGCACGAAGGCGAATCGCTTGAACTGCTAAACGGTCAGACGGTGGCGCTGGCTCCGGATGTCGGTGTGATTACGGCTGGCAAGGCGGTCGAGAGCCTGGCAGGAATTATGGGCGGCCAAGCCACGGCCGTGACGCTCGACACCACTGATATTTATCTCGAGGCGGCGTTCTGGTGGCCCGAGGCCATCATGGGCCGTGCGCGGCGCTACAAATTCAGCTCCGAAGCGAGCCATCGCTTTGAGCGGGGCGTCGATTTTGAGTCTGTCGTCGAACACCTGGAGTACATGACGCGCCTGCTGGTCGACATTTGCGGTGGTCAGGTTGCGCCGATTGATGACCAGGTGGTCAACTTGCCCACCCGTAAGCCAGTAAAAATGCGCCTCGAACGCTGTCATCGTGTGCTGGGAGTGCCTGTCGGGCGCGAGGAAGTCGAGAGAATATTTACCCGCCTGGGCCTGTCTTTTCGCATGCAGGATGACGCCTTTATCGTCACTCCGCCCTCATATCGGTTCGACTTGTTCATCGAAGAAGACCTGATCGAAGAGATCGCGCGGGTTTACGGCTTTGAGCGGATCCCCGCTGTGGCCCCCATGGCGCGCGCGCAAATGCGTACGACCCCCGAAATCTTGCGTGGCCCTCATGCCCTGCGTCAGAACATGGCCGACCTGGATTATCAGGAGGTGATCAATTTTTCCTTTGTTGAAGAATCCTGGGAGCATGACTACGCGGGCAATGCCGACCCCATCAAGTTACTTAATCCTATTGCCAGCCAATTGGCCGTGATGCGGTCGAGCCTGATAGGCGGTTTGGTCGCCAACATTCGGTATAACGCGAATCGCAAGCAAAGCCGGGTGCGTGTATTTGAGTTGGGCCGGGTTTTTGCTCGCGATTCCGGTGTCACCGATGGCGATCTAAGTGTAGCGGGGGTTCGTCAGCCGCAGCGCTTGGCAGGGGCTGCCTGGGGGCCGGTGCTGGACGAACAATGGGGCGCACAAACGCGCCAGGTGGATTTTTACGATGTCAAGAAAGATGTCGAGACCTTACTGGGTGTGCGTGCCTGCGATCTGCTTTGTGTTGCGGCGCCTCATCCGGCGCTGCACCCTGGCCGTTGTGCGCGCCTGCTTCTGCAAGGCCATGAGATAGGCTGGATCGGAGAACTGCATCCGCGCTGGGCTCAGTTGTCTGAATTGAATCATGCGCCGGTGGTGTTTGAGCTGGATGTGGAGGCAATTTCTATGGCTCGTTTGGCCGCGCCTGTAGAGTTGTCGCGCCAGCCGGTGGTACTGCGGGATCTGGCTGTATGGGTTCGTTTGCAGGTTTCCTACCAGGATTTACGCGATACTTTGAACCAGGCGGTAGCATCGGATTCTATGCTGGGCATAGTTCAGGATATTCGATTGTTCGACGTCTGGCGCGATAAGTCGGCAGGGGCCGACAGCTCCGAAAAAAGCCTGGCATTTCGCTTTTGGTTACAAGATCCTGCGGCGACATTGGACGATGCACGTGTAGAACAGTGTATAAATCGACTATTAGAGGCGCTGGTTAGCGCTCATGGGGTACGCTTGCGTGCATGAGGAGACTACATTAATGACCCAAGAAGATACTCGCACTTTAACCAAGGCAGAGCTGGCGGAGCTGTTGTTTGATCGTGTTGGCTTGAACAAACGCGAAGCCAAAGATATTGTGGACACTTTTTTTGAAGAAATTCGCAATTCTCTGGCGCGCGGCGTCGAAGTCAAGTTGTCCGGATTCGGTAATTTCCAGGTGCGCGACAAGCCGCCTCGCCCGGGGCGCAACCCCAAAACTGGCGAAATCATTCCTATTGCGGCACGGCGTGTGGTGACCTTTCATGCCAGCCAAAAGCTTAAAGGAGTGGTCGAGCCTCCCACCGCTGCTGATTGATCCCTGGCGTGTTCTGTCATGCCGAATCCGATTTTTGCGTTGTTAACTAATCAGCATACAATCCGCACATGAGCCCAACCGAACCGCCAGTCACTTTGCCGCCCATACCTGCCAAACGTTATTTCACGATCGGCGAGGTCAGCGACCTGTGTTGTGTCAAGCCTCATGTATTGCGCTATTGGGAGCAAGAGTTCACGCAGCTCAAGCCGGTCAAGCGCCGCGGCAATCGTCGTTATTATCAACACCACGAGGTCCTGCTGATTCGCCGCATACGCGATTTGCTTTATGAGCAGGGCTTTACCATCAGCGGCGCGCGCAATCGCCTGGGCGACACGCGCGAAGCACCGCACGATCAGGATGCGGCCGTACGTCTGAGCGGCCAGGAATTGCAGTCGCTGCGGGCCGATCTGCTCGACATTCGCGAGCAACTGGCGCAGGCCCTGGGCGAGTCCTCGCATTAATAGG
>SCRC01000072.1 GCA_004297945.1 Candidimonas sp. | reverse complement strand
GCCCGGGTCTGCCTCGTCCAGGCGGGCGTCGGGCGAACTCACTACGCCTCGCAAAAAGCGCGAGGCTGCGTTCAGACAGCGCCCGACGACACCCCCCGCCTTCCCTTCGTCAGCACCCGGAGCACGCCTTACGCCGGCCCGGCCCCGCCCTCATAGACGGCGTCTTCAGAGACCAAAGGAAGAAACTCTGGCTCGGATTGTCGGTGGCGGACGCTCCAATGTTGACCGATACCACACATACTGGCTGATTCGTTGACTTTCAATGGAAGAGTCGATGAAACACAGCCTTGAAGTCACGAATTCACAGACAATTTGATATAGATCAATATGACACCTGCAACGGCAATATATCCTGTCGCCACCGGAAACGAACTCGTCAATGATCGAACTCATCAATGCAAACCAAAGAAACCTACAACGACCAAGTCGTGCGCCTGTTCATATTAGCTTCGGCCGTCTGGGGAATCATTGGCATGCTGGTCGGCATATACATTGCCGCGGAACTTGCCTGGCCAGCCTTGAACTTCAATATTCCGTTCATCACCTTCAGCAAGTTGCGCCCGGACCACACCTTTGGCGTGATCTTCGCATTTGGTGGCTCGGCGCTGATGGGTACCTGCTACTACACCGTGCAGCGCACCGGGCACACGCGTCTGGCCTGGGGCAAGCTAGCCACGTTCACGTTCTGGGGCTGGCAGCTGATCTGTGTACTGGCGATGATCTCGATGCCGCTCGGCCTCACTCAGAGCAAGGAGTATGCTGAACCGGAGTGGTGGATCGACATCCTGATTGCCGTTGTCTGGGTCAGCTTCGGCGCCGTGTTCTTCGCCACATTGGCGCGGCGGCGCATACGCCACATCTATGTTTCAAACTGGTATTACGCCGCGTTCATCATCGCGGTCGGATTGCTCCATATTGTCAACAATCTCGCCATTCCAGTATCGATGAGCAAGTCGTATTCGATCTATTCAGGCTCGGTTGATGCGATGGTGCAGTGGTGGTACGGCCACAACGCGGTGGCGTTCTTCCTCACCGCCGGCTTTCTCGGCATGATGTACTACTTCGTGCCGCGCCAGGCGAAACAGCCGCTGTGGAGCTACCGTTTCTCGATCGTCAATTTCTGGGCGCTGATCTCGATCTACATGTGGGCCGGCTCGCACCATCTGATGTACACGGCGCTGCCCGACTGGGTGCAATCGGTCGGCATGGCATTTTCGCTGGTGCTGCTGATGCCGAGCTGGGGCTCGGCCGCAAACGGCCTGCTCACATTCAACGGCTCGTGGCACAGGCTCAGGAACGATCCCGCGGCCAAGTTCATGGTGATGGCCCTGGTGTTCTACGCCGCAGCCACCTTCGAAGGCTCGATGATGGCGATCAAGACCGTCAACTCGCTATCGCACTACACCGACTGGACCATCGCCCACGTGCATTCGGGTTCACTGGGCTGGGTTGCCATGATCACGATCGGTTCGCTCTACGCGATGGCACCGCGCGCACTCGGTCGCCCGGCGATGCATTCGCACAAGGGCATGGAGGTCCATTTCTGGCTGCACCTGAGCGGCACGTTGATCTATGTGATCGCCATGTGGACCGCTGGCGTGACCGAAGGGATGATGTGGCGCGCGACCAACCCGGACGGCGGGCTGACCTACTCTTTCATCGACAGCCTGATCGCGATTAAGCCGGCCTACATGTTCCGCTGGTTCGGCGGCGTGCTGATCTGGCTCGGCATGTGGGTGATGGCCTGGAACCTGTGGTACACCGCCGCCGACGCACGCAAAAGGATCATCGTGCCAATTCCGGTGCCGATCCCCGAACCGGTCGCGGATCAACTGCCGATGCCATTGTCAGCAGCGGTTTGAGGAGCACAGCATGGCATATCGTCACTTCGAATTCATTGAAAAACACGCCTGGACGCTGGGCATTTTAACCGCGATCATGGTGTCGCTCGGGGGTCTGGCCGAAATCACGCCGCTGTTCATGGAGGCGAACACGGTGCAACCCGCCGAGGGAGTGATGCCGTACTCGACGCTGCGTCTGGCAGGACGCGACGTCTATGTGCGCGAGGGCTGCTACCTGTGCCACTCGCAGATGATCCGCGCATTGCGCTTCGAGACTCAGCGCTACGGTCATTATTCGACGGCGTCCGAGTCGGTCTACGACCGCCCGTTTCAGTGGGGCTCCAAGCGCACCGGCCCGGATTTGGCGCGCGTAGGCGGCAAGTACTCCGACGACTGGCAACTCCTGCACCTGCTGAATCCGCGCCAAGTCGAGCCGCAATCGAACATGCCGGGCTACCCGTGGCTGGCCAAGGCAACCATTGATGGCAAGGACATGCAGGCGCGCATGCGCGTGTTGCGCATGCTCGGCGACCCCTATACCGATGCCGACATCGCCGCCGCACCCAAGGACGTCGCCGGCAAAACCGAGATGGATGCGCTGATCGCGTATCTCCAGGGGCTGGGCATCGACAACGAACCTAAGGTTAAAGTGGCCAACAAGGCTCCAGCAACCGACGGAGGCGCACAATGAATCCAATCTGGGGACTGATTGCCGGCGGTCTTATCGTATTCATGATGCTGGTTTTTATCTGCATCTGGATCTGGGCCTGGTTACCTTACCATCGGCGCAGCTTCGGCGAACTGGCACGCATTCCGATGGCAGATGACGATGACGAAGAAGACCCCACTATTACCAGAGGAGATCGCTCATGAGCAACTTCTGGTCGTGGTGGGTGATGGTGCTGATTGTGGTCAACCTCAGCGTCTCGTTTTTCCTGTTCCTGTGGGGGCCGCGCGCCAAGATTCCCACCCTGGCCGACGGTACCACCGGCCACGTCTGGGCGAACGGTGCTCTGCGCGAAGGCGTGCACCGGTTGCCTCTTTGGTGGATAGTGATTTCGTTCCTCATGTTTGCGTGTGCTTTCGGCTATCTGGTGTTGTATCCGGGATTTGGCAATTCCGCTGGCCGCCTGGGATGGACCTCACACCAGGAACTGGCAAGCGATACGGCCGCCAACGACGTACATCTGGATGCGGCGATGCAGCGCTTTGCGCAGATGCCGATCGAGACGCTCGCCGGCGACCACGAAGCGCGGGTCATGGGCAAGGTGCTGTTTGGTGACAACTGCGCAGCATGTCATGGCAGCGCCGCACATGGCAATCCGCTGCTGGGTGCACCCAACCTTACCGACACCGACTGGCTCTATGGCGGCGACGGCAAGGCGATCCTGACCACCATCCTTAATGGTCGTCGCGGCGTCATGCCAGCCTGGGGTCCTGCGTTTGGTGAAGCAGGAGTGGAAAACCTCGCCAATTACGTGCTCAGCCTTTCCGGCGCACCGCACGACGCAACCAAAGCGATGGTAGGCAAGTCGCTGTTCGCGGCCTGCGCGGCCTGTCATGGCGCCGAGGGCAAGGGCAATCAGATCCTCGGCGCACCGAATCTCACCGATACCATCTGGCTCTATGGTGGCAATCTTGAAACGGTGGAAAAAACCATTCGCGATGGTCGCAATGGCAACATGCCGGCGTGGAGCACTCGCCTGAGCGAAAACGAAATGCGGGTGCTCGCTGCCTATGTCTACTCGTTCTCGCACGGCAACCCGCCCTCGGCCCGGTGATTTGAGTCCGCGCGACGCTGGCGGTGCGTGGTATCGCCAACCGGTCGTCTGGGTGGGCGCGGTTGTGTTGGCCGCTTCCATCGCCGGGTGCGTATGGTTGATCGTGGTCGCTGAACGCTACGCCGACCCTCCCTTGCCTGTCGAAGGTTTGCAAGTCCTGACGATGCCGTTGACGCGGCCACCGACGAAGACGCCCAGGCCGCCCCCATGAACACGCCGGTCACGACCTGCTGGCATTGCGGCGAGGGCCTGCCTGCCAACGCACCGCTGGCGCTGGTCGCCAACGTCGAGCATCCGGTGTGCTGCCAGGGTTGCCGTGCGGCGGCCGAATGGATAAGCCAGCTCGGCCTGGCCGACTACTACCGCCTGCGCAGCGCAGTGCCACCACGCGCACCGGACCCGACGCAGGTGCAGCGCAGCGCCGATGCATGGCAACAACCGGAGCTGTCGCGCCACGCCGTGCGCACGCTCGCGAGCGGGCAGTGCGAAACCCTATTGCTGATCGAAGGCATCCGCTGCACAGCCTGCGTGTGGTTGATCGAGCGCGCACTCGCTGCGGTGGCCGGCGTGCTGTCGGTTCAGGTCAACGCCGTTGCCCAGCGCGCACGCATCGTCTGGGATCCGCAACGAATCACGCTCGCGATGATTCTGCGGGCGCTGGCGCGCACCGGCTACTCTGCACTTCCGCTGGACACCGCCGCGCTCGACGATTCGCGCCGCCGCGAATCGCACGCGGCACTCAAGCGCCTGGCCGTCGCCGGCTTTGGCACAATGCAGGCAATGATGTACGCGAGCGCGCTGTATCTGGGTGCGGCCGAATCCATGGATGAGGCCACGCGCGAGCTGATGCGCTGGTTCGGCTTGTTGGTGACCACTCCGGTGGTGTTCTATTCGGCGCGGCCGTTCTTCCAGGGCGCATGGCGCGCGCTGCGTGCACGCACACTCGGCATGGACGTGCCGGTGGCGGTGGCCGTCGCACTCATCTATGCGGCCAGCGTGGTGCAGGCGCTGCACGGTGGTGGCGAGGTCTATTTCGATTCCGTGTCCATGTTCGTGTTCTTCTTGCTCGCCGGGCGCTACCTTGAAATGCGCGCGCGCCATCGTGCCGGTAACCTGGCCGATGCGATGGCGCGACTGGTGCCCGCCTTTGCCGACCGCTACGCCAGCGGTGGCGCGCTCGAACGCGTCGGCGTGCCTGAACTCGTGCCTGGCGACCGTGTGCACGTCGCACAAGGCATGCGCATGCCTGCCGACGGTGTGCTTGAAAGTGCAGACTGCCGGGTTGACGAAGCGCTGCTGTCGGGCGAGTCGTCGCCGCTGCGCAAACGCTGCGGCGACGCGCTCATCGGCGGTAGCATGTTGATCGAAGGGCCAGCCATTTTGCGCGTGCAGCGCGTCGGCACCGACACCGCACTCGCCGGTATTGCGGCGCTGGTAGCGCGGGCGCAGAGCGAGCGCCCGCGCCTGGCGCGTGCCGGTGAACGCGCAGCAGCGGGTTTCGTGTTGCGCACACTGGCCCTGGCTGCGCTGTGCGCCATCGGCTGGAGCGTATTCGACCCCGCGCGCGCCTTTGCGGCCACGCTCGCGGTGCTGGTGGTGTCGTGTCCGTGCGCTTTTGCGCTGGCGGTGCCGGCTGCTGTCACACGTGCATTGGCGGTATTGGCCAGACAAGGCGTGTTCGTCGTCCACAGCGACGCGATCGAGAACCTGGCGCTGGCGAGCCACGCCGTGCTCGACAAGACTGGCACGCTGACCGATGCGCATCTTGAGTTGGAGGCCGTAGACGCCGCAGACCATGAGCTTGCGCTCGTGTTGGCGGCGGCTCTGGCGCGCGGCAGCCACCATCCGGTGGCGCAGGCGCTGGTACGCGCGGCCTCCAGCCTCCCGGTGGAGACCGCCAGCGACGTGCGCACCGTCGAGGGCGGTGGCCTTGCAGGCATGGTCGCCGGCCGCTCCTACCGATTGGGTAGCCCGGCCTTCGCACTGGACGCCACCCAGGACGATCGTGATGCGGTGATCCTGGCCGGTGAACATGGCATTATTGCTGCGTTCAACTTGAGCGAGCGACTGCGCCCCGGTGCCCGCGAGGCCGTGTCCGCGCTGCTCGCCAGTGGGGTCGCGGTCGAGATTGTCAGCGGCGACGCTGCGGCGAAGGTCGAGCGCGTCGCGATGCGCCTGGGCATCACGCAATGGCGGGCGCGCCAGAGCCCGGCCGCCAAGCTCGAGCGTCTGCGTGAGCTGCGCGCCGCAGGCGCGCGCGTGCTGGCCGTCGGCGACGGCATCAATGACGCACCCGTGCTGGCTGGCGCCGATGTTGCCGTGGCGCTGACCTCAGGCGCCGAACTGGCACAGGCCGCTGGTGACGTGATCCTCGACGGCACTCACTTGGCAGCTCTGTCCGACGCGCGCGCGATCGCGCGCGAGACCCTAGCCGTGCTGCGCCAGAATCAGCGCTGGGCGCTGGGCTACAACCTGGCGGTGGTACCGATCGCCGCACTCGGCTTCGTACCGCCCTGGCTGGCCGCCATCGGCATGTCGCTGAGTTCGCTCGTGGTGGTGCTCAATGCGCTGAGCATCGGCCGACACACGCCAGTCACGCCCACACCCGCAGCCACCAACCTGGGTCACATTGCATGAACATCCTCGTCGTGATGATTCCGCTGTCGATCGTGCTGCTGGTCGGCGCCGGCATTGCTTTCTTCTGGGCGGTAGAGCACGATCAGTTCGAAGACATGGACACGCCGCGGCTGCTGCCCCTGCTCGACGAGCCGCCCGCGCTTGACGAAGGGCACGAATGAACGGCTTGCTCACGATCGGCGCCGCACTGCTGTTGGGCCTCGCTGCCAGCGGCCATTGCCTGGTCATGTGCGGCGGCATCTCTGCCGCCCTAGGCATGGCCACTGTCAAGGACGCCAACGGCCGTCCGCAACCGCGCCTGCTGGTCGGCTACCAACTCGGTCGTGTCGCCTCGTACACCCTGGCCGGGCTGCTGCTCGGCGGGATGTTCGGTGGACTGCTCGGCTTGCTGGATACCGACAGCTTGCGTCGGGGCCTGCGCGCCCTGGCCGCAGGCGCGTTGCTGCTCGGCGCGCTGGTCGCGTTCGGGCACGTTCGCGAAATCGGCTTCGGTGCCGGCCGGCGCCTGTGGTTGCACATCGCACCGCTAGGGCGCCGGCTGCTACCGGTGACGACGCTGCCACGCTCGTTTGCGTTCGGCATGGTGTGGGGTTTCATGCCGTGTGGCTTCGTTTACACGGTACTGCTGATCGCGACGGTGCAGCTTGATGCCGTGCGCAGTGCACTGACGATGGCTGCGTTCGGATTGGGCACCCTGCCGGCCATGTTCCTTGCCGCGTTCGGTGCGCAGCGATTCGCCGGCTTCAGTGCCCGGCCGGCGGCGCGGCGTATCGCTGGGGCCGCGCTGCTGGTCAGCGCTGCGCTGACCCTGATCGCACCGTGGCTGCCTGAAGTCTCGTGGCTGCATGCGTGGTTGCCGTTTGTTTGTACGACGCGCTGAAGACAAGCGTACCATCCCAATACCACGGCAGGGCGATTTGCCTCCAAAAACATCATTTGTATACGAGATCCCGAAATTCGCTAAAAATCCTGGCGACGTCAAGCAGCCTCATGCAATGTAAAGCCGATTTCTGGGGATGGTATTTTGGAGCAGATCAACACGCAGATCATCCCGCCGCTGGTGGCGGCCAATGTGCAGCTGTCGCTGGGTGACGACCGCTGGGTGACGACATCACCATCGCTTGCTTGAGCACCACGTTAGCGTGGTATGGTTTGATTCAGTACAATTTTTCCTGAAACGGACCCACTCGCATGAAAGTTTCGCGCAATACATCTAAACCAATCAAGACTCCAACTCTCTCTCGAACCCATCTTCCAGCCGAACTTTCGCCAGTCGACTGGCAGCGTGTCTTGCGCAAGCAATTCGGGCGTGAGCAGGCGTTCGATCTGGAAAATCTTGGCGTCGAGCCATTCTTCTCGGATTTTCATGTGGGCAACCCGCAGTCAAAGACCCACTATCGCGTGGCGATCCGTGGGCTGCAGCCGGGTGACAATTTTTGTTCCTGTCCAGACTACGCGACCAACGAGCTGGGAACCTGCAAGCACATTGAGTTCACGCTGGCCCGACTCGAGAAGATACGTGGCGCCAAGTCCGCCTTTGCACGCGGCTACCAGCCGCCATTTTCCGAGCTGTATCTGCGTAATGAGGGTGGCCGAACAATCCATTTCCGCGTCGGGATGGAGTGTCCATCAGCGCTGAGGAAGGCAGCCGCGCTGCTGTTCGACGCGGCGCGCGGCGGGGCACTGCCAGAGGGTCGTTTCGACGGATTGGAGCGGTTGTTCGCAGTGGCGGCAAAAAGTGGCCACGAGTTGCGTGCCTACGACGATGCGCTCGATTTCATCGCGGGCCGGCGCGATGCGCAGAAGCGGATCGCAGCGTTGGAAGAACTATTCCCGCGCGGCGCGGTCGATCCCATGCTGAAGAAACTGCTGAAGGTGCCTCTATACCCCTACCAGGCTGAGGGTGCGTTGTTCGCAGTAAGGGCTGGCCGTGCGCTGATCGCAGATGACATGGGGCTGGGTAAGACCATCCAGGCGATCGCGGCGGCGGAAATTCTGGCGCGGCATTTCGGCGTCTCCAAGGTGCTTGTCATCTGTCCGACCTCGCTTAAATATCAATGGCAGAGCGAGATCGCGCGCTTTTCCGGCAGGGCCGCGCGCGTGATGGCCGGCGGGCGCGTGCAGCGGCAGAACGAGTATGTTCTCGATGATTTCTGCAAGATTACCAATTACGAGAAACTCAAGCCGGATATTGACCTGATCGCAGCTTGGGCCCCGGAATTGGTGATCGTCGATGAGGCGCAGCGGGTGAAGAACTGGAGCACCATTGCAGCGCGGGCGTTAAAGCGCGTCGATAGCGCCTATGCAATGGCGCTCACCGGCACGCCGCTTGAAAACAAGCTCGAGGAACTGATTTCCATTGTCCAGTTTGTCGACCAACATCGGCTTGGGCCAACGTGGAAACTCCTGCACGAACATCAGGTCAAGGACGACGGGGGCCGCGTGACCGGCTACACCGGGTTGGAGAAGATTGGCAAGATGCTGGCACCGATTATGATCCGTCGGCGTAAATCCGAGGTGCTAATGCAACTGCCGCACCGCAGCGATAGGAACCTGCTGGTGCCGATGACCGAAATGCAGATGTTTTACCATCAGGAGTACGCTGACATTGTGGCGAAAATCGTGCAGCGTTGGCGCAAGACAAAATTTTTGTCAGACATAGATCAGCGACGCCTGACCTGTGCCTTGCAGAACATGAGGATGTCGTGCAATAGCACTTATTTGCTCGATCAGGAATCCGACCACGGCGTCAAGGCTGACGAGTTGGCGGCACTGCTCGACGATCTCTTCACCCAGCCGCAAGCCAAGGCTGTCGTGTTTTCGCAATGGGTTCGCACTCACGATATTGTCATCAGCCGGTTGGAGGCGCGAGGGCTGGGCTATGTCAGCTTTCATGGCGGCGTGCCCTCGGACAAGCGGCCCGCGCTTGTTGAGCGTTTTCGCGACGATCCGGACTGCCGCGTTTTTCTGTCGACCGATGCCGGCAGCACGGGGCTGAATCTGCAACACGCCTCGACCCTCATCAACATGGATTTGCCGTGGAACCCGGCGATTCTCGAACAGCGCATCGGGCGCATTCATCGAATGGGACAGAAGCAGCCGGTGCAGATTGTCAATTTCATTGCCAAGGGCACGATTGAAGAAGGTATGCTTTCGGTGCTCGCGTTTAAACGCTCGCTGTCGGCGGGCATCCTCGATGGCAGCACAGGCGAAATTTCGCTTGGAGGCTCGCGCCTTAGCCGGTTCATGAAGGACGTGGCGACCGTAACTGGCCGCATGGGCGAGGGCGAAGTGATGGCAGCGGCGGAAGAAAAGATAGTCGTTGGCGCGACCGACGAACTGTCGATAATCGCGGCGGCCTCCGACAACGTCGGCGCGGGCGGCGCACTGCTGACGGATCAGGAAGTTACATCGGGCGAAGCGAGCGCCGATCCATGGTCTGCGTTGTTGCAGGTTGGCACCCAGTTTATTGCAGCCCTGGCCTCTGCTGGTGAGTCTTCATCTGCACCGCATCCCTGGATCGAACTCGACCCTGCCACTGCGGCGCCTCATCTTAAGATTCCTCTGCCGCCGCCGGAAACGGCAAAACGGCTTGCCAACGCTCTTTCGCTTCTGGCAGATACCTTGCGCGGCAAGATTTAAAATAACGTGAGACTAGCTTGCGAAGGCTAGGTTCGAAACCTCAAGCCTGACGCGGCTCCATACAAGTTCGCCGACCGTGACGGTATTTACGCCCATGCGGCAAGGAAGTATCATGTCAAACAGCACCACTCTGAATCGCCGCATCATTCTTAACTCACGTCCAGTCGGTGCACCAACGGCCGACAACTTTCGCCTTGAAGAAAGTACTCTTGCATCACCCGCCGCCGGACAGGTGCTGCTGCGCACGCTCTACCTCTCGCTGGACCCGTATATGCGTGGCCGAATGAGCGATGGCCCGTCGTATGCAGCACCCGTCGTGCTGGGGGAAGTGATGGTCGGTGGAACCGTTTCCCGCGTTGAAGCGTCGCAACATCCGGACTTTAAGCCGGGCGACCTTGTTCTCGGACAAAACGGCTGGCAAAGCCATGTCCTTTCTGATGGCACGGGCCTCAACAAGCTTGATGCTGCCATGGCGCGACCATCGCTCGCTCTCGGCGTACTTGGAATGCCTGGTTTTACTGCCTATATGGGTCTACTCGATATTGGCCAGCCAAAGGCCGGTGATACCGTCGTTGTTGCTGCCGCCAGTGGCGCGGTGGGCTCTGCAGTCGGACAAATCGCCAAGCTGAAAGGCTGTCGCGTCGTTGGCATTGCCGGCGGCGAGGAAAAATGTTGTTATGTCGTCGAGGAACTGTGCTTTGATGCGTGCATTGATCACCGCGCGACCGATTTTCCTCAGCAACTGGCTGCTGCCTGTGCAGGTGGGATTGATATTTATTTTGAAAACGTCGGCGGCGCTGTATTTGACGCCGTTCTCCCGCTGCTCAACGCTCGTGCGCGCATCCCCGTTTGCGGCATGATCGCCCGTTACAACGATACCGCATTGCCGGATGGCCCTGATCGCCTGGGTTTACTGACCCGAAATATTCTCACCAAGCGCCTCAAGATGCAGGGCTTCATCATTTATGAGGACTATGGCCATCGCTTTGGGGAATTCTTCAATCAGATGAGCGACTGGCTTGCCAGGGGGCAAATCAAGTTTCGTGAAGACGTCGTCAATGGTCTTGAAAACGCACCCCAAGCATTCATCGGCCTGCTTGAAGGAAAGAATTTCGGCAAGCTAATCGTTCGCGTAGCGAACGATTAAAGCACCTCGCTACTGGTTCATTTACTTATACATTGAAAGGAATACGATGAAAAAAATACTGATGGTTTTGACCTCGCACGACCAGCTCGGCAATACCGGTGAAAAAACCGGCTTCTGGCTTGAAGAGTTTGCCGCACCTTATTACGTCTTCAAGGATGCAGGCATTTCAATCACGTTGGCATCGCCGCTAGGTGGCCAGCCTCCGCTTGACCCCAAGAGTGACGAACCTGGCTCTCAGACTGAGGCGACAGATCGTTTTAAAAAAGACCTTGCCGCTCAAGCTCAATTGGCCAGCACGCATCGACTGGACTCTATTGTTCCGGATACGTTTGATGCTGTGTTTTATCCTGGTGGCCACGGCCCGTTGTGGGATTTGGCCGAAGATAAATCGTCGATAACACTGATTCAATCAATGCTGTCTGCAGGAAAACCCGTTGCTGCTGTGTGTCATGCTCCCGCCGTGCTGCGCCATCCCAAAGCGGCAGATGGCCAATCTGTGGTGCAGGGCAAGGCAGTCACCGGATTCACCAATACCGAAGAGGCTGCTGTAGGCTTGACAACGGTTGTACCGTTTTTGGTAGAAGATATGCTCACCAAAAATGGCGGGAGTTATTCCAAGGCTGCTGACTGGCAACCTTATGTCGTGAAGGATGGTCTACTGATTACCGGGCAAAACCCTGCCTCGTCGGCGCCAGCCGCCGCGGCGCTATTAAAGGCCATCGGGCTGGCTTGAAATCTCGCTGACCGGGCCGCTTCAGCCCTTCAGTATTCCATAGCGCGCCAGGGCTACCTTGCGCGACGAGCCGTGATCGACAAGGGGTAGGGGATAGCTGGCGCCGAGCGTTACTTTGGCGTCAGTCAGTGCGACTGGCTGGGCGAGCCACGGCGCATGAATATCTTTGTCCGAAAGCGCTGCGAGCTCAGGAATATAGCGGCGGATGAAATGTCCTTGCGCGTCAAACTTGCGCGACTGCGCGACGGGATTGAATATGCGAAAGTAGGGCTGTGCATCGCAACCGGTGGATGCCGCCCATTGCCAGCCGCCATTGTTGGCCGCAAGGTCAAAGTCGTTCAGTTGCCGAGCAAAGTACTGTTCACCTCGGCGCCAGTCTATACCCAAGTCTTTAGTCAGGAAGCTCGCGACGATCATCCGCAGACGGTTGTGCATATAGCCGGTCTGGTTCAACTGGCGCATGGCGGCGTCTACGATAGGATAGCCTGTCTGGCCGTTGCTCCAAGCGTCGAACAGCCTTTCTGCCTGCGGCCCGGACTCCCATGAGATGGCGTCATATTCGGAGTGGAACGAGTGGCCGGCGACATGAGGGAAATGATAAAGAATCATGAAGTAGAAGTCGCGCCATATCAGTTCGTTTAGCCAGGTGGCAGCGCCGGCGCTGCCTGCCTTCATGGCAGGATATGCGGCTCTCACCAGGGAGCGCAGGGAAATGGTGCCAAAGCGCAGGTGCACGGACAGATAGCTTGGTCCCTTTACTGCCGGGAAGTCCCGGCTTTCGTGGTAGGCGTCCAGGCGCGGCAGAAAATCGGAAAACAACACGTGGGCGCCGCGACTTCCGGCCGTGATTGGGATCGGATCTGCGGGATGGCTAAAGCCAATGTCTTCGAGAGAAGGGCGTTGCGCCAGATGGGTTTGTGGCGACGCCAGTGCGCCCAGCAATGGTTTGCTGACAAGCGCTTTGATATGCACCGGACGCAGTGCCTTGAGCCACGCGTTTTTATAAGCCGTGAACACGCGATAGGGCTTGCCCTGGCCGTTGAGGATTTCGTCTGCTTCGAAAACGGCCTGATCTTTGCACAAGACAAGGTGACGATTTGAAAGCCCGAGTGCGGCGCCAACCCGATCGTCGCGTAAACGCGTTTGCGGCTCGTAGTCTCGTACTGCGAACACGGCGTCGGCGTTAAGGCTCTTTGCCAACTCGGGGATGACTTCCCGCGCAGCGCCACGGCGAACGATAAGACCCGCGCCAGCCGACTGCAGATCATGAGCCAGCTCGCTGACGCAGGCATCAATAAAAGCGACACGCCTGTCATTCGCCGAAAGTGTCGCCAGGATATCCGTGTCAAAGACGAAGACGCAGAAAAGTGTTCGGCATTGATGCAGTGCCTGGTGCAGCGCTGCATTGTCTTCAATACGCAGGTCGCGTCGAAACCACATCAAGCCGCGTTCAAATTGAGCCATGACCTTGGTTTTCTGAGCCAGCCTATTGCAAGCCTTCAAAGCAGACCCGCAGCATGTACTGCACGATGGCATCGTCATCGAGCTTGCTATAGAGCTGAAGGTATTCCACCGAGGGGTCGCAGGTGCGGGAATAAAAAGAGAACAGAATCACGTCATCGGGCAGGCTGGTACTGAACTCATTTTTGGCTTTGCCCTGTCCGACAATTTTCTTGAGCCGGTGATGTAGCTTGAGTACGCGTGTGACATACCTCAAATTGCGAGTAAGCATTTTGCGCACATGGGGGCTGGTGGAGGGCAGAAATGGCATGCCTCCGGCCAGCCGCACCCTTAGCGCCCATTCCAGCAGTGCCTTCAATCGTCCCCGTGGTGTTGTTTCTTTTGGCAAATTATCGAGATGCTCGAGGGCTCCGTCGAGCAGGCGAATCATGGCTTCGCTGACCAGATCTTCCTTGGACTTGAAATGCTTGTAAAGGCTGGGCTTGGAGATACCGACTTCGATAGCGATGTCGTCCATCGTCATCAAGTCAAAACCTTTGGCGCCGAGAGTTTTTGTGGTGGCATCAAGAATGGCGTCTTCGCGCATCTTGAAGGCCTTGTCTTTGAAGCTTGACCGGTTTAGAATACTCATTAGTAAATAAAAATACTGATTAGTAATAGTGTTAACGCTAAAGTAGATTCAATCTTATCACTAATTGTTGAGAGTGCGCACAATGTTTAGTTGTCCCCGTCCAGCCAAGCGCAGGGTTTGTGCTTCGCTGCCGCGTTGCCACCACGCAGTGGTGCGCACAAACGCGGCGCCGATGCATCAGGCGTCTGATGTATAGCGCACCTAATTACGGCGCCCGGGTCGCCGTGGTTGGCGCGGGCATCAGTGGCCTGGCCAGCGCCTATCTGCTGGCCAGGCGCTACAAGGTCACCTTGTTCGAGGCTGCCAGCTATCCTGGCGGCCACACCAATACGGTAGATGTGACACTGGAAGGCATGACGCATCCGGTAGATACCGGCTTCCTGGTATTCAACAATCACACTTATCCGAATCTCATCAGCCTCTTTGACGAGCTAGGGGTTGACACACACTCTAGTGACATGAGCTTTTCCGTGTCGCTTGATAATGGCCGGCTGGAATGGGCGGGCAGCGATCTGAATACCGTGTTTGCCCAGCGCAGTAATATCTTTTCTCCACGATTTATTGGCATGTTGCGCGATATCATGCGTTTCAATGGGTCGGCGCAGCACAATCTTGGCATGGCAGAGACCACGGGCTGCTCTCTGGGCGAGCTGTTGGCGCAGGGCGGTTATGGCAACACGTTTCAGCGCAACTATCTGCTTCCCATGGCGTCGGCCATCTGGTCCAGCACCGCCGCCGATATTCTGAAGTTTCCAGCGGCAACCTTTCTTCGCTTTTGCGCCAATCACGGGCTGCTGCAAGTGCGCAATCGTCCCCAATGGAGAACGGTGGTCGGCGGTGGCCGTGAATACGTCAAGCGCATGATCCGCGAGATCCGCGATCTGCGCCTGAACACTCCGGTGCTCCAGATTTCTCGCAGCGCAAGCAGCATTTCCATACTGACGTCTTCCGGTGTCGAGCAATTCGATGCCGTTGTCATGGCTACGCATGCGCCGGATACGCTGCGTATGCTGGCAAATCCTGACGAGTGCGAGCGCGCCGTGCTCGGCGCTGTACGCTATCAGAAAAATGTGGCGATGCTTCATACGGACATTTCTTTGTTGCCTCGCCGGCGTCGCGTATGGTCTGCCTGGAATTACCTGGGCGCAAATACGACGGGCGGCAGCCGTCCTGTTTGCGTAAGCTATCTGGTTAATCAGTTGCAGCCCCTGCCGTTTGGCACGCCATTGGTAGTCACCCTGAATCCCATCAGCTTGCCGGCGCAGGAAACACTGCTGTCGTCCTTCGAGTACGAGCATCCTATTCTCGATCTGAGTGTCATTGCTGCACAGACGCAGCTTTCATCGCTTCAGGGCGTGTACAACACATGGCATGCGGGCGCCTGGACAGGTTATGGCTTTCACGAAGATGGCTTGAATTCAGCCTTACGCGTTGCGCGTGGTTTCGGCGTATCTCCGGAATGGGCCACGTTGTGAACAGCCTTCCTTCAACTTCGGACGCATCCAGCCGCGCCTTGCTGCTTTTGGGTTCTGTTATGCATGAGCGGCTGCGCCCGAAGCGCAACCGCTTTGTATATCCGGTTTTTAGTGTGCGCATCAATCTCGACAGATTGCAGGAACTGAATCGCTGGTGGTTCAGCGTTGATCGCTGGGGCTTGATGGGTATTCGCACGCGTGATTACGGCGCATGCGACGGTTCGGATCTGGCTATCTGGATTCGCCGGCAACTGGCCGAAGCGGGCGTGCAGGCCAATGGCGAGATGTGGCTCCAGACCTTTCCGCGCGTGTTCGGCTATGTATTCAATCCGGTCAGCTTCTGGTACTGCCACGACCGCGATGGCGGCCTGCGTGCCCTTTTGGCGGAAGTGACCAGCACCTTCGGCGAGCGGCACCGCTATCTGCTGACTGCGCCCGAAGGTGCTGTCATCACGGACGCCACCACGCTCGAATGCCGCAAGCAGTTGCACGTGTCGCCGTTTTTCCGGGTCGAAGGGCATTATCAGTTTCGCTTGCGGGATACGGCCGACACTTCATTTGTTGGCATCGATTACTTCGACGCGGCGGGCCTAGTGCTGCGTACGTCGGTCGCGGGCCGCAAGACCGCACTCAATCGGCAGACGGTCCTGCGGGCTGTGACCAGACAGCCGCTGATGACCTTTTCCATTATTGCCCGCATCTACTGGCAGGCATTGCGCCTGTGGCTGCGCAAAGTTCCCTTTTTTTCAAAACCTCAGCGTTCGGAGGCGGCAATGCACCCGCCAGTCTCCGAAAGTGCCAAATCAGATAAAAAACCATGACAACCCAATCCGCGTCTAACCTCGCCATGGATCCTATTCCAGCATCCGCCAAGTTTTTCCTTTCGCTGCTCGAACGGATTAGTGTCGGGCATTTGATTATGGTGTTGCCCTCGGGTGAGCGTAGAGTATTCGGAAGGCCTTCCTCGTCGCCCGGGGCCATCCTGAAGGTCAATGACTGGCGTGGCTGCTCAAAGATACTGAAGGGTGGTGACATTGGCTTTGCGGATGCCTACCAGGCGGGTTGGCTCAGTTCTCCGGACCTGACTGCACTTCTGCGTTTTGCATTGCGTAATGAAGCCGTTCTTCCTGAGGCCATGTGGGGGAAGTGGGTTTCGCGCCTGTGGTATAGCGTGCTGCATCGCCTGCGCGTGAACAGCAGATCCGGCAGCAAGCGCAATATTCATGCACACTACGACATTGGCAACGCGTTTTACGGCCGGTGGCTGGATCTGGGGATGAGCTATTCCAGCGCGCTGTTCTCCGGCGATTCTGCCCAAAGCCTTGAGCAAGCTCAGACCGACAAGTACGAACACATCCTGAAGTCGCTCGCTCTGCGGCCTGGCATGCGCGTACTTGAAATTGGTTGCGGATGGGGTGGCTTTGCCCTGCACGCGGCCCGGCAGGGGATACACGTGCACGGCGTCACCATTTCACAGGCGCAATACAAGGTGGCTCAGCAGCGCGTGCTGGATGCGGGGCTAAAGGGCGTCGCCGAAGTCGCGCTGTGCGACTATCGCGATCTTGATGGCCAATACGATGCGGTGGTGTCGATCGAGATGTTCGAAGCGGTGGGCGAAAAGTTCTGGCCTGAATTTGGCCGCATCCTGCATGACCGGCTCAAGCCAGGCGCGCAGGCCTTGCTTCAATCCATCACCATCGATGAGGCGCGGTTCGAGCAGTATCGCCGCAGCAGCGATTTCATCAGGCAGTCAATTTTCCCCGGCGGCATGCTTCCCAGTCCGGAACGATTATTGAAGGTCGGACGTACTGCAGGGCTCGAAGGCCGTGTCACACTGCGTTTCGGCATGGACTACGCTGAAACGCTCAGACGCTGGCGCCAGACGTTCGAAAAGAATCTGGGAGAAATTCGCAGGCAAGGATTCGACGAAGCCTTCATACGAGCTTGGCGACTGTATCTGGCCTATTGCGAGGCCGGCTTCGAAGAGCGGCGCACGGACGTTATTCAGTTTGTATTCGCCAGGCCTGATTAGCATGCGCGTCTGTTTGCTTGCTCCGCCTTGCCTTTTGAAACTTCTGGCGCTATGGCGCTTGCGCAATTTTCACGATTCAAACGGAGATCAAACAATATGAAAGCGCTGCTTATGCTGGGAAGCGTGCTGGCACTGACCGCCTGTGCTGTCCCCGATGTTTCCCATTACGCCAAGGAGACGCCCAAGCTTGATGTCACTCAGTATTTTCAGGGTAAGACCGAAGCTTGGGGTATCTTTCAAAAACGCAGTGGCGAGGTGGTGAAGCGTTTTCATATCAAGATGGAAGGTCACAGCCAGGGCGACAAATTCATTCTCAAAGAGCACTTTTTCTATACCGATGGCACGGACCAGGAACGTGTATGGACATTCACGCGGCAGACGGATGGTTCGCTGCACGGCAGCGCCGGTGATGTGCTGGGCGTGGCGATCGGCAAAGGCGCCGGTGACGCCTTTCGCATGAACTACACGCTCAAGCTGCCTGTTGGCAAGTCCGTCTACAACGTCAAGTTCGATGATTGGCTTTTCAGGATCGATGAGCAGACCGTCGTTAACAGGGCCACCGTGACGAAGTTCGGCTTTGAAGTAGGTCAGGTCACTGTTTTCTTTCGCCATGAATAATAATTTGCAACAGGCACGCAAAGGTCATCATGTTTCTGACGCCACTTAATCCCCGCTGGCCAGACTGGCATGGCAAGCGGGTTTGGCTGATTGGTGCATCCAGCGGCATCGGCGCGGCCGTTGCGCGCGATCTGTTGCAGCGGGGTGCGCGCGTGGCCCTAAGTGCTCGCAGGGAAGATGCCCTTGTCGCCGTGGCGGCCAACTCGGCGCTGGCTCGCATACTGCCCATGGATGTCACTGATCCTGCCGCGTGGAAGTCTGCGCACAAGCACTTGATTCGAGAGTGGGGCGGGCTGGACTTGACGGTATTTTGCGCGGCCCAATATGAACAGCTGCGCTCATGGGAGCTGCAATCGGACAGCGTTCGCGGAACTATTGAAGTCAATCTCGCCAGCGTCTATTACGGGCTTGAAGTGATCCTGCCCGACCTGATCGCGCAGGGCAATGGATCGATTGCGCTGGTTGCCAGCGTGGCAGGCTACCTGGGTCTGCCCAACGCCACGGTGTATGGGCCGACCAAGGCGGCGCTTATTAACCTGGCGGAGCTGCTTTATGCCGAACTGCATCCCAAGGGCTTAGGCGTCTATTTGGTGAATCCCGGTTTCGTGAAAACCAAGATGACCGCCAGCAACAAATTTCCCATGCCCGCCATGATTTCTGTGGATGAGGCTTCCCGGGACATACTCCGTGGTATGGAAAAGGGAGTATTCGAAATTCATTTTCCCAAACGATTCACAAGGCTGCTCAAGCTGATGAGCTTGCTGCCGTATCGCCTGCGGCTGGCCGCGCTCGCGCAGATGGTGGGGCGCTGACCGTGACAGGGCTTTCGTCGGGTGCAAGGGTGCGCGGCGACGCGCGCATGAATTCAATTACGCCAGAAGGACGACCATGCATCAATACAAATCACTGATTCTCTTTCTTGTCCTTACATCTGCGGTAGCATTGGTGGGCAGCCAGTTCCTGCCAGGGGCGTGGTACGCCGCTTTGCACAAACCGCTCTTCAATCCACCAAACTGGATCTTTGCACCCGTGTGGTCGGCTCTGTATGTGATGATGGCGGTGGCCGCTTGGCGGGTATGGCGACGGGTTGGCGGCATTGATAGCGCTATTGTTTTATGGGTCGTGCAGCTTGTTTTAAATGGGCTATGGTCCTGGATTTTCTTTGGCCTGCACCGCACTGGGCTGGCCTTGATCGATATAGGTGTCATGCTTGTGCTGATTGCGATAGTAACGGTTGCCTTCATGCGCCGTGATCGGCTGGCAGGCTATTTAATGTGGCCTTATCTGGCTTGGGTTGCTTTCGCCTCGGTACTCAATCTTTCTCTATGGTGGTTGAATTGACTATGCTTCGCGTCGGTTTCTATGCTGTCATTGTTGTACTGTTGACGTTGATTGCGCTGGCTGTTTTTTCTCCGCTGACACTTCTGAATGTACTTGCGTGGGGCGATACCAAAAGCACGATGGTGGCAAACCTGGCCTATGGCAGCGATGCACGCCAGAAGCTTGATATCTACCTGCCTGCGCAATCGGGTGTGCCGCCGGATGTGGTCGTATTCTTTTACGGTGGAAACTGGAACAGCGGTTCACGTCAACAGTACGGTTTTGTGGGCAAAGCGCTGGCATCGCGCGGCATTATGACGGTCGTGGCCGATTACCGCCTCTCGCCTCAGGTTGTCTACCCGGCTTTCGTTGAAGACGCCGCGCAGGCTGTGTCGTGGACATTGAAGCACATTGGCGAGTATGGCGGAAACGCTGATCAGGTTTTTGTGGCTGGCCACAGTGCGGGAGCCTACAACGCAGCCATGGTAGCGCTGGATCCGCGCTGGTTAGCGAAATTCGGCACGAGCCCTGCGGCGCTGCGCGGATGGATAGGTATTGCGGGGCCCTACGACTTTCTGCCCATCGACGTCGAATCGATAAAACCGACATTTCTTTATCCCAACACGCCTGCAGACTCGCAACCCATAAGGCATGTCAGTGCGACCGCGCCGCCCACCTTGTTGATTACGGGCACTGCAGACAAGGTGGTGAATCCGGTCAGGAACTCGGGCGGTTTGGCCGCCGCCCTAAGCGCGGCGCATGTGCCAGTGGAGACCGTGAGCTTGAAAGGCGTAGGCCATGGTCTGCTGGTGGGTGCATTTGCCCCTTTGCTGCGCTCTTTTTATCCGGTGCTTGACGATGTGAGCGCTTTTGTATTTCGTACGTCCGCTGCCGCACGCACTGAAGGAAAAATCGGTCGCATTTCTCGTTGACGATTTAGTGCGCGTGATATTGTGATGCCTCATGAGCGATTTTTCCTTGTCTGATCGTAGTCTGGCCCAGTTGCACCGAATCGGTGCGCATGCGACCTCGGGTATCGCACAGATTGATACGCCTCCAGAGGCTGTGACGGCGGGCTCTTGCCGTACGTGGGTACTGCCGCTTGCCGCCGATCAAGACCTACTGGCGGCCTTGTGGTTATTGCTTGCCGCAGACGAGCGCGCGCGGGCCGACGCATTTCGGGTGTCCTGGGCCCGGAACCAGTTTGTGCATGTGCGCGGCGTGCTCAGGTTGCTGCTGGGCGCGTGCCTGGGCAGGCCGGCGGCCGACATCGGTTTCGAGTATGGCGAGTTCGGCAAGCCAGCGTTGTCGTGCGGGGCGGACTGGCACTTCAACATTGCACATTCGGGCGATTACGCGCTGCTGGCCATTGCGCGCGGCCACGAGGTGGGGGTGGATATAGAAAAGTTTCGCGCTTTGACTGAATTGGCGTCGTTGGCGCGGATGGTGTTGTCGCAATCTGAAGCGGCGCAGTGGCAAGCCTTGCCCGATGAAGATCGGATGTCGGCTTTCTTTGCCGCATGGACCCGTAAAGAGGCGGTGACCAAGGCGGTGGGGCAGGGGTTGCGCCTGGAATTTCCGAAACTGGAAGTCGGCCTGATGCACCAGGGCCCGCATATGGACGCGCGCGCCGTGACGATGAATGGCTTTGGCGCCTGCCGGCTCGTCATGCTGCCCGCCCCACCCGGTTATGCGGCGGCGCTGGCGGTGCGCGAAACGACCTAGGACGCGATCAGGGAGCATCAGGCGCTGCCGTGACGTGCAACAGGCTTGCGATGGCGGCAGCCACGTTGGAGGCGGTAACGGGCCCCAACATCGTCACGTGGTCGCCGGTGATATGAAGAACGGGTATGGCCGCATCGGTGAATAGTTGCCAGCCCATATCGGGAATTGCAAGCTGGCGGTTTTCGATATCGCTCAGATCGGAATGGCGTGGCGTTGTTGCGCGAATAATGGCCAGTGGCAGTTTCTGTCCGGGTGAGGGGGCCGGCGAGTAGGCCAGATAGGCGCCGTATTGAACAAGGCTGGTGTGGTGTGCCCGTTCCAGCCATCGGGGAGTGGCAGCCGGCGGCAGTAGCCGGGCGCCATGCAGGCGTTTGGTGGCCAGCGCGAATCGTTCGGCTTTCGGAAGCGCCAACAGCTCGTTTTGCGTCAGAACGGGTTCTACATCCTGAAAGCGGGCGCGCACATCCGCCATGCGGACCAGCCATTGGGCGTGGGCTCGATCCGGGTCGGTTTCAAGAATGGATGTCCGTTCCAGCGGTGCAGGCGCATCGATAATGATGACGCGCTGAGGCGGCGTTCCTCGTTGGGCCAGTTGCCGCGCCATCTCGAACGCGACGATGCCGCCGAACGAATAGCCGCCGATCCAGCGCGGTTGCGGCAAACCCCGTGCCGCTAGAGCTTCCAGATTGGCTTGCGCCAGGGCCTGGACATTATCGAGCGGTTCCTGTCCTTCTTCCAGACCGGCGGCCTGAATGGCCCAGAAGGGAATCGATACGGGCATGGCGCGAGCCAGATCCAGGAAGACGCTGACATCGCTGGCGACTGGGTGGACGCACACGAACGGATCGTTCGCATGTCCGCGCGCCGCGCCCGCCCCATTCATGGGAACGACCGGCGTCCACGTCTGGCCCGATTCGATGGCCTGCGCGAGCGCCGATACCGAGCCGTGTTCGAGAAGCAGTGAAATTGGCACAGGGCGATCCAGACGCTGCTCCAGGCGTGCGGCAAGCTGGATCAGTTTGAGGGAATTGACGCCCATGAGCCAGAAATCCGTGTCCAGATCCGGGGCGGTCGCAGGTTCGTCGCCTTGCAGCGTGAAGGAAAGATCGGCCACCTCATTGGCGATCTGCGCCTCCAGCGTGCTGCGCGGCCGGGTCGCGAACCGAACGGACTGCGCGACCGGCGTCCCTGTGGCGATAACCGGCGGGCGAACTTCGGGGCGAGGCAGACTGTCAAGACGGTTGTCTGCGGCATCGGGCAATGCGGTCAGAATGGCCGCTACGGCGTCCAGCACATTGCTTGCGTTCTCAAGGGTTCGTCCATCGTCGGGCTGAACCAGAGACAAGGTGATCAAATCGCCCGGTATGGCGATGAATGTCAGGTCGTAAGCCGTTTTCATGCGGGAGTGCACCGCTTCGACGGTCAGGCCTTCGGCGCCGCTCCAGGCGCTGGTTCCAGAGGCCAGGTTTTCGACCACCACCAAGGTGTCGAAGAGGGGGCCTGATTGGCCACCGGCGGCGTCGGCGATGGACGTTGGCGAAAGATGGGCATGGCTTTGCAGTTGCCCCAGCAGCAACTGAATGGCTTCGAGACGTTCGGCCGGGCGCTCGGCCCCGCCCAGTTGCAGGCGGATCGGGAGGTTGTTGATGAACAGGCCGACAATTCTTTCGACGCCAGGTACGCCCGAAGGGCGTCCGGATACTGTGGTGCCGAATACGACATCCTCGGAGCCCAGGCGGGCTCCCAGCCAGATTGCCCAGGCGAAATGAAGGGTCGTGGCCAGTGTCAGCCCGCGCCGCCGCGCGAAAGCCACCAGCGCCCGGCTGGCCGGACGATCCAGCGTTCGGTGTGTTGTGGTAAAGGCATGGGCGGGACCTTTCGCCGGCGGAAACAGTCGGCGCTGTGGCGGCAAGTTGTTCAGAAGGCCGGTGAAAAACCGCTGGCTCTCGCTGCGATCGGCTTGCGCCAGCCAGGCGATATAGGATTGATAGGGAACGGGCGTGTCGAACAGCGGTGGGCGGCGGCTGCGATAAGTTTCGTAGGCGGCCCGGACCTCGCGCTCCAATCGGCCCAGGCACCAGCCGTCGACCAGCAGATGATGAAAACTGGAGACGACATAAGCATCGTCGGCGGCCACCTGGATAATGCTCAGGCGCACCAGCGGCGCCTGCTCCAGATCGAATCCCCGTTCCCGGTCGCTGGCAAGGAATTCATCCATCCGGGCGGCGTCGAACGCTGGCCATGTATGGGCGGTTAGCGGCAATGGTACGGCGCGATGGACGACTTGCAGTGGTCGCGCCAGCCCGCGCCAGTGAAACGCGGTACGCAGCACGTCGTGCCGCTCGAATACCGTTGCCCATGCATGGCGGAACGCTTCATGATCGAGCCGACCGCGAATACGCATGCAACTTTGCTCGAAGTTGATTTCGGAGCGTACTGCGGCAAGCGTGTGGACCAGCATGGCTTCCTGCATTGGCGACAGGGGGTAGATGGCTTCGATATCCGTGGCTGTGCCAACGATACCGGCCAGTTCCGACGCGGATAGCCCGGCAAGCGGAAAGTCGGCCGGCGTGTACAGAGGGCGTGCGTTCGGTGTGGCGAGATCGGCAATTAATCCAAGGGTATGCGCGACCCGTTCGAGTAGCGCGGCAGCGCCGCCGGCCGGCTCCGCCCCGGTCCAGGCCAAGCGCAGCCGACCGCCGGTTGTGCTTGCCACAAGCACGCCCTTTACCGAAATGTTGAAGGTGGGCAGCGAATGGAGTCGCATCGCGGCGCGCACGGCCGATGGGTTCGACCACGCGATGCCAAGAGTGGCGCCTGGCAGGTCGAAGGTCTGCCCCAGCACTCTATAGACCGGTGCGGTTGCCGACACGGCCTGGCGCGCGGCTTTGACCGCGTGCAGCCGCTTCGCGACCGGCATGTGTCCAGTGGGTGCGAGAATGGTCAAAACGCCGTCCAAGTTACCCAAGAGCCCATCGACGTTGGGCGCGTCGCGAGGCAGATGACGCTGCTCGTCGATGGCCTCGATCAGTACCGTGTCGCTGCCTGATGGCGGCAGGGCCGCCGCCAGCGAGGTCGCCAGTATGTCGAGGGGTGTGGTCATGAGCCGTGCGGGGGCGTGATCGGTCAGGGTCGCGGAGATCGTCGGATCAAGCCAATATTCCGCGACGATGCCTGTCGCTTCTGCGGGCGCGTCAACCAATAAGGGAGGCATGGGCGTTCGCATGGCGGCGCTTTCCAGAGCGGTCAGCCCGCTGCTCGCTGCCTGCTCGTCCGCGTAACCCTCCAGCCAGTCGAGCCAGTCGCCATAGGTGGTATCCAGAATCGGCAAAGCCGCGTGCCCCGCTTTAATCGCTGTTTCAAGTTCGGCGACGATCAGTGCCAGAGTGCGCTCATCCGCTATGGCTCGGTGCAGCGCCAGGACGATAACCGGCCCGGCATTCGGGCCGCGATCAACCAGCGTGGTGGCGACCATAACACCGGATTGCGTGTCCAGCCCTCGACCGATACGCCCCGCATGTTCCGCTATCCACTTGTCCAGTTGTGCGTCGGCCAAGTGCGGTTCTTCGACGGTGCGAAAGGGCAGTTGAGCCACATAGGCCATGATTTCCAGCCGGCGCGTCTCGCCGTCGCGGGTCCATCGCAAGCGCAGCGCCTCGTGTCGTTCGGCCAAATGCTGGATGACCAATGCGAGTTCGACGACGCCGATGGGGCGATCCAGAGTCAGGCTGGCCAGCAGGAAGGGTTGATTTATTTCGTTGTATTGAACGATAGGAACCAGTTCGGCAGAGAAGGCGCGGCCCGCCGCAGCGCGCTTTTGACGGGGACGCGCCAGGGACGCGGCATTCGCCAGACGCTCGATGGTCTGGAGCTGGAATACGTCGGTGGGCGTCAGCGGCAAGCCGGCATCAGCGGCGCGGGCAGCCATGCGAATAGCCAGGATGGAGTCGCCTCCGACATGGAAAAAATTGTCGGTCACGCCGACGCTGTCAGTTCCCAGAAGTTCCTGCCAGATGGCATGCAGCGTGCATTCTTCTTCGGTTCGCGGCGGAATCGTTTGCGCGGATCGATCATAGTGATGGTCCTGCACCTCCGGTAGCGCCTTGCGGTCAACTTTGCCGTTGAGGTTGAGCACGAGCGATTCCGTCGCGATGTAGGCGTTGGGGAGCATGTGAGACGGCAACAACGGCTCCAGAAATAGCCGCAGGTCGGACGCGCTTGGCGTGGGCTCAGTGTGCGCTACCACGTATGCGACGATTTGGCGCCTCCCATTCGAATCCTTGGGGGCGGCGACATGAACGGCGCGTAGCGCCGGATGACGCCCCAACGCAGCGGCGATTTCGTTGAGTTCGATGCGAAATCCCCGTACTTTGACTTGATCGTCCGAACGGCCTGTGAACAGAATGGTGCCGTCCTGACGCCAGCGGCCGTGATCGCCGGTTCGATACATGCGCGCTCCGTCGCGCTCGTCGAACGGATCGGGTAGAAATGAGGCCGCCGTTCGTTCGGGGTCGCCGACATATCCGTTGGCGACGCCGTCGCCCCCGACATAGATTTCGCCGTTCACGCCGACGGGCAGCGGTTGGCCGCGCCGATCCAGCACGTAGATCGCGCTGTTGGCTATGGGCAAGCCTATGGGTACGGAAAGGCGGGTGGCATCCAGGCCGGCAATGTCGTATGTGGTACTGAAGGTGGTGTTCTCGGTCGGGCCGTAGCCGTTCAACAACCGCAATCCCGATCCCGCCCCGGCGGCCAGAACGGCGCGGGCTGCTTCCGGGCTGACGGTATCGCCGCCGGTGAGCACCAGCCGGCTGCCGGCGAAAGCCGATGGATCGATGCCGGCGATTTCCTGAAACAGCCCTGCTGTGACCCACAACAGTGTGATGTTGGATTCCGCCAGTATGTGTCGTAGCCTGGCGATATCCAGCATGGCCTTGCGCTCGACCATGACGGCCGTGCCCCCGTTAAGGAGGGGAGCCCAGATTTCGAGCGTGGAGGCGTCAAAGGACGGATTGGAATAAACGGCTGCGCGCGTATCGGGGCCAAAGGAGGCGAAGTTGGTGTTGCAAACCAGGCGCGCTATGGCTCGATGCGGAACCGCTACGCCTTTGGGTTCGCCCGTGGAACCCGATGTAAACATAATGTAGGCGGTATCCGACTCGCCCTGTGGCACGGTAAAGTTGTCTGTGAGTTGTGCTGCGCGCGTGTCCAGCATGTCTGCGTCCAGCACCTGGATTCCTTCGTATTCTTCCTGATCTTCGGAGGTCGAAAGGATGACGGCGCGCGCGCCAATGGATTTCGCGAGCCGCACGCGATGCGCGTGCGGGTGTGCCGGATCGAGTGGAACGTAGATAGCGCCGATCTGCAAAATTGCCAGCATCAAGGCAAGGAAATGGTCCGACAGGGGAAGAACGAGGATGATCGCATCATCGGGCCGCAGACCGGCGTGCGCAAGAATGGCGGCGAGCCGGGTTGATCGGTCAGCCAGTTCGGCGTAGCGGGTGAGTCGTCCGCCATCGTCGATGGCGATGCGTTGAGGATACTTGCGCGCTGCTTCGTCAAACAGGGATGCGACAGAACGGTCGTCCGGGTATGGTCGACGAGTATGGTTGAATCGGGCGATAAGGTTTCGTCCGGATGCTTCGTCTATCAGGGGAAGGTCGCCGATCGCCTGGCCGGGCGCGCGCGCCACTGCGGCAGCGACGGTGCCGAACCAGGAAAGCAGATTGTCGATGCTTGTGTGATCGAACAGCGCGGGATCGTAGCGACACCATAGTTCGACGTGTTCTGCGGACTCGCGGTAAACGAAGGATATGTCGGCCTTGGCCGTCTGATCCGCAAGGTCGTCGCGTGCGCAGAAGCAGGTGCCATCGGCTGCGGTGATAGGATCGTCGGTCGGTTCCAGCCCGCCGAATAGAATTTGCATCAGGGGAACAACGTCAGTGCGCCGTTCGATCTCGATGGACTGAACGATGCGCTGGAACGGAACATCGCGATGGCGGATGCCGTCCCGGAATATTTTGTGCACGTTTTCGAGCAGGTCGTCAAAACGCGTGTCGGGGCCGCAGGACACGCGTAACGGCAGTGTGTCGACCAGCAGCCCGATGAGGCTGGCCAATTCGGGTCGTGTGCGCTTGGACACGGGGACAGTCACTATCAGGTCGTCCAGGCCGCTCCAACGATGCACCACCGTGAAAAATACCGCCAGAAAAGCCATGAAAGGTGTGCTGCCGCCAAGGCGGGCTAAATCGGCCAGGGCGTTGCCGACCGAGGCCGGCAGGTTCAGGCGCGCTGTGGCGCCGACGCCTGGAGACCGTGTCACGCCGCGCGCCCGGTCCAGCGGCAGATCCAGCAGTGAAGGGACGTCGCGCAGCGTTTCGCGCCAGTAGCGCAGGGCTTCGGCCAGCGCCGGGGCATCGGCCGCTCCGAAGCGTTCTTGTTCCCAGTCGGCGTAGTCGGGGTATTGCAGCGCCAGTTCCTGCCATTTGGGCGCGGCACGAGTCAGCGCCGCGTCGTAGGCGATGACCAGGTCGCCCAAAAAAATCGGCAATGACGCGCCGTCGGCGACAGAGTGATGAAATACCACCGCCAGGCTCGCCGAACAACCGGCCGCGTCGGGATCGGCTGGCCGGAATAGCGCCGCCGCCAGAACTGGGCCTTTTTCGAGGTTGAAGGGTCGCTTCACCATATCGGTTACGGCACTCGCCAGTTGTTTGCTCCAGCCGGCGCGGGTCGCGGCGGGAATCTCGATTGCAGGCATGTCTATGGCGCGTTGGTCGAGCACGGCCAGAGCGGGGATGTCGTCGATCATAGGGAACGAAGCCCGCAGCACATCGTGCCGATCAATGACCGCGTCGAATGCCTGTCGAAGTGCGGCTTCGTTCAAGGCGCCTGTTATTTCCAGCACGAGCGGAAGCGCGTATTCGGAGCCCCCCGGTTGCAGCAGATCCAGATAGCGAAGCTGCCGTTGTGCAAACGAGGCAGCTGCAATGTAACCGCTGCTCATTATGTCTGCTCCGGCGTAGTCGCGGCCAAATCGATGCGGGTTCTTTGCCGCTTGCGAATGGCAGTGCCCTGGCCGACATTATGGGTGGTTGCCCGGCGCGCCAGATCGTTGAGTCGTGGAGATTCGAACAGATCGATAAGATCGATCGAAAGCTTCAGGTCGCGGCGCAGGCGTGAAACCACCTGCATGGCGTCGAGCGACCGGCCACCAATCGCGAAGAAATCGTCAAAGCGGCCAATTGCCTGGCAGCCCAGAACGGCTTGCCAGACTTGCGCGATGGCTACTTCGGTATCGCCCTGGGGCGCCACGGAGGCTGTTTCCTGCAGCAGCGGCGCGGGAAGATTGCGGCGATCTATCTTGCCTGTGCTGGTGCGCGGCAGATGATCGTGCAGCACAACACTGTGCGGCACCATATACGCGGGCAGAAGGCGTTGCGCGTGATGCAGGATGGCCTCCTGGCTTGGCAGATTGGCGCCCGAGACGTGGGCAACGATCAGGCTTCGGGCTTGCGCCCCGGCACGGTGCACGACGGTTACCGCGTCTTCGACGCCAGGAAGTTCCTGAAGGCAGGCGCTGATTTCGGCCAGTTCGATACGGTAGCCGCTGATCTTGACCTGATCGTCGGTTCGGCCGTGAAACCGCAGCTTGCCGTCAAAGCCCAGGACGACCCGATCTCCACTGCGGTAGGCGGTGCGTAAGCCAATGTTGGTGTGGAATGGGTTGGCGATGAAACGTTCGGCTGTCAAGTCCGCGCGACCCACATAGCCACGGGCGATTCCCGGCCCTGCGATCAGAAGCTCGCCGGTGGATCCCGGCGGGCAGCGACGGTTTTTTCGATCCACCACATAAGCGCAGGTTCCAGGGATAGGGTAGCCGATGGCGACCGGCCCTGTCTTCCCTGCGGCGCATCGTTCCAGCGTGGCCCAGACCGTGGTTTCTGTTGGCCCGTATTCATTGGCCAGCAGGGTTTTGGGTAACCGTGCGTAATGCCGTTCGACCAGATCGCGTGGGCAGGCTTCGCCTGCGACCACGGCCACTTCCAGGCTGTCCAGGTCAGCGGGGGCTCCCGCGGACAGCAGCAAGCTCCATTGCGATGGAATCATGATGGTTTGGGTAACGCGCTGATCGCGGATCAACGCCGCAAGGCGATCCGGATCAGTGGCTTCGATGGGGCGCGGCAGTACAAGTGTTCCACCTATGGACAGCGTGCCGAAGATGCCCGTGACGGACCCATCGAAGCTAAGGGGGAAGGTCAGCAGAAGGACGCGATTGGGCTGGCCCGGATAGGCCGCGTTACGTGCCGCCACATGGTAGCCGAGGTTGTCGTGACCGATTGAAACGCCCTTTGGGCGCCCGGTGGACCCCGATGTGAAGATGACGTAGGCTTCGTCCGACCCTGCTGGTAGCAAGAAAGTGTTTGCGTCGATGGCCTGGACGGCTTCAAGCGTCAGATCGCCGACGGCGATGGCGGGCAGACCCCCCACATCGCCGGACGTGATCGAGAGCACGCCAGCAAGGCCCGCTTGCGTCTTGATGAACGTCTTGCGTTCATCGGGCGCGCCAGGATCGATGGGTACGTAGGCCGCGCCGCGCAGCATGATGCCCACGATAGCGGCTATGGCCAGCGGGGTTCGTTCCAGGTGCAGGCCCACGCGGGCACCCCGGCCGATTCCGTTCGCGTCCAGCCTGGCGGCCACGGTTGAGGCGATGGAGATCAGCCCGGCGTAGGTCAGGCTCTGTTCGCCCAGCGTAACGGCCACGGCCTGGGGCCGAGCGTTCGCCTGCTCCAGGATTGCCTGGACCACGGTCTGGTCGGAACCGGGCAGGGGAGCGTCATCGGGGGCATTGCCAAACAACGGCGCCGCGATCGTCTCCGATAGCGCGTCGATAGCATCAACGGGAATCGCCTCTGAGTCGGGCAGGGCCGCTAGTGTTGCCGCCAGCATATCCAGGCGTAGCGCTGCGTCGGGCAGCCCATAGCGATTCCGGTCGAACATCAATTGCAAGCGCAGGCTGCCAGCCTGCCGTTCCACCATCAGGTTCAGCGGCATGTCGGGCAGTGTGATGTCGCCGCTTTCGACCAGAGCCAATCCGCTGCCGGCAAAGGCGGCGGCCTCGTCCAGAGGGTAGTTTTGGAAACCGATCAGGCTGTCGAACGGCAGGCTGTCGCGCGGCAGGCCGAGCAGGTCGCGAAGTTCGTCCATGCCTATGGCGCCGGCGCTGCGTGCGGCCACGGCTTTTGCCTGCAGGTCTTCAAGCCAATCGCGCAGTGGCGTTTGGTCGATATGGGCAAGAACCGGTTGTATCTGAATTTGAATGCCGACGAGGTCGGTTGTTTCACCCTGTCCGAGATGGGGAGGGCGCATTGTTTCCACCGCGCCGAAAAGAACCGTATCGCGGTCGTTCAACCGGCTATCGACCATGGACCAGGCAGCCTGAACGACAGTATTGACGGTAACGCGGCAAGACCGGGCCAGCGCGTTCAGACGATCTGAAATGGATTCCGGCAGATGGCGGACGATGGCCTGGATTTCTGGCCCGGTGGTTTCTGTTACCGCGATGTGGCGGCGTTCGGCGGGGTCGCGTTCGTCGGGCACCCCTGCGGCCAGGAGGTTGCGCCAATGGATTAACCCGGCCGACTGGTCGTTGGTTTGTTCCCAGTTCACGTAGGCGCGGAACGCGGGAGCGGGCGGTAATGCTTCCGGCTGCCCGGCGCACAGCGCCTTGTAAAGGGAAAATACTTCGCCCAGGATAATCCCCAGAGACCAGCCGTCGACCGTAAGATGATGGCGCGTCCAAACCACAAGATGGCGCATGGGCGCGAGCTGGATGAGCGTGATGCGCATCAGTGGGGGCTTCTTGATATCGAACGGCCGGGCGCGATCTTCGGCCAGGAACGAGTCAAGATGCTCACGCCAATCGGCATGGCCGGACCAGTCTTTCATGTTGGCTGTCAAGGCAGCTTGGCGGTGAACTACCTGGAATGGGTGATCTTTCAGATCCCAGTGAAAGCCGCTGCGCAATGCCGTGTGGCGGTCGACCACGCCTTGCCAGGCAGTGGTGAACGCTTGCTGGTTCATGGCTCCGTCCAGGACGGCCCACCATTGCCCCATATAAATCGGTTGATCGGGATAAGAAACGCAACGCACCAGCAATGCCTGCTGCATCCGCGTCAGCGGATAGGCGTCTTCGATGGGACGCAGTGCCGGGTTTCCATTATTAGTCGTGCGAACGGCCGATGCCGAGCCAGGGGAAGGAAAAGAATTGGTCATGCGCGCGCCTGGGCGGAAAACCAACCCCACCCGTTATTCGGACAATTGATGCGGGGACTGGAGGAGGCCGAGCCCGGCTGGCATTGTTCAGAAAGAACAGTTAGGGCGACCCCCTTTTGAAGAATATTACAGGCTTTCTATATAGAAGCCTTCGCCCTTTACGTCGCCTTTGGTAAAAGCCATGAATTTTTGAACCCAGTGTCCGCCAGCTTTGGCATTGGGGTTTTTATGCAAGGCATCGAACGATGCTTCGTCTTTCCACACCGTGGCCAGGCCGAACATCGAGGCGTCTTTTTTGGAGCGCATCAGCCCAAAACCGATCAGGCCTGGAATGTGATCGCCTGGTTTGGAGCCGTCGTTGGGCAGGAGCGATTTTTTCAATAGGGCTCGCGCATCCTTTTCACTACCTGCTTTGATATTCGCGCGTGTAATTGTCAAAAACATGTCAGCCATAATATTTATTCCTAGTGGTTGGTAAATGTTATTCGCGTGTGATAACGACAGTGCCGGGTAAGATCGTAATGCTTGCTCAGGCATGCCTTGAGAACGATAGCGATACCAGGCACACTGGCAGTGTAGGGGGTATATGTAAAAAATGTCAATAAGAGTAAATGTTATTCATTTTCCCGGACGCGTATTTCCGGGAACAGTGTTCCTCGAACCGGCCCTCCCACTTGAAGGTCGATTTCGAGCCCTGCGCCGACCAGGGCGTCGATCATGTCTTGTCCATGCATGGCTACTACGGATTCGTCGGTTATCCAGCGCGTGACGAAGCGGCGAATCGTGCGTTTCGAATCGTTGCCCGGCGCCCCGTGAATCGTGCGTGCGTTGAACAGCACGCAGTCGCCGGGTTCCATATCCCAGCCGATGATGTCGTAGGCATCCCGGTTGGCCTCGATATCGGGAATTTCACCGAATTCGTGCGCATCGCTGCGGGACTTGTCACCATGAAAATCGGCGTAGAACTGATCGGCCGCGTTGCGTTTTGCTGATTCGTCAAAGAAGGATTTTGGCATCAAGGCCTTGCCCCAGGCATGCGAGCCGCGGATGAATTCCAGTGTCGACGCGCGCGGCGTTGGATCCAGGGCTACCCACACTGAACAAAACGGCCCGGAAATCACGGTGTCGTGATGCCAGGGAGTGCGTTCCGAACTGCCAGGGCGTTTGGCGAACCACGTGTCCTGGGCCAGCCGGACACGATTGGATCGCAGGGCGTATGCCGCCAGAGTGGCCACGGGTGATTCCATGCAGAAACGTTCGAATTCCGGGATGTATCGGCGCGACCACATATCCGAGAGGAAGCCACCGCCGTTTTCGCCGAGATTGCGAAAGAAGGGGCTTGGTTCGGCGATGTTCCGCTCGATTCCTTTACGGGCGAGTTCAACCCAGCCTGCGTCGAAGGCCTTGCGCAGGCATACGGCCCCATCCGCATCCAGGCGGGCGACGAATTCTCGTTGCTCATCCATGTTTTCCTCCGTGTTTCCAGGCGATCTTTCAGCGCAAATCTATCTGAATGCTAATGAAATGTACAGCAATGATACAGTAGCTGGTAAGATGTTACCTCCTCATTTCCATCCATTAAAAGCGTTCTAATTATTCAACGGATGCCTATGTCTGATGCGGTAGATCACAGGGTTGACCCCAGCGCTTCACCGCGCTGGATGCTGCGGTTGCGTCGCGCGGCGCGTGGGCAACCGACCTTTGTTTTTTTCCCCCATGCGGGTGGCTCGCCATTGTCGGTGCGCCAATTAATGGCCGCACTACCGCTATCGGCCGGGGTTGCCGCCGTCAATCTTCCGCGCGGCGGCAACATCGACGGTATTTCGCCGCCGCGTCGGGTCGCCCGGGCCGTAGACGGAGCAACAAACGGATGGCTGGCACTTGATCAAACCGACGATCCGCTTCGATTGATTCTGGTCGGCAATAGTTATGGCGCATTACTGGCTTACGAAATGGCGTGGAGCCTGACACGTGCCGGTGTGCCGCTAGAACGCCTCGTTGTTTCGGGTTTTCGATCGCCAGATCTGGCCCCTGTCGACGCACCGCTATACCGGCTGCCATCGCGGCGATTGCGAGCCGAGCTCGCGGCCCGCTTCGGGATGGCGTCGGGGGATTGGGAAGGCACGGTAGCCGAAGAAGCTTTACGCGCCGATCTGGAAGCGTGCGACACCTACCGTCATGCGCACAGCGGACGGCTGACGATCCCCATCGACGTTCTGCACATGCTGGACGACCCATCGGTTTCCTCTGACGACCTATTGGCGTGGGCGGCGGTCACCACCGCCAGGACGCGAATTACGCGCCACGCAATCGGACATTTCCCCTGGACTACGGATCCCGATGCCGTGGCCCGGATTATTCTTCAGCTTGTGCAAGACGATGGTCGCGACGACGCGCCATCTGTCTTTCTGCAAACAGAGGCAACCCACGATGAGCGAGGTTGGGCGTGAAAGAACAGGTACAGGGCCTTATGAAAGGCCAATTTAACTTCAATGCCCGACGGCTCCAGCGGGTGGAGCAGCGCATATACGAGTTGCTCAAACTCAAAATCCCCGACAAGGGCGATCTGGTCGCCAGTGTTCTGGCCGATGCGCGTAAAAATCCCGGTACTGACCCGCAACTCGTTCTGGTGGAACGCATCCTGGCCGGGCGCCTTGGCTGCCCTGAACCTGCCTTGGGGTTGATAGGCGTCGGCATCTTGAATATTATCGGCATCAAGCCTGATGACGATGTGGTGATGATCAATGCGGACGACGTCGACGACCTTGACGGATTGGCCAACCGTCTGGCCCTGCATGCTGCGCACGCCCGTGATGCGATACGGGCTGGCGCATTCGTCAAATTTCTGCTCGCTGTATATGACGCCCGCGTCTTGCTGGATTTTGCGCGCGCCATGGCGCCGGGCGTTTCGATCGACGCGGTATGCCGCAGTGTCACGGGCAAGCCGGCTGTCATGTTGCAATTGCAATGGGGCGAGTCCTTGTCGCGTGAACAGCCGGCGAAAGGCATTTTGCCATTTATGCGTTGGGCGGCTGGGCTGTTGCGTCCCTATCACTTTTTCTGCTGGCTACTGGCTATCGGGATCCTGATTCAAACCATCTACGCCATGTTGATGCCTCTGTGGCTCAACCAGTTGTTCGATCACGGCATCACTCCTCACAATGCGCATGTCATCTGGCTTACGCTGGCTTACCTGATCGGCGGCTTCCTGGTCACCGCCGTGGCCGGCCTGGGTATCGATTTCAGCGTTTCGACTCTTGGGCCCAGGGCGCTGAACGACGTGCGGCGCCGGGTGTTCGACAAGTTGCTTGGCTTGTCCTCGCGTTCGCTCAATCACTTTAAGGGAGGCGATGTTGTCACGATTTTCGCCGCCGATATATTCATCGTTGAAAACGCCGTCATCCGAGCCATATCGGGTATCGTTTCCAAATCCTTCCTGATGATCGGTTCGTTGATCACGGCGTTCGCCCTGGATTGGCGAATGGCCTTGGCAACCATCATCCTTCTGGCGATCGCTTTTTGGGCGCCGCGTCAGATCAGCCGCTTTGCTGTCAAGGCCTCTTACGCCCGCAAGGTCGAAGATGGCAAGATCGCCGGCTTCATCAAAGAAACCGTCCAGTTGCTGCCGATGATACGTACGCTTCATATTGGCGGCCATCGGCGGGATCAGTTCAACGGTTATACGGGCGACATTTACGACGCGAGCTACAAGCAGTACCTGCTGGGCGAACTTACTACCCGCGCGACCGTTTTTGCGGTTAGCGCTGCGCAGTTGGGGATCATCGGTCTGGGGGCGGTTCTGTCGCTGTCGGGCACGGTTTCCGGAGGCATCGTAGTCGCCTATATTGGCCTGTTGCTGGCGATCGGCGGCGCGGCTGGCGGCATTGCGGCCCTGATACCTACCGCCATTCAGGCGGTTGGCAGTTGGCAGCGTATCGAATCGTTATTGCTGTACCCGGATGACCAGCCTGTAGTGAAAAATGCCTTACCTTTGAACGAACCTCTATCCAAGGTGGCGTTGCGCGATGTATCGTTCAGTTACGCGGGTGACCGGCTTAATCTTGACGACGTAACGCTCGAAACACCGGTGCCCAGGCGTATCGCTCTGGTAGGGCCATCCGGTTCGGGCAAGAGCACGGTCATCAACCTTCTGTCGCGCAGTTACGATGCAACCAGCGGCAGCGTCGTCCTGAACGACACTGATATCCGCGAGATCGACAGCCAGTCGCTTTATTCGCTTATAGCCGTGGTCAACCAGGATACTACGCTGTTCGACGGATCGATCAGCTACAACATCAGGATCGGTCGCATGGATGCAACCGATGCCGAGATAGAACAGGCCGCGCGCGCCGCCGAAATCCACAGTTTCATCGTCACGTTATCCGACGGTTACCAAACCGAGGTTGGCGAGGGCGGCAAGTTGCTGTCGGGCGGCCAGCGTCAGCGTATCGTGATCGCCCGCGCCCTGTTGCGCGACCCGAAAATTCTGTTGCTCGACGAGGCTACCTCGGCGCTCGATGCGGAAGCCGAAGCGGCCATCAACGACACATTGGCCAAGGTCACTGCAAACCGTATGCTGTTTTCGGTTACCCATCGTCTGTCTTCGTGTCCCGACATGGATCTTATCTGCGCCTTTCGCGACGGCAAGCTGGTGGAAACCGGCACGCACGTCGAATTGTTGGCCCGCAACGGGCTTTATGCCGGGATGTGGGAGAAGCAGTCGGATATTTCCATCGCCAATGCAGGCCAGGATGTCGCCATCAGTGTGGAGCGGCTGCGCAAAATTCCTTTGTTCGCCAGCGTTCCCCTGGACGATCTGGAACGTGTACGCAATATGCTTCGCGTCGAAGAGGTCGAAGCCGATACCATCCTGACGGTCGAAGGCACCGCCACCGGACGGTTCTACATCATTGCTCGCGGCTCGGTCGAAAGCACGGTTCGTTTAGGCGATGGCAACACCCTGACCATGGAAATTCTCGAGGTCGGCGATTTCTTCGGAGAATTTGCATTGCTCGAAGGTGTCCCCAACCCGACGACTTGCCGCGCGCGCTTTCCTTGCCTGTTGCTGTCGCTTAGCCGCCAGGACTTGCAACGTGTGGCCGAACTGCACCGGACCAGTGGTGAGCAGTCGCAAATGGAAAAAGAAATTGTCGCCACTCTTGACCGTCGCCTTGACGCGAAGCTCGACGAGCTCGTAGGGCGCCGTCTGGAAGCACGGCGCTCTGTGGCGGGTTCCACTGCTGGTACTACAAAGGATACGGTGTGACGTCCGCGGGCCAACGACGCGATCTGGTTTTTCTGCCGCAAATTTTACGGCAACGCGCCGAGGCGCCGGACGACACGTGGTCATTTGTTTTTCTGGACAGCCAGGGGCACGAGCAATGCCGCCAGACGGCCCCCGATCTGGCGGCCAAAGCGCGCGCTGTTGCGGCTGCGCTTGTGCGCGCGACCCGGCCCGGCGAGCCTGTGCTGCTAGTGTTTCAGCCCGGTGCAGAGTTTTTCGCTGCATTCCTGGGTTGTCTGTGGAGCGGGCGTCTGGCCACGCCAATCAATCCGCCGCGCCGCAACCGTCTGATCGAACGTCTGGTGGCCGTGGCGGCCGATTCGAATGCGCGGGTCGCGTTGACGAGTGCCGATTTACTGGGATCCATCAATGAGTGGCGCTGTTCCAGCGAGCGCCTGGGCGCGCTTGACTGGATTCCAATCGACGAACTGACCGATGATCCCGATCTGGCGCCGGCCGCAACGGCAGCCGACGATATCGCTTTTCTTCAATACACATCGGGATCCACGGCCCTGCCCAAAGGCGTGAGGGTCAGCCACGGCAACCTGATTGAGGATCTGTCCCGCATGGAGGCGGTCTGGGCGCTGAATACCCGCTCCACCCTGATCAGTTGGTTGCCGGCGTTTCACGATCTTGGCCTGATTTTCGGTTTATTGCAGCCCTTGTTCTCCGGCTGCGCGTCGGTCCAGATGGCGCCTAACGCCTTTTTGCAGAAGCCGGTACTGTGGCTGCAGGCCATGACACGTTACCGCGGCACACATTCCGCGGCGCCCAGCTTTGCCTACGACCTTTGCTGTCGCCGGGTTGCGCCCGAAGATCGGGCCGGCCTCGATCTGGGCAGCATGGTCATGACTATGAACGCCGCCGAACCCATCAACCCGGTTGTGATGGAACAGTTCATCGAGCAATTTCAATCTTTCGGCTTCCGGCGTGAAGCGTTTGCCCCAGCCTATGGCCTGGCCGAAAGCACGTTGGCGGTAACGGCCAACCCCGTTGGCGTCTCACCCGTGCTGCGGCATTTCGATGTAGACGCATTGGCCGCCGGGCGTGTATCCATTGTGGCCGACGGCGCTCCCGCAAGCCGAGCGATGCCCGGGAGCGGCCAGCCGCTACCGGACGTCCCCGTCGCTATCGTCGATCCCGACACACGGCAGCGCCGCGAGCCTGGCCGGGTGGGGGAAATCTGGGTGGGCGGCCCGACGATTGCGCACGGCTATTGGCAGCGCCCGGACGAAACGGAGGCCACCTTCGGCGCCCTTATCGAAGGAGAGGCCGTGGCCGGATCGTTCCTGCGCACCGGAGACCTCGGCGCTCTGGTCGATAACGAACTGTTTGTGACGGGCCGGATCAAGGATCTGATTATTCTCGGCGGCGCCAATTTTTATCCGCACGATATCGAACGAACCGCGCAAAACGCGCACGAGGCGCTGCGCCGGGATAACGGCGCTGCCTTTTCCATCGCCTCCGATGGGGCCGCGAGCGAGCGCGAACAGGTCATCCTGGTGCAAGAGCTTGAGCGATCGCATCGCGCCGATGCACCGGAACCTATTTTTCACGCCATCGTTGAAGCGGTGTGGCAAAACCTGGAGCTCGCGCTGTCGCGAATTGTGCTGGTCGCTCCTGGCGCTGTGCTGCGTACGTCCAGCGGAAAGATTCAACGGCTGGCCAATCGCAAAGCTTATCTGGACGGTACGTTTGCAGTGATTGCCCAGTGGGAAGGGCACTCGGCGGCCAGGCCGTCCGCAAACGCGGGGCCGGTCGAGGCCTCGGCGCTTGTTGTCTGGCTGACCGGGTGGCTGGCCGGCCGGCTTACGCTACCGGCCCGAACCATCGGGTCCGATCAGGGCTTTGCCGAGATGGGGCTGGATTCCCTTGGGTCGACGGAGCTGGCCTTCGCGCTTGGCGAGAAGGTGGGCGCCGAATTGCCCGAAACAATCGCCTTCGACTACCCGACTATTGCCAGGCTCGTGGCCCATGTGGCTCCGTCTCAAAAAGCGGGGCAAGGCGTGGCGGCGATTCCTGCTGCGGTGTCATCGGTGCCATCGTTGCCCGGAACCGATCTGGATGATTTGCTGGCATCCATCGAGCGAGGCGACGCATGACCGCGAATTCATCCTCGAATCTGCGCGATCGTCTTGCCCGTCTTGGCTCCGATCAGATACTAAAGCTTGTCACCGGGCTTCAGGAGCGCATTGACACGCTTCGAAGCGAAGCATCGGTGCAGGCGACTCCCATTGCGGTGATCGGAGTCGCCTGCCGATTTCCGGGTGCACCCGATGTGGAGGCGTTTCGCCGTCTGTTGAGCGAAGGCCGTAATGCCGTTGCGGAGCCGCCGCACGACAGGCCGGAGCGCGCCGGGCTGCCGATGGGGGGCTATATCGATGCCATTGATCGGTTCGATGCCAAATTCTTCGGCATACGCGAAAGTGAAGCAGCGCACATGGATCCGCAGCATCGCCTTGCGCTGGAAGTGGTATGGCATGCATTGGAAGATGCCAGCGCAGCCGATCCACAACACCGTCCCTCGGCGACCGGGGTCTTCCTGGGCATCAGCACTCACGATTATGAGGCCAGGTTCCACGGAGCCGGCGCGGGCTTCACGCCGCAGGCGACGACAGGCAACGCGGCCAGCGCCGCAGCCGGCCGGATTGCCCACATTCTGAACATAACCGGCCCCGCGCTTGCCATCGATACGGCGTGTTCGTCCTCACTGGTCGCCGTTCTTGCCGCGTGCAGAAGCTTGCGCCTGGGCGAATGCGACATGGCGATCGCCGGCGGCGTCAACCTGCTGGTCAACGATGCCTGGACGCGTGGATTCGCCGCAGCCGGCATGCTGAGTCCAAGCCATGCCTGCCGCACTTTCGATGCCGAGGCCGATGGCTACGTACGCGGCGAAGGTGCGGGATTCATCGTGTTGAAACGGTTGCCCGATGCAGACGGCGACCGCGTGCGTGCAATTGTGCGCGGCGGCGCCATCAACCACGACGGCCGCGCCAGCTCGCTCACTGCTCCGAACGCCGCTGCCCAACAGTCCCTGATCACGGCGGCGCTGGCCGATGCGGGGCTTCGTCCGGCCGACGTTCAGGTGGTGGAATGCCATGGCACTGGCACGCCGCTGGGAGATCCCATCGAAGTTCAGGCGCTGGCCCAAGCCTACGCGCCCGGTCGTAATGCGCCGCTTCTTCTTGGCGCGGCCAAGACAAATATCGGGCATCTGGAAGCGGCCGCCGGCATCGCCGGCTTGATCAAGACCGTTCTGGCGCTCGAATCCGCAGACCTGGCATCTACGCTGCATCAGACCGAGCCTAACCCACGCATGGCCTGGGACCGCATCGCGGTGAAGGTCATCGATCAGGCACAGAAGTGGCCCGAGGCCGCAGTGCGCCGCGCCGGCGTCAGCAGTTTCGGCTTCAGCGGCACCAATGCGCATGTCATTCTGGAAGCTGCTGCGCCAGCGTCGCCATGGCGCGACACCGGGATGCTGGTATTGCCGCTGTCCTCGCCCGACGAGGCGGGGCTGAGCCGGTCGGCCGCAACGCTTGCCGATTGGATTGAGCTCAACGATGTCGATCCTTATCGTGTGGCGGCCAGTCTTGCGATGGGCCGCCATCATTTCGCCGTCCGAGCGGCGGTCGTCGCCAGCGACGTGGCTTCTGCCGTGGCCGGCCTGCGCGAGGTGGCCGCAGGCGAAGCGCCGGTCGCGGGCGCTCGCGGCACGACCTTGCAAGACGCGCCGAAAATTGCCTTCTTGTTTACCGGGCAGGGAAGCCAGTGGGTCGGCATGGGCCGTGACCTGTACGGCAGCGACCCGATATTTCGGGCTGCCATCGACCGTTGCACCGAAGTCGTCGACCCGTTGATTGGCTGTTCCTTGACCGCTGTTATGTTCCAGGATGATGCGGCCGGTGGGCTCTCGGATACGCGCCTGACTCAACCCGCCTTGTTCGTGCTCGAGTATGCGTTGGCCGAACGGCTTGCCGCTTGGGGCATTACGCCCGATATCATGATCGGACATAGCCTTGGCGAATGGGTCGCTGCCTGCCGCGCCGGAGTATTCTCGTTAGACGATGCGTTGCGATTGGTCGTGGAGCGCGGCCGAGTCATGGGCTCGGCATCGCAAGATGGCGCCATGGCGGCGGTGTTCGCACCGCCGCAGGCGTTGCTGGAATTGCCGGTGGCGACGCGCGAAAGTGTCGACCTCGCTGCCATCAACGCGCCCGACGAATGCGTGATTTCGGGCCCGGCGACGGCTGTAGCTGCTGTCTGCGATGCGCTGGAGCTCCAAGGCCTTGGCACGCAGCGCCTGCGTACATCCCACGGTTTTCATTCCCGCCTTATGGATCCGGCGCTGACTGCCTTCGAAACGGCGCTTGCGGGCGTGACTCTGCGCCAGCCCGGAGTTGCGCTGGTGTCCAATCTGACGGGCGCCACCGATGCGCCATTCGACACGGCCGACTATTGGCTGCGTCATATTCGTGAACCAGTGCGCTTCGCGGACGGCATATCAGCAGTGGCTGCAACCGGTGCGCGCCTGTTGATCGAAATCGGCGCGTCGCCGGCCCTGATGGGTACAGCCAGCCGTTCTCCTGCGTTTCAAGGGCAATTGCCCGTTTTCGTCCCATCGCTCAGGCGTAATCAGCCAGCAGGGCGCACACTGGGCAACTTGCTGGCGCATCTATTCGTGGGCGGTGCCGCGGTTCGCTGGGAGGCTGTTTTTGATCCTGCCGCACGGATCGAGACGCCTGGCTATCCGTTTGCCGATAGTCGTTATTGGTTGTCTTTAGCTCCTGCGGAGGCGGGTAGTGGGTTGGAAATGGCAGCCACAAGGGCTGCCTCTACATACCTTGCGCCGTCCGATCACCTTGCTTCAGCCGCTACCCTTGCGCCGTCCGATCACCTTGCTTCAGCCGCTACCTTTGCGCCGTCCGATCACCTTGCTTCAGCCGCTACCCTTGCGCCGTCCGATCACCTTGCTCCGGCCGCTACCTTTGCTCCCGCCGGCGCGGCGGCGCCAGCAGCGGGCGGCGGACAGCCTCTCGCCGATACGCGCCAACAAGCCGCTTTGTTGCTGGCCCGGTCGCTACAGATCTCGGCGGAGGATGCGCTGTTGGATCGGGGGTTTCTGGAGCTTGGCGTCGACTCCCTTGCCCTGACCGAGGCTGTGGCGGCTCTGGAGCGGCGCTGGTCCATCGCGATCCCGCGCCTTGCATTGTTCGAGACGCTGGCAACGCCTGCCCGATTGATCGATCATGTGGTTGCCAGTGCGCAGTCCGCCGCTGCGTCGGCGGCGGCATCTCAGAAGGCCTTTTCGCAAGTCTCGACAGCGAAGGGGCAGCCCGCTGCATCGCAAGCGGTGGCTGCTCGTGTTCAGACACCCGAGCCCCAGCCGGCTGCGATGTCGATGGAAGCGGCGGCGGGCGTGAATGTGTTTTCAAAAGCCTATACGCAACGTACTCGCGCGTCGGGAGATCAGCGCCGACAATATGGCCGGTACCTGGCCGATAGCCGTGCCGTGGCGGGGTTCCGATCGGAAACCAAGTCCATGCTTTATCCCATCATAGGGGCTAAAGGCTTGGGCAGCCATATGACCGACGTCGATGGCAATCACTACGTCGATATTGCGATGGGGTTTGGCGTCCAACTGTTTGGCCATACGCCGGCGTTTCTGGTTGATGCCATTGTTGGGCACGTCACCGAGCGTGGGCTCTTCCTGGGTCCGCAAGCTCATCTGGCAGGCGATGTGGCGCAACGGATTTGCCGGCTCACCGGCAATGCCCGTGTCACCTTCTGCAATAGCGGCACCGAGGCGGTCATGACGGCCTTGAGGCTGGCTCGCCATGCAACCGGACGCAATCGTATCGCCATGTTCCAGGGGTCTTACCATGGCCATTTCGACGGTACGCTGGCTCAGGCGGGCCCGGGCGGGAGCACCGTGGCGCTGGCGGGTGGTACACCACCGGGCATGGTTGACGATGTGCTGTTGCTCGATTACGGCGATGAAGACGGTTCTCTTGAAATTCTGGCCCGTGAAGGGGCGTCACTGGCGGCGGTCATTGTCGAGCCCGTGCAGGGCCGCCGGCCCGACCGCCAGCCCCGGGCCTTTCTTCAGCGCCTGCGCGAGCTCACCCGGTCGACCGGCACGGCGCTGATTTTCGACGAGGTTCTTCTGGGCTTTCGTGTTGCGCTGGGGGGGGCTCAGGCCTGGGCCGGAGTGCGTGCCGACCTTGTCACCTACGGGAAGATAGTCGGAGGCGGCTTGCCAATTGGTGTAGTGGCTGGCGACGCACGTTTTCTGGATGCTCTGGACGGTGGCGCGTGGTCGACGGACGATGCCAGTGTCCCAAGGGGTGACCGGACCTTCTTCGCGGGGACCTTCAACAAGAATCCGTTGGCCATGGCCAACGCGCAGGCGGTGCTGACCTATCTGGAACAACAGGGGCCCAGCCTTCAAGATTCTTTAAACACGCGCACGGAAAATTTCGTGGCACGCCTGAACAGAGTGCTGACCGAGGAAGAGTCCGGAATTTCGGTTCATCATTTCGCCTCGCTGTTTCGTTTTGCCGGGGCCAGCGATCTGTTCTACAACCACATGATCCAGAACGGCGTGTATGTTTGGGAAGGGCGAACCTGCTTCCTGTCCACTGCCCACGACGATCAGGATCTGGACAAAGTAGAGCAGGCGGTTCGGGCGTCGGTACGGGCGATGCGCGCCAACGGCATGCTGACGCCAGCGCGCCGGACTACGGCGCTGACGGCTAGCCTCCAGAGCATACCAACAACACCTAGTCAGCAGGCGCTACGTATGCTGGCAGCGTTCAGCCCTCAAACCTCGGCAGCCTACAACCAGTCGCTGGTGTTCGATTTTACGGGCGCGCCCGACATCAACGTCTTGAAGGCGGCGTTGTGCGGCGTGGTCGACCGGCATGAGGCGCTGCGCACGACATTCCCCGAGGATGGCGCGAGCCAGATTGTTCACCGTCGGCTCGACCCGGACATCCATATAGTGGAGTTTGATCGCAGCGCCGATGATCAGGCGTCGTTCCAGGCCTGGGTGGATGCTACCGCACTGACTCCACTGGATCTCGAGCATGGGCCTATCGTGAGCGCCTGGATCTTGCGGCTGGCCGCCGATCATCATCGCCTGGTTCTGGTCATGCCGCATCTGGTTACTGATGGCTGGTCGATGCAACTGATGGCTCTGGAGCTGGCGCAGCTCTATAACGCTGGGCTGGGCGGCAGGCCATCCGGTTTGCAGCCCCCGTTTCCTTATCGCTCGTACGTCGAGCATACCCGCGCCCGCGCCGATTCCCCCGAGCTCGCGGCTTACTGGCGATCGGTCTACTCGACGGTGCCCAAGCCTCTGAATCTGCCAGTCGATCGCCCGCGCCCAGCGCTGCAAACCTATACCGGCAAGCGGGCGAGCCGGCGCCTGTTACGACCCTTGCGCGAAGCACTGGAACAGTCGGCAAGGCAGGGCGGCGGTTCGCTTTTCTCTCTATGCCTGGCCGCTTACGGGCGGCTTCTGGCGCGCCTGTCGGGGCAGGACGAATTGGTCGTCGCGATATTTTCGGCCGGGCAACCCGAAATGGGAGCTTCCACCCTGGCAGGTTATTGCGTGGGCGTGCTGCCTTTGCGAATTGCCGCGGGCCCGGCGGTTTCGGACCCACATTTGCGAAAGGCGGTGCAGCATGCCGTGACGCTGGGAATGGCGCATCGCGACTACCCTTATTCCAAATTACTGAAAGATCTGAGCTTGCGGCGTGACCCATCGCGCCCGCCCTTGGCCGCCGTATCGTTCAACCTGGATCGCCTTGATGCGCCTGCGGTATTCGATGGCCTGACAACCCGTATCGAGGCCAACGTTCATAGCGCTGTGCGCTGGGAGCTGAACTGGAATATTCAGTCCGATTCCGATGGTTTGCAAATTGATGCGCATTACAACCGCGACCTGTTCGACGCGGAGCGGGTCGAGGGTTGGTTGGACGCCTACGTCGGTATTCTGGAACATATGGTTGGGGTGCCCGAGGCCGATTCCCTGGCCTCTTCTGAAGTTATGTCCGGAACTATTGTCGATGGCCAGGGCAGGGAGGCAGTTGAAACGCTTGCGGACAAAGTCGCTCAGGCGGCCGCGCGCGATCCCGCGTCGCCGGCCGTGCGCGATCAGGACGGTGTGGTCGATTATGCTCATCTGAACGCCCGGACCGACGCCTTGGCTCGACGGCTGGCGCACGCGGGTGTTCAGGCGGGTGATCGTGTCGCCTTCCGCTTGCCGCGCGGCTTGGGGCCTGTGGTGGCCATATTGGCGTCGGCTCGCCTGGGGGCCGCTTTTGTGCCCCTGGATCAAGAGCATCCCGATAGCCATCACGCCTATGTCCTGGAAGATAGCGGCGCCAAGGTGCTGATCCTGGAAGCGGGTTCTTCCGCGTCGCCGGCGCAGACCAACGTGGTTGAATGGTCGCGTGGCGACGATGCTGACGCAGGCGCCGTGCCTCCAGTGGCTGTCGCGGCTGGCGATATTGCCTATGTTCTGTATACCTCCGGTTCCACCGGGCGGCCCAAGGGCGTGCGTGTATCCTACGGTGCGGTCGCCGCTTACACAACGGCCTTGCTGGAACGGTTAGCCATCTCGGGACCGATCTCCTTTGCCATTGTTTCTTCGTTCGCCGCCGATCTTGGCTATACGTCGGTGGCGGGCGCGCTGTGGACGGGCGGCGCCTTGCACGCGATCGATGCGCAAACCGCCAGAGACCCGGCTGCGTTGCAAAAATGGATGACTGAAACCCCGGTCGATGCACTCAAAATCGTGCCGGCCCATATTGGCGCGTTGCTCGATGCTCCAGACGCCGCAGCGATGCTGCCCCGCCGGGCATTGATTCTTGGCGGCGACATCCTGACCTGGAGGCTGGTCGACCGTATTCGCGCTCTGGGCGGCGCTTGCCGCATTTTCAACCACTATGGTCCTACGGAAACAACGGTTGGCGCTTGCATGACCGAAGTGCTTGCTTCGCTGCGCGACAGCCACGCGATTGCTGTTCCCGTGGGGCATGCGCTGTCCGGTTACCGGGTCGATATTCTGAATTCCCTCGGGCAAGCCGTGCCCGACGGGGAGGAGGGCGAGATCGTCATTACGGGCGCGGCGGTCGCTGCTGGCTATACCCGGCCCGAAACGCCGGGCAGCGAGCGTTTTGGGTGCACTGCCGATGGCCAACGGTTCTATCGCACAGGCGACATGGGGTGCCGACGGGTTGGCGGCGCCGTGGCCTTTTTGGGCCGGCGCGACGACATGATCAAGATCCGTGGTCATCGCATTGAGCCGGGGGGGCTGGCCGAACTTTTGCGTTCTTGTCCCAATGTACGTGACGCCGTTGTGCTGGTCCAACGCCAGGAAGGGCGCGAACCGACCTTGCTTGCTGCAGTTGCCGGCGATGCTGCCGCGGATGCTATCACGTCGTGGTTGGCGCAACGGGTGCCGGCGGCGATGATCCCTGGGCGGATCGTCGTGTGGGCAGCCTTGCCGCTGACCACCAACGGCAAGATTGATCGCCAGGCACTGCTCGCGGCGGCGGCTGCGCAACCGCTCGTGTCGTCCGCCTCGATAATTCCTGCACAGCAGGGGGTCGATGGGCGCGCCGATGATGGGCGTCTGAAGATAATGCGCGATCTCTGGTGCGATTTGCTGCAGCGCGCGGATGTAGGCCCCGACGACGATTTCTTTGCGCTGGGAGGAGATTCGATCATGGCGATCCAGATCGTTGGCCGGGCGCGTGCCGCAGGCCTGGGTCTGACGCCGACTCAGGTGTTCGAAGCGCCTACTCCGCGCGGGCTGGCCAGGCTTGCCGCAGCCGTCGGGACAGCCGTGGCCGGCGTCGTGGCGCTGACCGATCCGGTGCCATTGACGCCGATTCAGCGGTGGTTTCTGGAAACCCCGATGCCCAACCGTAATCGTTGGTGCTTGAGCGCCGTGTTCGCTGCGGCGTTCGTCATTACAGCTGACCATCTGCGGGAAACAGTAGAAACCATTATTGCCCGCCACGACGCCTTGCGGATATCTTTGGATGCGGGCGTCGATTCTCCCCGCCAGCGCGTAGGCGCTCCGGTTTCCCCCGCTATTTTCGTCGCCAACCACGATGGTCTGGAGGGCGACGCGTTGTGCCAGGCCGAAGACCAGTTGGCCGATCAGCTGATGGACACACTGGATTTAACCGCCGGTCGTCTTCTTGCCGCGGGGGCGATTCCGCTTGGCGGCCAAGCTGGCATGCACATTATTGTCGTGGTGCATCATGCTGTGTCTGATATGGTGTCCTGGTCGATTCTGGCCGATGATCTTGCAGCCGGTCTTGGCGGCGAAGCTTGCGCAATCGCGCCGGCGTCGACGTCCTGGTCGTGGTGGGCGCGCGCCCTGTCCACGCGCGCCCAGGCCGCTGCCGATAGGCTGCCTTATTGGACAGAGGCGGCACGACACGCCGATGCGGCCGTTCCATTGCCGGTCGATCATCCAGGCATGCCAAACCGCGAAGGCGATGTTCAAGAACGCCGGCTTGACCTGGATCGGGAACAAACGGATCGTTTCCTGGCCGCGATGGCTGCAGTTTTTGGCCTGCGCCCCCACGAGGCTGTCCTGGCCGCTGTGGGACGCGGAGTGGCCGAGTGGGCTGGTTCGCCACTGGTCGTCGATCTCGAGGGACATGGGCGTCAGCCTTTTGACGCTTCTATCGACTTGTCCAGAACGGTTGGCTGGTTCACGACTCGGTACCCGGTGGTTTTACCTGCCGTGGATAATACCCGTGACGCCGCCGATTGGCTGGTTGCCATGAAGGAAGCGATCCGGCGCATTCCCGACGAGGGCATGACGTATGGCTTGTTGCGTTATGGCGGGAATGTTTCGTTGCGGACGGAACCTGCGGTGTCGTTCAACTTTGTGGGGGATATTGGCCAGTTCGGCGGCCGCACCGTGTCTTTGGTTCGCCTCGGAGCAGGGCAGGAGCGCGCGGCCGATGCGGATCGAAGACACCTTCTGTCCTTCGACAGCTGGCAGCAAAATGGCAGCCTGTCGATTTCTTGCCGCTTTGCGGCGCGGCATGCAACGTTGACCATCGACGCTGTGCTGGCAGAGATCGAAAACCAGATGGGCAGGTTCATTCAGGCGTGCGAGGCATTTTCGATGGCGATCTATACACCGTCCGATTTTACCGGTATCGATTTTTCCCAGGACGAGCTTGATCAACTGATGGGGGAAATCGACACGCCTCCGAGCTCCGCGGATTCATAGCGTCATGGCCTCGACATCTCAGCTTCATTGGGTCGTGGGCGATCTTCGCATTAGTGTCGGGCCTTCTTCCTCGGACCAGCCGTGGTCCCTGGACGTGGACGTGACGCGCGCGTCCACGGGGCAAGTCGAATCCATGCTATGGGATGCCAACGCTCCTCACGGTTTGATCCGCCGCGAGGTTCGGCCGCAAGCCCTCCAGAAAAGAGCGCCGGCTTTTCGCGAGCGCGATCTGTTGATTCTTGCCGATCAGGGTGTTGGCGACATAGTTCAGCAGTGGCGATACGTGCCGTCCGTTGCGAGGCAGTTCCGGCGGGTGCGTGTGCAGTGCCGCCCCGAGTTGCAACGTTTGCTGCGTCGACAGTCGCCCGAGATCGAAACAATGGCGTCTGGCGAGAGCCGTGACGATTCGGCTGACGTTCACGTGTCGATTATGCGTTTAGGGTCCTTGTCCCGCGATTCATCCCGGGGCAATGCCTATCTGGCCACTCACCGCCCTAAACCTGCGCCTGGCAATGGCCGGTTGCGGGTAGGTTTGAACTGGATAACCAGCAACGTCGGCGTTGCCGCCGACGTTAAATCGCTGCCTCCCGTTTTGTTCGAGCATGTACTGCGCGATTATCCGGGGGTCGACTGGGTCAGCGTGCAGTGGGGCGACGACGAACGCTGGCTATCTCGCCAGCCCTGGGCTGCCACCGTTGAACAGCTTGGCGGCACGTTTGCCGATGTGGCCGATCTGGCCGATGGTATCGCCGGGCTGGACCTGCTGATCAGCAGCGATAGTGCGCCGGCTCATCTTGCCGGCGCTCTTGGCGTGCCTGTCTGGACCTTGCTGAGCCGCCCGTGCAGCTGGCGCTGGGGGCTTGTGAGCCCCACCACGCCGCTATATTCCAGCATGCGGCTGGTCCGCCAGACAAAGCAGGGCGACTGGTCGGGAGTGATGGCGCAGATTCATCGGATGCTGGCCAGCATTCTCAGGCTATCGGGTCAGGTCAACTTTCTGCTTGCCCGTCCTTGGGAAGACATGCCCCTGGACGCTTTCGACGAACGGGCAACGTCGAGGCCCGACGCCTCGGGAGGCAACACAATCCGTTCGACGTCTTTGGACGAGGCGTTGCGGATATGCCGGGAAAATGCCGACTGGCGTGCAGCGTTCGTGTTTTATCCCATAGCACTGTTGGAAGCGCTTGGCGTGCCCGTCTGGGGTCGAGATTATTCCGGTTTGGCCAAAGTGTTCAAGGCCATGGTTGACTGCCACGAAGGTTTTTCCTGGTGCACGCCGCTACGTAACTGAGTTGGAGAAAAATTGAATAGCGTGCTTACTCCTTCCGTCCGCGCAGATGCTTCGGGCTTCGTTGATTCGGTCTCGGGCGAGGCGGCGTATCGCTCTAGAATCGGACTGGAAATGGAAATGGTGGTGGTGCATGCCGACACCGGCGCGAGCCAGCCTGTGGAAGCTTATTTCGACGCATTGCGCTCGATAAAGGAAAAGAAAGGGATAGCGTGCGAGCTCAGCGTTCTTTCGGGCCGTTGCGTCGGGTTGCACACACCGGTTGCCGAATGCGGTCTGGACAACGGCTTCAATCTGCTGGAAACCTCCCTGGCGCCGGTGGATGGCGGATCGGGAGGACTGCAATCCATGGCAACGCTCGCACATCAGGAATTGGCGGACACGCTCGACGCCTTGAAAAGCGACCATGCCTGCGTCCTGAACGCATCTCAGCATCCGGCTTGCCCACGAGACGCAGACTGGTATGCGCGGGTATGCGTTCCGCGCCCCATTTACCGGGAGCTGCGAGGCTACCGAGGCTGGCATCACTGGGAGGGTATCGACGCCAAAGCGCAAAATGGCGCCAACACATCTGTGCCCATCGACCATGCCATAGACTCGCTGAATGTAGCGGTAGCCCTGGCGCCGGCCAGCATCGCTCTGTTTGCCAACAGTCCACTTGAATCCGGCCGGGCGACAGGCTTCAAGGAAAATCGCATGACGCTGTGGCAGCGCGTCTTCGGCCTGGCCAGGTTTCCAGGCGACCTGTATTTGTGCAGCTATCCAGAGCGCCCCTTTCGGGATATGGGCGATTTTTTCCTGTGGATGTTCGGGCCGGGCACGGTTACGCGGGGCCTGCCGCTGGAACCTTCCTACGATTACAAGGCTGTCCCGACGGCTCTTCTGGACGGCGATCCTTGTCTGTTGAGTTTTCTGCAGTCGGCGCAATGGCCTGGCCATCGCGCCGACAACGAGTGCGCAGTTCGGCTTGCTCCTGATACACACCACTTCGAGTATTCCCAGATAGGGCAGTTTCTGGATGCGCGCTTGCGGTATCGATTTGGCGTTGTGCCGCCGCTGCCGGACTTGCTGGCGGCGTGGCAGCGCGAGGGTGGGCTGGAGGCCTTGTTTGCGGCGTGCCATGCCCAGGTCTATATCGAGGCCCGGGCGCCGGGCGCGGGGTTTGCCGATGCCTGTCTGTTGAGCGAGGCCGGCGCAACGGTGGCGCAAAGCGTGTTGCTTGCTCCGTCGGCATTGCAGGTGGGCCTGCTGGCCAATGTTGCCGATGCTCGGTTGCTGGTCCGGGAGTGGGGCTGGCAGCACCTTGGTGCGTTGCGCCAACCCGCCATGCGGGCCGGGTTTGGCGACGCTCAAATCAAGGCGCTTTGCGCCGACGTGCTGGCCGTGGCGCGCGCCGGCTTGCCGCAGTGCGACCAGCATTGGCTGGCCTACGCGGAATTCACATGGGAGTCAGGCCGTGCGGGCGCAGACCGTCTTCTGGATACGTGGGAGAGCGCTGGTGGCACGCAAGCCAATCGTCTGGCGGCTTTATTGCCGCGGCACGCCGCCTTGCATCCCGACCAGTTTGGTGCCTTACCATAAAAGCAAGCGATGCGTGCCGTCTGGCAGACCGTGATTCCATAGGAATTAGGGGTCTGTCTGATACACCTCGTCGGCTGCCAACAGAATGTCGACCGGCGGGTTGAATCCTATAACCCGGGCAGTAGCCAGGTTCAGCGCAATCTTTGGCGGGTCGATCCATATCTGGCTGAGCTGGCGTGGTTTGGCTCCGTGAAAAATACGGGCGATGGTTTCGGCCTGAAAAAGCCCTACGTACGACAGATCTGCTTGCGCCAGGCTAAGCAAGATGCCTTGTTTGACTTCTGCGGAGCCATTCATCGAAAAGCTGGGTATCTTGGCCTGCTCCAGTATCTTTGCAATGGTTTTTATTGAATCGGGAGTGACGCCGCGGTGCGTGGTGACGTACACCGCATCCACGCGTTCATCGGCCATTTTGCGGTAGCAGCCAACGGCATTGGCGATGGCCTGTTCGGTAGGGATGCTGCTGGATACGGCGTAGCAGGGCTGGACGGAAAAACCGAGCTCCCGGCTGACCTGTTCCACCGCATCCACCGCGGCATAGGTGCGGCCCGCGGCACTGTTTTCGTAGACGATGCCCAGTTTCTTGAAAGGCACGATCTCGTGGAACAATCGAACCTGACGCTGGAAACGTTCGGGTTCGACGCGGGTGTGCAGGTTATCGCGGCCACTATCCTTGGCACTATCCGATATGCCAGCGGCAACCGCATCGCTGGTTGATGCTACGATGGTGGGAATCGGCGGGCCGATGGCGCGCATGTCCTGCCCGGCCCACGTGCCCATGGCAATCATCAGGTCGATGTCGCCCTTGTCATGGATGCGTTTGGTGATGGCTTCGCGCATGGGCGCCCGCTTTTGGGCGTCGAAGTCTCCGGGTTGCCAGTATGCGTCCTGGACGAACTCCAGGTATTTGCTTTGTGCATTGCTTGCGAGCCATACCCATAGATCATGCCCGCTGATTCCCTTTGGAATATCGGTTTTCAGATGCAGCCATTCGAGGTGTTGCAGGCCTTGCACTATCTGAGCCAGGGTAAGCGGATATTGATCATAGTTGCCGCTTTCGACGTAGCCTATGCGCCACCGCTTGCCGTCGGGCTTGGTGGTGGGGGTTGTGGCAAAGACGCTGGCGTGGGCAGTAGCCGTCGGCGCGGCCGTTTGCGCTTGCGAAGGCGGCGCTGCGAGCAGGCTGATTGCCGCGGCAATGCAAAAAAGAAAACGTGAAATCATACGATGGCCCTTTTTGCGACGATCAAGGTAATGTCATCCGATTGTTCCGTGCCTTGGACGAATTCGCGCACATCATGCAGCAGCGACGCCATCAGGCTTTGTGCGTCGTCGGGCTTTTGCGCGGCAATCAGTGCAAAGAGCCGGGGTTCTCCGTAGAGATTGCCGTGCGGATTCAGTGCTTCGGTTACCCCATCGGTATAGCCCACCAGAATTTCTCCAGGCTCGAGTCGGGTGCTGAACTGTTTATATGGCAAGTCTTCCTGGACGCCGCAGGCTGGGCCGCTGCGGTCTTCAAGCAGGCGAAGTTCGCCATTGACGCTGAGTATGCACGGCGGCAGGTGGCCGCCGTTGGACCAGGTCAACTCGCCCGTTTCCAGATCCAGTACGGCGATCACCAGGGTAACGAACATCAGGTTGGGGTTATTCTCGGATAGTCGATTGTTGACGCGTTCCATAAGCTTGGCCGGATCCGCTTCATCTTCGGCCGACGCTCGTATCAGCGTGCGTGTGACTGCCATGAACAGGGCTGCCGGTATGCCTTTGTCGGAAACGTCGCCAATGGCCAGACAAAGCCGCCCGTCGGGCAGCAGGAAGTAATCGTAGAGATCGCCGCCCACTTCCTTGGCGGGAATCATGGTGGCGTTCAGATCCACTTTCGCGAGTGTGGAGGCGGTAAGCGGGACGGGCAGCAAACCCATCTGGATGCTGTGTGCGATATTCAGTTCGCTCTCGAAGCGCTCGCGGCTGGACGTCTCTTGCAACAGGCTGGCGATTTTTTCGCGCAGTTGCTGATCCATGAACATGAACGTGGCGGCCAGACGGCCTACCTCGTCAGGCTGCTTCTGTGGCAGTTGTGCGATATGCGAAGGTATGGGGCTGGCGATGCTAAGGTCTTGTTCGGGCAGCTTACGAACGAAATCGGTCAATTCCCGCAAAGGCCTGGCGATGCGCGTGGACAGTACCCACGCGATAGCCAGCGACAGCAGCAAGGCCAGTAGGAACACCCAGGCCAGCCGGTTGCGCAACTGGATCGCCGCGCGGGTCAGATCCTTGTTCGGGACGGCAGCGACAATGGTCCAACCCAGCGGTTTGAAATAGGCGGCGCTGATTTCCCATGGGCCGTCGGGATCGTTGCTATGGAACTGAAAGTTCGCTATCTGGCCGTTGGGCGGTATGGCGCCGAGCAATTTGCGCAAGCTTTTTTTGCTGGTAGCATCTTGCCTGTCGAGCAGGCCCGATTGCTTGGGCGGTGGTGGTGAGATCAGGCCACCGTCGTCGGCAGCAATGAACACGAATCCCGACTGGGCCAGCCGAAGCGATGTCAGGGTTTCGCCGATGGAGCGGTCCATCTCTTTGCGCTGCAGGTCGAATTGTTTGACGACCTCGCGCGCATCTCCGCTAACCGCCAAGATCCAGTCCCAGGGCTGAAAATAAGAAAAATAGGCGTAACGCAGTTCGCCCTGTTTTTGCTCACCTGATGAAGGCAAATGATAAATGGCAAAACTGTGGCCGCTGACGCGAGCTTCCTGATAGGCCGAGGCGGCCATATCGTGGCCTTTGAAATCTTTTATCTTTGCCAGATTCACACCCAGAAGTGACTTCCTGCCGCTGGCAATAGTGACCAGATCGCGGCTGAAGACGAAACTGAAGCGTTCGTTGCCTATGGACAGCTTATTTATCCATTGCTTAGCCAGATCCTGGGCTTGTTCGGTGCTGATTTTATGGTGTGCGGCCTGATCGGCGTACATGGCAAAAACCGACTGTATCGTATTGCCCAGTTGTACCAGTTGCTTGCGGTCGTCGCGTACGGTGGTGATTTTGTTGTTAAGCAGGTCGCCCCAGTGCGCATCGCTATCGCGCACCAGCAGATTCAGTATGTTGTCGACGGCCAGCTTTTCTCCAGTGATAACCGTGCGGGTAACGTTGCGCTCGGTGATGAACAGGACTGCTACGGCGCTCAGGAATAGCGTTAGACCGATAAGAAGAAATATTTTGCTGCGCAGCGAAGTCAATCGCATAAATGACTGCTCAACATGAGGGTTGCGGCGGCTAGCGCCGTAGAAAGTGTACCTTTGAGTGCGATTGTAATTTATTATTGCGCCTGCGTTTTGCTATTTATTGAAAAAGGAATGGCGTGGGCGACCCACGTCCAGGGGACTATGAACGCTGATGCGACAACACGACCGGCTGGCCGGCGCCACCCGCTGCGCGACGTGCTGCTGGCTTGCATACTGGTGCTTTTGCTCTCACAGGCGTTGATCGGCGCGCTAAGCCTGTCGGCGCTCGATCGCCTGGTTATCGATAACACCGCCGAGCGGGTCGAGCTGCTGGCAGGGCAGACATCGGCCCAGATCCAGACCGGTATGAGGCTGGGCAAACCTCTTGCACAGTATTTTGGCCTGTCGGAAATGTTGACCAAATTACGGCAGCACCTTCCCGATTTGTTGGGTGCCAGCGTAGTGCTGTCGAGCGGGCAAGTCGTCGCTTCGGTGGGCACTGGGCCTCAGGCTGCATCGTTGCTAAAGGCGTTACGGAATCCCGGAGAAGATCCGGGCGTGGGGATCGTGCGGCACCCTTCGGGCGCTGTGTATCAGACTGTCGCGCATGGAGTCGTCGTAGCCGTTCCATTGATGCAATCGAATACGGAGATGAAAGGCGCGGTCGTTTTGCAGGTACGGCGCCAGGATACGAGGAACAGCGCGTTGATGACCAATAACCTGAGCGTGCTGGCCATTTCCACATTGGGTGCTGCAATTATTCTGGCGCTGTTCTTTCGTTTTGTCATTCCGCTGTACGAGCTGGCCTCCGCTGGCCGTGCGAGGCTGTTGGTGCCGCTATTGATTCTGCTGCTGGCGCAAGGTCTGTATGCCGTCTACACGATACACACGTTTCGCACCGTATGGGTCCAGGTTACGCGCGAAAATACCCAGATTCTGGGGCGGGGCCTACAGCATGATCTTGATCGGGTACTTGGTTTCGGGATTGCACCCGATCATCTGCGTGGAGTTGACCAACCTATGGCGCGGCTGGCAGCGTCCTTTCCGGTCATAAGCGAATTGCGGCTGCTCGACACCGATGGCAGAATTTTAAACCGCGCCAATGCGCACGGCGCCATGCCGGTACAGGTCTCCTCCGCTAGCGATGACGCGCTGACTTTTCCACTGAAAGCCAAGGCAGACGGCCCTGTCCTCGCGTCCTTGCAGATACTGCCTGATGAGCTGGTTATCGAGCGAGGCGTCCATGCCCGGATTCTGGACGCAGCAACCGTGGTCGCCGTCGCGCTGGTGGCGGCCATCGAATTGCTGTTGCTGTTGACCTTGCTGATGGACAGAGCGTTTGCGGTGCCTGTTCGAGCGATTACGGGCGAACCCGTCGGGCTGGACGATCCGTCGAGCGTCGGTTCGCTCGTGCGTCCAGTCATGTTCGGATTTCTTTTCGCCCTGGCATTGCCGCTTAGTTTTTTGCCGATATATGCGCGCTCTTTGCTGCCTGACGGCGGGTCGGGTCAAGGCGCGGCCCTGTTGATGGCATTGCCTATCGCGGCAGAAATGGCTTGTGGCCTGCTGACAGCCTTGCTTGCCGGACGGTTGATTGATCGGCGCGGCTGGCAGTTTCCGGTTCTCACGGGCCTGCTGATAGCGGTGGCGGGCAATCTGGCCTGCGCGGCGGCCGGATCGCTAATCACGTTCATTCTTGCGCGCGGCTTGGTGGGCCTTGGCTACGGACTGGCCTGGATGGGCCTGCAAGGTTTCGTGGTTATCCGCAGCCCCGCCGCGTATCGGGGGCGCAATATGGCTTCGGTCGTTGCGGGCCTGTTCGCGGGCCATTTGTCGGGCGCGGCGGTCGGCGCCATGATCATGCAGCAATTGGGTTTCAGCGCGGTGTTCGTCATAGGCGCGGTTTTATTGGTCCTGCCGGCGGTGGGCGTGTTGACCCTGATGTGGCCGTATCGTCATTTGCCAGGGCAGCATGAAGTCCGCAGCGCCGCTGCGCCCGCCGTTCGATCCTGGGTGGCACTGCGCAAACTGCTTGCCACGCGTGATTTCGGCATGTTGCTGGTGGGCTGCGTTGTTCCCTTTTCGATTGCTCAGGTTGGCTTGCTGACGTATGCGCTGCCTTTGTACATGGATGCACAAGGTTCTACGGTGGCCAGTGTTGGCCGCATCCTGATGCTTTATGGCTTTTGCGTCATTTACGTCGGGCCCTATATGGGCAGGATGGCGGATCGCAGTGCTCACAAAAAATACTGGATAGCGGCTGGCGGGCTGGTGGGCAGCATCGGGTTGCTGAGTCTGCATTTCGCCAGCGGCATTCTCGCCGCCGCCATAGCGGTTGTTCTGCTGGCGCTGGCCAGTTGCCTGGCTGGGGGGGCGCAAACGGCTTATATGCTGTCGTTGAACCATGTCCAGAATTATGGTGCAGGCGCAGCCACCAGCGTCATGCGCGCGGCGGACAAGTTCGGCCAGATGTTGGGCCCGCTGCTGGTAGGCGGCTTGTTCGCCTCTGTGGGTATTTCTGGCGGCCTGGCTGTGACCGGCGTGTTGTATCTGGTGGCGACGCTTGCGTTTATGGTCTTCGCGCCCCGCCTGGGGCGCAGATAGCCAGCCTGGGTACCCGTCCTGTGACGCCGGCGCAAAGCTGCGCAGGTATGGTTCCCGCCGAGCGCGCGATCACTTCTATAGGCAAGCCGTCGGCGCCCCAGAGCGTGACCATCGTGCCTGGGCCTGCCGTCGGATGGTCATCCAGGTCCACCGTTATTGTGTCCATCGATACCCGACCAAGAATCCGGCTTTTGCGACCGTTGATCAGCACGGGGCAGTCTTCCGAAATGCTGCGGGGGTAACCGTCGGCGTAGCCGCAGCCTACAAGCCCGATGCGCATGTCGTGGCTGGCCTGAAACGTTGCGCCGTATCCCAACAGTTGGCCTGCCGGCAATTTCTGCACGCGATGGATGGGGGCCTGTAGCGTCATGGCTGGCATCAGACCAAGGCTCGACCCGATTGAGTCGTGCATAGGGCTTATCCCGTAGAGCGCAATACCGCTGCGCACCCAATCAGCGCCGGCCGCATAGCCTGGGTCTGACAACAGAGCTGCGGAATTTTCGGTGCAACGCGGACCCGGAAGGCCTGCAAACAGGCCTTCAAATACTTTCCGCTCCGCGTGCAACTGTTCGGCGTCTTCCGCCTGGGCGTAGTGCTGCATGTGCCCAAGCCCGGCGAGCACGTTGGCACGCACCAATTTTTGCAAGCGGCCACAGACTGGACCGTAGTCCTGATTATCGAAACCAGCGTGATGCAAAATACCGCTATAGCGCAGCCACACAAAAGGCCGGTCGGCCTGTCGCAACCCTTCCAGCTCGAGGATCTGTCTTTCGTTATCGATAACCAGATGAAGCGGGAATAATTTCGGATCACGCAGATCGGCGGTTGAAAACTGTGCGTTCATGACAAGAATTGGCTTGTGCCAGCCCAGGGATCTAAGCCCATAGGCCTCAGGCAAGGAAAGAACGGCGATGCCGTCGGCATTATGCAGGCCTGGCAGGACGTGCATCACGCTGTGCCCGTAGGCGTCGGCCTTGACGACTGCCCAGATCGATGGGGTGCTTCTTTGGCCCGCCGAATTTAGTGTGTGGCGCAAGGACTGAAGGTTATGCGCGATGGCAGCCTGATTTATGTACGCGAGGGCTGTTTCGGGGAAAGCGTTGTGCAGGTCTGTCGCCGATGTGACCGATGATGTGCTCATGGCTCAGTCTTGTCGGTATCGGCAATGGCCGTTAGACGCAAATGGTTTTTATCTCCTTCCCGCCGATAGTGAATATCCCGCAGATAGTGCCGCATCAGGCGCAGTCCGTGGCCTCCGATGGCAGCGTCGTCCATCGATTCGGCCAGGCCTCGCGTAACCGCCAGCGTAGGGTCGAAAGGGATGCCATTGTCGATGATATCGAGCGCGATTTCCTGTTCGCCGGCAAGGATGGAAAGGGCGATGCACGCCACGCCTGCGTCTTGGTTCCCGTCCTGGAAGCCATACATGACAACATTGCTTAGCACCTCGTCAAGGCACAGGATTAGCTTGAATGCAGTCCGCTTGTGCCAGTTTTCCTGTTTGGCGATCGATTCCAGCCAGGCCAGAGCCTTGGGAACGGCATCGGGTCCGGGAGCGAATGATAGCGAAGCAAGTGTCTGCATGGTGTGAATGGGTAGAGGAGGTTTAGGAGTTGAAATGCAGTGAAAGACAGGGGTGCTTGCCGAATTTCATTCGAGTGAAATGGTTAAACAGCCGCATGAGTAAAATTACGCCGAACGATTGCGCCGAACGCGAGAATTGTCGCGTATCATACTAGCCAGTACCGGTTGCACGCCATTACAATTCAATGAATAAATTTACTTTTTCAATATAACGGTTTCCCTATGAGTCTTTCAAGCGAAAAAATCGGCGAAGTCTTGGTGATTTCCGCAAGCGGCCAAATCAATAGCGCCAATGCGGCCGAGGTTGAATCAGGTCTTATGGTGTGGGTCGAGCAAGGCGAACATCTTTGCGCTCTGGATCTGACCTCGCTCGATTACATCTCCAGCGCCGGCTTGCGCGTTGTGCTCATGCTGGCCAAGCGCCTGAAGCAAAATGGCGGTCGCCTGATCCTGTGCTGCCTACAGCCTCAGGTCAAGGACGTATTCGATATCAGCGGGTTCCTGACTATTCTTACCGTTGTCGATGACCGCGCCGCAGCGCTCGCTCAACTGGCTGCATAACGCTGCGGGGTAACAGGGGCTAGAGCTTTTTTGGTTAGCCGGTATACAGCACGGGATTTTTGGTATTTGGCCAGATGTTTGGGTATTTGGCTGGACGTTTGGGTATTTGAAGGCCCCGCCCCCATAGACGGCTCGCGTCATGGCATGCCTGGGGTTCGCTCACTTGCCGCCGCCTGCCCTGGCGCAATATTGGATCGGTGGGTCAATATTAGATTGGCGCCGACACAGCCATCGACCCAACATCCGCCGCCCTCCACATCCCCCGATGCACTTCATCATTGCAGCCGCAGGGCGAGGGGTGGGTACCGGTCCGGGCGTTCGGCCAGCGCCGGGTGCTGACGAAGGGAAGGCGGGGGGTGTCGTCGGGCGCTGTCTGAACGCAGCCTCGCGCT
>SCRC01000071.1 GCA_004297945.1 Candidimonas sp. | reverse complement strand
CGCCCCGGCCCAAAAATGGCAGGCGCATATCGACGCAGTCATGGTCGAGCAATATGACGCGTGGCAGCGGCTGGCGCGCGTAAACGGCGCCTTGCTGCTGGTAAACCGTAACGGTCTTTGTGGTGAGTTCGACCACATGGGTGGCGACGGTCAGCGTATATTTCGCGGCCAGACGGCGACCCAGATCGCCGTCGGGCAGATCGTTATCGGCCATGACAATATGGGTGGGTGTGAACTGCTCGATCAGGCTGCCCACGATGTGCGTGTTTACATCAGGCTCGTACAGCTTGGCCTCGGGCATGACGATAAGCTGATCCGCTCCTGATGAAGCGACGTTTTCGTTCAGTGGGCCAAATACGATCAGCAGCACGGCGCAGCGCGTATCGGCCAATAGGGCAGCGGCTGCAACCGCTTGTTGTGCTTGCAGCGACAGTACACCTCGTTCGCTGTGCGTGACGACCATGATGCAGCGTTGCGCTTGATCGGTCAGGCGCAAGGGTTTGGCTGCGCCGGGAGTGGCAGTTGACGCAGCCGCCTGGAGCGTTTCCCCACCTATGGCAGCGGTCTGGCCCAGCGTGTAACGCTTGCGCCCTTGCCCGGTGACGACAAATGGGCGGCGAGGGTTGATTCGGCGCGGTGGGTTCATCAGTGCTCCAGTGCCGAGGCGAGCAGTTCGGCAATATCGCGAATGTCGGGCCTGGGGCCGACAACGCCTTCAAGCATGGCCGTGCAACCGGGGCACGCCACGGCAACCGTGCCGGCGTTGACAGCGCGCGCGTTCTGGATGCGGATGTCGGGAATCCGTTTCTTTCCTGGAATATCCGTTATAGGGGCGCCGCCTCCACCGCCGCAGCAACGGCCATTGACGCCGTGGCGTTCCATTTCAGTGATCGAAATCCCCAAGGCCTTGAGCACGCTTCGCGGCGCTTCGGTTTCACCGTTATAGCGGGCCAGATAGCACGGGTCGTGGTAGGTGACGGTATGGTCGACTTCAAGCGGTTTGGGGCTGATGGCGCCCGCGTCGATCAGCTCGGCCATGAAGGTCGAATGGTGCACCACCGTGAACTTTCCGCCAAACGCGGGGTACTCATTGCGCAGACAGTGCATGACATGCGGGTCGGCAGTGACAATCTTCGAAAACGATAAGGTGTTGAGTGTGGCGATGAGCTTATGAGCGAGCTGTTGGAAGGTGGCCTCGTCGCCCAGGCGGCGGGCGACGTCGCCGGTATCGGTTTCCAGTTCGCCCAGTACCGCAAAGTCGACCTTGGCCGCCTGCAAAACTTTAACCAGTGCGCGCAGGCTGCGCTGGTAGCGCATGTCGTAGGCGCCTTCACCCGCAATCAGCAGCACATCGACCGCTTCCGTTTCTTTGGCGATTTTAACGTTCAGATCCACCGCCCAGTTATAGCGGGCCCCCAGGTCGTAACCTCCCATCGTCCCGGTTTCCCGCAAATTGGCAATGACTTCGGGGCCTTTGCCAGGGATCTCGCCCAAGGTAAGGGTTTGATGGCGGCGCATATCGACAATGGCGTCGACATGCTCGATGAGCATGGGACAGGCCTGCACGCAGGCGCGGCAGGTGGTGCAGGCCCACAGGGTTTGAGGGTCGAGCAAACTGGGGAATATGGATTCGCCGCTCGTGCAATGATGTTGACCAACAGGCATTCCGGGATAGGGGCTGCCTGCATAAGCCGCGTCGGTGCCACTGCTCATGCCCACCACCATGTCCTGAATCAGCTTCTTTGGATTCAGAGGCTGTTCCGCAGCGAAGGCCGGGCAGGCTTCTTCACATTTCCCGCATTGAACGCAAGCGTCAAAGCTCAATAGCTGGTTCCAGCGAAAATCGGAGGGCTTGCCCACCCCCAGCTGAGCGTCTTCCAGATTTAACGCTTTGAGCGCCGTTGGGCTGGTCGATGGGCTTTTTTCAAAACGTTCTACGCGGGGATGGAAGGCCAGGTGGGCCAGCCCTGCCATTGCGTGTTTCATGGGGCCGCCGCGGCCCGCACCCAGGGTAAGTTCCCAGGCTCCGGCGATGAGCAGCAACGCAGTCAAAAGGCTGACGGCATATGAAAAGGTGATGGCGGTTTGGGCTGTGAGGGCGGGCAGGCCCAACAGGAATAGCCCCAGCGCCAGTGCGCCCAGCATCCAGGGCAAACGATTCCACGCGCCTTTGGACAGGCGGCTGGGGATGTTTTTTCCGCGGCGATAAGCGACAAATACAACGCCGGTAAACATGATCAGTGCGGCCAGTGCAATGGCGACATCCAGGCTTTGAGAGTACAGGGCCAAGCCGTAATTGACGCCAACCAGCAATAGGGCGAGGATGGCGCCGCCTGCCGTGGCAATATGCGTGCGCGCCATATAGGGGTCGCGTGCCACCACATGATGCAGATCGACGAAGTAACGTTTCGGGATGGCAAACAGACCCTGCCATTTCACCGCAGCGGCGCGCCCGGTGCGCCACAAGGCTGCCCGGCGCGCGATGCCCACGGCCAGGCCCAGAACCCCTATCCAGAACAGCACGCTGATGGCGGCGGCAAGGGAGTGCATCATCAAAAATCCTTGCACAGGCGCAACGCGTCGTAGATGGCCGCGTGGATGTTGTGCATGGAGATGCAATCACCCACCCTGAACAGCGCGAATGCATCGGCGGCGGCGCTGTGCGACAAATCGTTCAAACAGGGTTGCGGTTGGGCCGCATACAGGGTGTTGATATCGGTCTGACCGCGGTTGATCGATTGGGGTTTAAGCTGCCAGTACAGTTCATCGTTAGGCTTGATGCCGTTTTCAATCACCACCTGGTCCACCACGCGCTCTTCTTTTTCTTCGGTGTATTCATTGCGTAGCACCGCAATGCGTTGATCGCCTTCCATATACACCTCGTCCAGCCAGTAGTTGGGGGTCTGGATGACGTTCTGGGCATATAAGCGGCGGTAAAAAATAGGGAAGGTGGTTCCGCCCACATCGTCCGATACTTTCACATCGGGCGTCACGATCTCGACTGCGGCGCCGCGGCTCGCAAGGTAATCGGCCACGCCTGCGCCCGCGTGGGTGCTGATCCCGTCATAGACCAGCACGTTCTTGCCGGGAGCCACGCGGCCCGACAGGATATCCCAGGCGCTCACCGCCCAGCCCTGGTCGACATTCCAGTTGCTGACCTGGCTGGTAAAGTTCGACCCTCCGGTGGCCAGAATGACGATATCGGGCTTTTCGGCCAATATGCTTTGCTGGTCGGCGCTGGTGCCCATTCTGCGATCGATGCCAAGGCGTTTGGTTTCCAGATCGAACCAGCGCACAATGCCCGCCATTTGCTCGCGTTGAGGTGCCTTGGCCGCCAATAATATCTGACCGCCCACTTCGGTGTTGCGTTCGAACAGAACGACTTCGTGGCCACGCTCCGCACAGACCCGTGCGGCCTCCAGGCCACCGGGGCCCGCGCCGACGACCACGATTTTTCTTTTTGGCCCTTTCGATTTGGCGATGACGTGCGGCATGGTGCTTTCGCGCGAGGTCGCGGCATTTTGTATGCATAGCACATCCAGACCGTGGTATTGGCGGTCAATGCAGTAGTTGGCGCCTACGCATTGCTTGATCTCATCTTCGCGGCCGTCACGGATCTTGATGACCATATGGGGGTCGGCGATCTGGGCGCGCGTCATGCCGACGAGATCGACCAGCCCTGCGGCCAGGATACGCTCGGCCTGGCCCGCGTCACGTATGCTTTGCGCGTGCATGACGGGGATGCGGACGGCCGATTTGATGCCCGCCGCCAGGTGGACAAAAGGCTCCGGCGGCAAGGCCATGGGAGGCATGCAGTTGGCCAGGGTATTGTGGGTGTCGGCGCCCGACCCTACGACGCTGATGTAATCGATCAAGCCCGTTTCGGACATGAGGCGGGCGATTTCCTTGAGCTGCTCGTGATCCAGGCCATCTTCATGGAATTCGTCGCCGCACATGCGCATGCCGACGCAAAAATCGGTGCCTACTGCGGCGCGAATGGCGCTAAATACCTCCAGCCCGAAGCGCAAGCGATTGTCCAGGCTTCCGCCGTATTCGTCGCTGCGGAAATTGGTTCGCGGGCTCCAGAACTGATCGACCAGGTGCTGATGAGCGCAAGAAATTTCTATGCCGTCCATGCCGGCTTGCTGCACCCGTTTGGCGGCCGCGGCAAAGTCGCCCACGATACGCTGGATTTCTTCGATTTCGATGATTTTGGCGTTGCCGCGGTGCACCGGCTCGCGTACGCCCGAAGGGCTTACCAGGTGCGGCCAATGCTCTCCATGCCAGGACGAGCGGCGACCCATATGCGTGGCCTGAATCATGATTTTTGCGCCATGCCGGTGCATGGCCTGGGTTAGTCGCGAGAGCGGCTCGATGACGGCATCGGTCGTGAGGTTGACCGACTTCCACCACCCTTGCGGGCTATCGACCGAGACCGGGCTGGAGCCGCCGCAAATGGCCAGCCCCAGGCCACCCTTGGCTTTCTCTTCGTAATATTTAATGTAGCGTTCACCCGGCAGGCCGCCTTCGCCTGCGTAGACCTCGGCGTGGGCGGTGCTGACGACTCGATTTCGCAGCACCAGTTTGTTCAGGGTGAGCGGCGAAAAAAGGTGTTCGTAACGCATATAACGGCTCTTTTAAATGGGAGATACTGTAAATATGCAGTGGTCAAAGCCTTCGCTTGCACATTGCGTTTCTTGCGACGCCGCACGGGTCTTGATACCATTTTGGTCCGATACCCAATCCATGGCGCCTGCAAACCATCCGGCGTACATATAGCAAAGCTTGCCTGCCTTATCGGGCTGCTGCAGGACAAAGGATGAGTTTTTCAAATGGATAGAGGCGCTTGCCTGAGGCGCATCGTGGGCGTCGAACTGAAACTGCCCCCAGCCGCGTTGGGACAGGCGCTTGAGGTAATGTTCAAATACATCCATGCCTTTGAGGCCGTGCTGCTTGCTTTCTTTATCGCACCAGAAATAGGCCGACTTATGGCCGGCGGGATAAAGAATTTCTTCGTATTTCTGCCGCCCCAAAGCCGTTTCGACAGCGATGTGATTGTTGGTGAAAAAATGCCGAGGCACATAGATCATGGGCAAGTTGTCGGTCGTCCAAACGCCGGTGTCGTCGTCTACATGGATAGGTATTTGAGGCTGCATAATAGGTTCCTGGGCGCGTGCGTGCCAGCCGGCAGATGTCCAAAAAAGGATTCTGCCCGGCTGTGCGGTAGGTAAAAATAAAGAGTTAAACGCTCCAGACTTCGTCGTAGAAACGCATCCAGTTCTGGCCCAGCACTTTTTCGATGCGCGAGGCTTTCCAGCCCGCGTGCTCCATGGCCTGGGTCAGGTTGGGGAATTCGCCTATCGTGCGGATCCCTTCGGGATTGAGGACGGGCCCAAATTTTGTAAGGCTGCGATAACGGCCCTTGTCGTGGGTAATCCAGTCAAAGAAACCCTTGTCGTAGCCTTGCGTAAAGTCGCTGCCTATGCCTATGCAATCGTCGCCGACCAGGTTGATGACATAGTCGAAGGCTTCGACGTAGTCGTGTACCGTGGCTTCGTTGCCGCGCTTTAGAAATGGCGAAAACATGGTCACGCCGATGAAACCATCGTGGTCGGCCATGAACTTGAGCTCTGCGTCGCTTTTGTTGCGCGGGTGTTCTTTTAGGCCGGAAGGCAGGCAATGCGAGTAGCAGACCGGCTTTCTGGAGGCGAGGATCGCTTCTTCGGAGGTGTGGGCGCCTACATGGGACAAGTCGACCACGACGCCGCAGCGGTTCATTTCCTCGATGACTTCGCGGCCATAGCCCGACAGGCCGCCGTCGCGTTCATAGCAGCCGGTACCCACCAGGTTTTGCGTGTTGTAGCAAAGCTGGACGATGCGCACGCCCATGTCGGCAAACGCTTCAATGTTACCCAGGTGGTCTTCAATGGCGTGAGCGTTCTGAAAGCTTAGGATAATGCCGGTTTTGCCGTCTTTCTTGGCCTGGCGGATGTCTGCCGTGCTGCGCACCAGCGTAACCAGTTCGGCATTGTCGCGAACGAGCTTTTTCATGTCGGCGATGTTGTTGACGGTTTCCTGGAAACCCTCCCAGACCGAGACCGTACAGCTGGCGGCCGCAAGCCCGCCTTTTTTCATGTCTTCGAAAATTGAACGGTCCCATTTTGCGATAATCAGACCGTCGATGACAATGCTGTCACCGTGTAAAGAACTCATGACTTGCTCTCCTTGGCGGCGCATGCGTGTCACCATTTATTAATACGGATTATGCTCGTAATTCTTGGCTAAAAGATGCTTGTCGTGTGTTCTATTAAAGACGAGATCCTGTCTAATTGCGACAATGTGCACGACTTGTCGTTTTTGTTATACACCTCCAAACGGCGACGGTGGTTCAGACGGGCCAGCTCGCCTCGTCCGGTCCTGGCGTTGCCAGGACTGCCTGCGCCAAGCACGTGGATTGGGGCGGGGCGCAAACTCGCAACATGACCCGTCCACTGGACGGGTCAAAACGCGTTGCTCATACAGCGCGCCCCTTGCCTCCCCAATCCAGGTGCTTGGCGCAGCGGACTCAAGTTCGCCCGCCCGCCTGAACCACCGTCGCCTTGCGGTAGGTATATTTTCGCCGCTTTGCAGTGAGTACATTTTTGTAGCGGCAGCCCTTGTGGCTGCCATCTGCTCGCCCCCACGCCGACGCCTCGCGCTGACGTATAACGTATAGCGGTAAAATGGCACATTAAGCCTTATTGTCCCGCTCCCATTATTCATGGCTAAATTTTTTATTGCAGCGCTTTATAAATTCGTTCATCTCGCCGATTATCGGGCATTGCGCGCGCCGTTATTGGCGTGTTGCGAGGCCAATCAGGTGTCTGGCACTGTGTTGCTGGCCGAAGAAGGTATCAACGGCACGATTGCCGGTTCTCAGGCCGCAATTTCGGCGGTGCTGGATTATTTGCGCTGCGACCCACGCCTGGCGACCCTGGCGCACAAAGAATCCTGGGCTGAGGAAAGGCCTTTTTACCGCATGAAGGTCAAGCTCAAACGCGAGATCGTCACCATGGGCGTGCCCAATGTGCATGCCGGCTCCATGGCGGGCGTCTATGTCAAGCCAGCCGATTGGAATCAATTGATCGACGATCCCGACGTGGTCGTCGTTGACGTGCGCAACGACTACGAGGTGTCCATCGGTTCGTTTGCGGGCGCGGTGAACCCGCATACCGCCAGTTTTTCCGAGTTTCCCCAGTGGGTGCGGGAACAGTCGGCGCAGGGCGGGGTGCTGGGCAAAAAGCCCAAAGTGGCCATGTTTTGCACCGGCGGCATTCGTTGCGAAAAATCGACTGCCTATTTGCGTACCCAGGGCTTTGACGAGGTCTACCATCTTGAGGGCGGAATACTCAAGTACCTGGAAACAGTGCCCGCCCAAGAGAGCCGCTGGGACGGCGAGTGCTTTGTGTTCGACGAGCGCGTTTCGGTTCAGCACGGCCTGGCACCGGGCAGTTATGAGCTTTGCCGGGCCTGCCGCCAGCCTTTGAGCGCCCAGGACAAGGCGTCTGAGTTCTTTATCGAAGGAGTCAGTTGCCCCCATTGTCATGATCAGCATACCGAAGAGCAGATGCAGCGCTTTAGCGAGCGTCAGAAACAGGTGGAATTGGCCAAAAGCCGGCATCAGCGCCATATCGGCGTGCGAATGGCGTCAAAGCAGGCGCCGATGCCCAAGAGCTCTGCTGCTGAAATTCTTTGATGGTAACTTCGCCTCTTCCCATTCTGTATTCTTTCCGTCGTTGTCCCTACGCCATCCGCGCGCGACTGGCCATTACTGTCAGCGGGCTGTCTTGCGAACTGCGCGAGGTGCTGCTGCGCGACAAGCCGGGCGCGTTGCTGGACGTATCGCCCAAGGCAACGGTGCCGGTGCTTGTTACCGGCAACAGCCAGGTGCTGGAACAAAGTCTGGACATCATGCTTTGGGCCCTCGATCAGAACGACCCGCAGGGATGGCTGTCGCCCGCGCAGCGAGATCTGGATGCGATGTTGGGGCTGATTACGGAATGCGACGACGGCTTCAAGCCGCATCTGGATCGCTACAAGTATCCGCAGCGCTACGCGGGTGATGGGCCGGGTGCTGTGGATGGCGGCGGCGCGCATCGGGATGCAGCGGCGGCGTGGCTGTATGGGCTTGACGCACGGCTGGGGCCAGAACCTTATTTATTTGGCACCCATGCGACCCTGGCCGATATGGCGATCGCGCCATTTGTCCGGCAATTTGCTCAGGTAAATGCGGATTGGTTTGGGGCGCAGCCCTGGCCGAAACTTCAGGTGTGGCTACAAGCCTGGCTGGATTCCGAGTTGTTTGGCAAGGTCATGGGTAAGTTCCCTGTCTGGATTCCGGGCACCACGGGCGTGCGCTTTCCCGCTTGAGGGGCGGTGCCTCTTATGCCATTCCCGGAACAACGGTGGAAAAGCCCGCATCGACATGGGTGATTTCGCCGGTGACACCCGCCGCCAGATCGGACAGCAAGAAGGCGGCCACGTTGCCTACATCGTCGATCGTGACATTGCGGCGCAGGGGCGCGTGGGCTTCGACATATTTCAGGATGGCGGAGAAGTCTTTAATGCCGCTGGCCGCCAGGGTTTTGATGGGGCCGGCCGATATGGCGTTGGCTCGGACGCCCAGAGGGCCCAGCGCGCTGGCCAGGTAGCGCACGCTGGCTTCGAGCGAGGCCTTGGCCAGGCCCATGGTGTTGTAATTGGGAACCACTTTTTCGGAGCCCAGGTAAGTTAGCGTCAATACCGAACTGTTGCGCCCTTTGAGCAGCGGCAACGCCGCTTTGGCCAGTGCGGGAAAGCTATAGGCGGAAATGTCGTGGGCGATGCGAAAGCCCTCGCGTGACAAGCCGTCGAGAAAGTCCCCTGCGATGGCTTCGCGAGGAGCAAAGCCGATCGAGTGGACCAGGCCGTCCAGGCCGTCCCAATGGGTTTGCAGGCTGGAGAATGCGGTTTCGATCTGTGCATCGTCGGCCACATCGCAAGGCAGCACGATGGCGCTGCCGAATTCGGCAGCAAATTCGGCGACGCGGTCTTTGAACCGTTCGCCCGCATAGGTAAAGGCCAGCTCGGCTCCCGCCTTGTGGCAGGCACGTGCAATACCGTAGGCGATCGATCGATTCGAAAGCACCCCTGTTACCAGGATGCGCTTGCCGCTGAGAAAACCCATGTTGAGTGGTCCTTACCCTTGTTTATGGAGCCGCCGGAGATCTGTTTTGCCAGACTAGCCTCGGACATTGGTGCCAGGTACTCGCAACACCTTGCCACTGCTCAGGATGGCGCCCTTCAGATTGTTAAGCCGACGCAGTTCCTGAACCGAGGTCTTATAGCGTTTGGCCAGCGTGTAAAGCGTTTCGCCATGTTTGACCTTGTGGATTCGAACATTGACATTGCGCCGTCTGACAATAATGCCGGAGTGTCTGGTGTAATTGGCGCGTGTTGCGTGTGCGCGTGGTTTGTCTTCGGGTGGTGGCTCAAACGACGCCAGCTGAATCCGCCCACCCGCTTCGGGGGTGGGCACCAGCAGGGTTTGCGCCACGGCTCGGGCTCGTGTGCCGTGCAGGCTGTTGACGGCACGCAATTGCCTCAGGCTCATGCCGTGGTGCTTGGCGATGGATGCATAGGTTTCGCCTCTTCTGGCGTGATAGGTTTGCCAGGAGCTTAAACGCCCTTTGTAGGCTTCCAGATTGGCATTGAAAATATCCACCCGATTTACCGGGAGCAACAAGGTCGGATGATGTTCGCCCAGCATAATGGGACGATTGAATGACGCGTTGAGCGATTTGAAATCTTCGACCGACATGTCGGCCAGCTTGGCGGCTACGGCGATATCCATATCGCGCGACTTTCGTACGGTGGTGAAATAAGGCGTGTTGCTGATCTCGGGCAAGGTAATGCCGTATTTTTTCGGATTGGCGATTATGTTTTTAATAGCCTGTAACTTGGGTACGTAATTGCGGGTTTCATCGGGCATGTTGATCGAGGTGTAATCGGCCTGATCGCCCGTGCTGATGTTTTTGGTTACGGCGCGCTGCACCGAGCCTTCGCCCCAGTTGTACGAGGCCAGCGCCAGATACCAGTCGCCCTGGAGTTCATAGAGATAGCTTAGGTAGTCCAGCGCTGCATTGGTCGAGGCGACCGGGTCGCGGCGCTCATCGTGCCACCAGTCTTGCTGCAGGTTGTAGTGCAGCCCGGTACTGGGAATAAATTGCCATAGCCCCGAGGCGTTGGCGCGGGAATAGGCGGTGGGGTTGTAGGCACTTTCGACGAACGGCAACAGCGCCAGTTCGGTGGGCAGGCCGCGGCGGTTGATCTCCTGCACGACGTAATAAAGATATTTGCTGGCGCGTTCGCTCATGCGCTCAATCAGTTCCGGATGGGCGGCGTAGTAGTCCGTCCATTGCACCGTCAGGGCATTATGCAGATTGGGGATGGCGAAGCCGCGGCGGATCCGATCCCACATATCGCGAGGTGGGTGGGTCAGGTCGACCGTGCGCGATGTTTCGGCGGCCGAGTACGTATGTTTTTGCCAGGCGGCTGAATTTTGTGAAGGGTTAGTGGCGCAGCCGGCCAAAACTGCTGCAATAAGCAGAATGAATAGTCGCAAGCATTTCATCGGCAATTCATTTAAAGTTGTTTTTCCATTCACGTAAGCTCGTAAAAACGGCTAAGGTCGAATCCAGCTGCTGGCCGACGTAGGCCGCCGCAGCGCTGGATACAGTGTCTTGTTGCGTACGAAAAAAAGGGTTGATATCAAGTTCTGCGCCAATAGTAGAAGGTAGCGTAGGCAAGCCTTTGGCGCGTTGTGCTTGTGCAAACGCCCACCTTTGGTGCAAAACCGCATTGCCGGGTTCTACTTGTAGCGCCCAACGCAAGTTGGCAACAGTGTACTCGTGCCCGCAGCAAACAAGTGTATCCAGCGGTAAAGCCCTAAGTTTACCCAGAGAATCGAACATTTGGGCGGGCGTGCCTTCAAATAATCGCCCGCAACCGGCAGAAAATAGTGTATCGCCGCAAAAAAGTAGGTGTTTTCCCTGATTAAATTCGCCAAAATAAGCGATATGCCCGGAGGTATGGCCGGGTATGTCCAGCACTTCAAGGCGCAAATCGAGGTTTTCCAGAAGGACGGCGTTGCCTTCGCGCAGACGCTGATCGCATACGGGCAGGGATTCGGTGGCTGGGCCATAGACCCGGGCGCCCGTGCTGTTTTGCAGGGCAAGGGCGCCACCCACGTGGTCGCCGTGGTGATGGGTGAGTAGAATGGCGTCCAGCACGAGGCGCTCTTGGGCGAGATAGGCTTGGACAGGAGCCGATTCGCCGGGGTCGACCACGACTGCGTGGCCCGCCCGACTGAGCAGCCATATATAGTTGTCGGTAAATGCCGGAACCGGAAACAGTTGTGTTTGCGGGACGGCCCGATTAAAAGTAGTGTTTATCATTGCAGCAGGGGCAAAAGTGTCTTTGGATCAATCGCCTATTGTAGAGCTTGAAGGATGGCTGGATAGCGCTTGCGGCCGGTATGTCAAAGCGTGGGAGCAAAAGCAGGTCGATGCCATGGTGGCCAACGTGTTTGGCTATCGCGCCGTGCAGGTTGGCTTGCCAGCGTGGAACTTGTTGTCGGCCAACCGCATGCCCTACAAAGACTATACCCATGTTGTGGCCGGCTCTGCGCAGTCCAGGGGTCGGCTCACGCTTGTTACAGACCCGGAAAATCTGCCGTTCGATAGCCAGAGCATCGACTTGCTCATGCTACCGCATGTGCTTGAATGCTCGACGAATCCGCATCAGATTCTGCGCGAGGCCGAACGCGTTCTGATACCTGAGGGGCGGGTGGTGATTTCCGGATTCAATCCGTGGAGCCTGTGGGGCGGCCGGGTGCGCGTGCCAGGCCTGGAGCCTCCGATGCCGGTGGCGGCCCATTTGCAGGTGTCATTGTCGCGTTTGAAAGACTGGTTCAAGCTTTTGTCGTTCGAGGCTGATCGCGGTCGTTTTGGCTGCTACGCTCCGCCTTGCCTGACTGAAAAATGGCTGCAACGCTGGGCGTTCCTGGAATCGGCGGGAGATCGCTGGTGGCCGGTTTGTGGAGCGGTGTACGTGGTGTCGGCCATCAAGCGGGTGGTAGGCTTGCGCGTGATCGGCCCGCAATGGAAGCGCAAAACCAAACATATGCGTCAGCAATCAGTGGTTACCGGGCGCCACTCAGGGTGTTAATGGGGGATGGGGTGAATGGATAGTGGTCAGGTAGATATATGGACCGATGGAGCGTGCAAGGGCAATCCCGGCCTGGGAGGATGGGGAGCTTTGCTGCGCCAGGGGCGGCACGAAAAAACCTTGTGTGGCGGTGAGCGCGACACCACCAATAATCGCATGGAGCTCACGGCGGTCATCGAGGCGTTGAAAATACTGAAGCGGCGTTGCGATGTCGTGGTACATACCGATTCGCAATATGTGCAAAAAGGCATGACGGAATGGCTGGCTAACTGGAAGCGTCGCGGCTGGCGCACGGCCGACAAAAAGCCGGTGAAGAATGCCGATCTGTGGCAGCAGCTGGATGCACTGGTGCAACAGCACAGCGTGAGCTGGAAGTGGGTCAAGGGCCATGCCGGCGACCCGGGCAACGAACGTGCCGACGAACTGGCCAATATGGGGGTTGAGCAGGCGCGTTTGAACATGTAGCGGCACCCCTTGTTGTAGCGGCACCCCTTGTTGTAGGTTGTAGCGGCACCCCTTGTGGGTGCCATGTCAGTCGCTCAACTTTGCTGTATACAAACCGGCGACGGTGCTTCAGGCGGACCGGCTCACCTCGTCCGGCCCTGGCGTGGCCAGGGCTTCCTATGCCACGCAGCTGGATTGGGGCGGGGCGCAAACTCGCAACATGACCGGTCCACAGGACCGGTCAAAGCGCCTTGCTCAAACAGTGCGCCCCTTGTTTCCCCAATCCAGGTGCGTGGCATAGCGGACTCGAATTCGCCTACCCGCCTGAGGCACCGTCGCCTTGCAGCGAGGTGTGACGTGGCGTTGTTGGGGGCGAATATTGTTGTAGCGGCAGCCCTTGTGGCTGCCATGGTGATCATCAAAATGCCTTCTGCAAACGCGTTGATGTTTAAAATGGCATTTACCAAACCCACGGATACGCTTTGTAGCGGCAGCCCTTGTGGCTGCCATGGCAACCATCCGCTCACAGGATTTTTCCATGCGACAGATTTTTCTCGATACCGAAACTACTGGTCTGGACCCCTCGCAGGGGCATCGAATCGTTGAAATCGCCTGCGTGGAAATGGTTAACCGCAGCCTGACTGGCAAGCACCTGCATTTGTATCTCAACCCCGATCGGGACAGCGACCCGGAAGCGCTCAGGATCCATGGCCTGACCACCGAATTTCTTTCGGGCCATCCGCGCTTTCCCGAAATTACCGATCAGATTATCGATTATGTCAAAGGCGCAGAAGTCATTATTCATAATGCGGCCTTCGACAAGAAATTCCTGAATGCCGAACTGACTCGGGCAGGGCAGCCCTTGTTCGACGACATGTGCGACACGATTACCGATTCTCTGTTGCACGCGCGCGAATTGCACCCCGGCAAGCGCAATTCGCTCGATGCCTTGTGCGAGCGGTATGGGGTATCCAACGCTCATCGCACCTTGCATGGCGCCTTGCTCGACGCGGAATTGCTGGCGGAAGTCTGGTTAGCCATGACTCGCGGCCAGGATGCCTTGTTGATGGATTTTGAAGCTGCCGATGTTAAAAACGGACGCACGGGACGAGTTGAAAAGTTCGATGCGTCAGGATTAAAAGTTTTGGCGGCCACAGCCGAGGAAATGACGGCGCACGAGGCGTATCTGGATGTTCTGGACAAGTCCTCGGGCGGGTCTTGTGTGTGGCGCAAGATGTGAAGTTTGGCAAAAATGGCAACCCATCCTCGCAACCGATTGATGTACAATGGTGGCCTTCCGATGGTCGGTGGTTACGACCCTTCGGGCGGTTAGCTCAGTGGTAGAGCACTGCCTTCACACGGCAGGGGTCACAAGTTCGAACCTTGTACCGCCCACCAGAAGCTCAGACAGTTAGAAAAAGCGCCGGAAAATTGCCGGCGCTTTTTTCTATCCGCCGTGACCTTGGCCATCGAATCCGCCATGTGTCGTAGGGTGGCATGGCCATGCGTGTGGCATTTGGCAGCATGCGCTTGACCAAGGACATCGACTTTGATCGCACCGCGGACATGAGCACAAGCGCCGTCAAAGGGCTCCTTAAGCGTGGGATGCAGGTTGTGCTGCTCAGATCGCGGGGATTCGAGGCGTTGCGATCGACGTGACGAAGGTACGGTGGGAAGATGATGTGTTGCAGATTTCCTCAACGGTGGATCAGTGGTTAGGCCAGGCGCTGGATCTGGTGGTTGGCGCGCCTGGGCAGGCCACGTCGCGTGAAAGAGAGAGGTCGTCATGAGCAAGATATGGCGCCTGCAAGCCGAAAAGCGTTTGATGGCGCTTGACAGTGCATTTGTCTTGTCGACCGCGATGTTGCTCGATTTGGCGCAAGCCGGGCTGGAGCAGCCAGTGCGATCGTCTGTACACCGTTGGATTGTTGAGTTGCTTGAAGGGGGCAAGATCCAGGCCGTCACCAAAGGACTGTATCTGAATCGATTGGGCCATCCTCGCGAGAACGCCGCTGAGGTGGCGCATTGGATTCGGCGCGGCGCGGTGTTGTCGCTGTCCTGAGTGCTTGAGCAGGCGGGGGTGATGAACAATCACGGAGATACCTACACGTGCATCATCCCGACGGAACCAAGCTGGACGACGCCGAGCCTCGCGATCCGGGATGTGCCGGGTATCGGCCGCTTTCGGTTTTTTGCGCTGCGTGTCGATTTGATGGACGAGGCCGTCAGCAAGCAGGAAGACGTATTCGATCTACGCTTCCACTACCGCCGCGCGACATCGGAAAAAGCACTTATGGATTGGATCTATCTTGGCCATTCCCACCGTTCGACCTTACGCCCGCCGCCGCTGGATATTGAGGTCGAACGCCTGAACTTGCCGCGGTTGAAGCGGCTGTCCAGGGGAATGGGCATGGTGGCGCAGTGGGAGAACTGGTGGTCGACCTGGCGTGCGTATCAGGAGGATCCCAGTGTCATCGCTAATGCGCCAGCTTCTGAGGTGGCCGCTTTTCTGCCTGCAAACGATCATTGAATGAGGCAAAGCAAATTAGGCTGCCTCAATACATCCCAACCTCCAGACTGAAAGCACTGTTGTTGTCGCTTAATTGGGCCTTGCCGTTTTCTCAGGCAATACTTTTCCGGGGTTCATCAGGCCCTTGGGATCGAGCGCCTTTTTTACGGCACGCATTAGTTGCAGCTCAACAGATGTTTTGTAGCGGCCCATTTCGACTATTTTTGATTTACCGATGCCGTGTTCGGCTGAAATTGATCCGCCCATCGCAATGACTCGGTCATGCACGATTCTGCTGGCGACATCCTGATGAATCATGAACTCATGTGGCACTGTTCCCGCCGGACACGCGATGTTGTAATGCAGATTGCCATCGCCCAGATGGCCAAAATTGATGATTCTGCAACCTGGAAAGTTGGCTTGCATTTGCGCATCCGTCTTGGTGACGAATTCCGCTATGCGTGACGCAGGCAGGGACACGTCGTGTTTTATATTGGGGCCTTCTTCAACCTGAGCCAGTGGGATGTGTTCACGTAAATTCCAGAATTGCCGTGTTTGAGCGATAGATTGGGCGATCAGGGCGTCGTTGATCAATCCGTTTGTGATGGATTCTTCCATTAATTTGTTGAAGATATTGCGTGCATGATCCTCGCTTTCTTGGTCCGATAATTCGAGCAGGACGGCATAGGGTGTGGCCTGGTTAAACGGATAGCGCAGTTGTGGAAAATAATGAGACACATAGTCCAGGCAGCTATGAGAGATCAGCTCGAATGCAGTCAGTAGCATGCCGGCATAACGCTGTGACAGGCTTAATAGCGCCAAGGCGGATTCCACGCTGGGTACCGCAGCTAACGCAGTCACCGTCGCCGCTGGAGCGGGCTGCAGCTTGAGCACGGCGGCGGTAATTAGCCCTAGGGAGCCCTCTGCGCCGATGAACAGATCACGCAGGTCGTAGCCGGTGTTGTCTTTGCGCAGGCCGCGCAAGCCATCCCAGATTTGGCCCTCGGCGGTTACCACTTCGAGCCCCAGACAAAGTTCGCGTGCGCTGCCATAGCGCAACACGGCAGTGCCCCCGGCGTTGGTTGAAAGTACTCCCCCGATCGTACAGCTTCCCTCTGCGGCCAGGCTCAGAGGAAACAAGCGTTGATGTGAGGCAGCCAGTTCCTGGACGGACTGCAAGATACAGCCGGCCTCGGCTGTAATGGTTTGGTTGGGCAAATTCACTTCGCGGATTTTGTTGAGTCTCTTTAAACTGATGACGACTTGCTCGCCGGAGTCGTTTGGTGTTGCTCCGCCGGATAGACCGGTATTACCTCCTTGGGGAACCATGGCAATACGGGTTTTGTTGCATAAATCGACGATGGCGGCTACTTCCAGGCTTGTTTGCGGGCAGAGAACGGCTAAGGCCGTGCCACTGTAGCGCTTGCGCCAATCCGTGAGGAAGGGTGACTTATCGGCCGTATTCAATCGAACATTCTCTATTCCAATAAGTGTCTGGCAGGCGGTGATAAATTCAGCTGATGCTTTCCCGATACGCTTTTTTTGGCTGTTCATAAGACGCTTCGTTTGGTAGGCGTGATGTGTTTGCTGGCTGTAATCATTCCCCAGCGCACTATGGTGACTCGTTCCAGGTTTTTAAAAATTACGCGCTCGAAGAACACGCCGATCAGCCCAATAATGATTAGCGCGCTTAGCATCGTGCCGGTGTTCAGAAATTCCCCCGCGTCGAAAATGACTTTCCCCAGGCCCCATTGCGGGCTGGCAAGCAGTTCGCCGCCTATGACGGCAATCCAGGCACGCCCGAACCCCAGCCTCACGCCGGTAAAAATATAGGGCAGGGCGCCGGGCCAGATGATCTTCCAGAAAACTGCGGCCCGACCGGCACCCATTATCGTGGCGGCCTTTATCCAAAGGGGGTTGACAGCGCGAACACCAATCCAGATGTTGTAAGTAAGTTGGGTGGCCGCCGCGTAGATCACGACCAGGATAGTAGCCAGGTTGCCGATGCCGAACCAAAGCACGAATAAAGGCACCCAAGCCAGAGATGGAATCGGCAGGAAGATGCTTAGCAACGGCGACATAAGCCTTTCGCAAAAGCGGTAGCGCCCCATCAGCATGCCAATGGGAAGTGCAATGGCAAATGAAATGCCGAAGCCCAGCAGTACCCTGCCCAGAGTGCTCGCGACATGATGCAGGATGTCGCCCTGGAGCAGCATTGACAGCAGTGTGGCAAGAATTGATTCGAGCGAAGGGGTCAGCGCGTTTGAAAACATGCCGCTACGGGCAAATATTTCCCATATCAGAAAGAATAAAGCGATGCCGGAAACCCCTCGCAACAACGCCGGGAGTGATGATTGCCTTCGCTTAGTCATGCGGTGAGCATCCCCCAGCGAACGACAGTCATGCGTTCGATGGTTTCAAAGACGAGTTTTTCCAGCGTGAACCCGATCAATCCGATCACCACGATCGTGGCCAGCATGACGTCCGTGTCGAGGAATGCCTGTGAACCGAATATCAGCCAACCGAGGCCGTGTTTGACCGATGTCAGCATTTCCACCGCGACAAGAATCCGCCAGGCGGTGGCCAGGCCCAGCCTGAGGCCGGTCAGGATGTAAGGCAGTGCGCCCGGAATAATTATCTTCCAGAACAAGCACAAGCCTCGCGCCCCCATCGACTCCGCCGATTTGATCCAGATAGGTTTGACTGCGGTGACGCCTTTCCAGGCATTGATGATGACGGGAAAGGTAGACGCCACGGCGACCAGCAAGATGGCGGGTGTGTTTCCCAGGCCGAACCAGAGAATGAAAAGCGGCGCATAAGCTATCCCGGGAATCGGATAGATAAAGCTGATCAAGGGTAGTAGCATTTCCTCGACCCATTGGCGTCGCCCCATCAGGATTCCGATTGCCACGCCGAATAGTGCGGCGAGCGAAAAGCCCATTAACAGCCTGGATAGTGTGGCCTCGGTCGCGGCGATCAATATGCCGTTCTCCGATAGTCGCAGGAATGTCGCGGCAACGACCCGCAGATTGGGAACCAGTTTGGCATTAAAGCCGCCGTAGATGGCCAGAAGCTGCCAGCCGCCCAACACTAAAATGAAGGGTACTGCGATGGTCGCCGCAGCGCCAAGGCGTTTAAGCAGATTAACCTGGTGCTTGCTCATCTTGAATGGTTATGACTGCGTCTTTTTGGCAAGTTGCAAATATTTCGGGTCAAGTATCTTGTCCCAATCCGGGATGGTGTGAATCTGCTTTTGCTGCTGCATTACTTTGGATTGCTCGTACAAGTACTTTTTCAAGCCTGGGACATAGTTCGGATTGACATCCAATTTCGATAGCATGAGCTGAATAGTCGATTTCGAAATGTGGTAGCCCTGGTCTGTGAAATGCTTCAAGATGATATTGGTGACTTCATCCGGGGTGTCTTTGAAGATCTGGACTGCAGCCAGCCAGCCGCGTAAAAAGGCCGTTACCTGTTGAGGGTTTTTCTCCAGGACGGGGCGATTGATAGCGACCCAGACAGGTAAAATGTCAAACTTGCTGTAGTCCAGCAACACCACGCCGATTCCGTCGATTTCCGCAACGGATGGGTAAGGTTCGACCCCCGCGAAAGCGTCTACCGACCCGGCGATAAGCGCAGCAACTTGATCGGTAAACTTGACATTGACGATCTGGACGTCCCCTTTGACAAGGCCGAATTTCGGCATGATTTTGTCCTGGAATACATGGTCGGTCGATGACCCCAGTTGCGAGGCAACTTTTTTGCCCTTCAAGTCGGCAATGGATTTGATGCCACTGCCTTTCCTGACCACGATAGCGTCTGTTTTGCCGGCATACATGGCCATGGCCAGAGGTTGCATATTGCCTTTTGCCACGCCAATGATCATGGGCGTCGTGCCCAGTACACCGATATCAATCCTGCCGGCAATCATCGCATCGCGAACTGCTTTGCCTGAGTCGAATTGGAACGCAGTGACGTTGGCACCGGCCTTTTTAAATGTTTTCTCGGCTTCAGCCACCATCGCGACTGCGCCCCATGAAGTGTTTTGGGCCCCGAAGGTCAGAGGGGCGGCGCCGGATTTCGCGAATACATCTTTGGGCAAAGCCGTGCTAAGGGAGAGTATGCCCAACATGGCTATGAAGCGACGGCGATCCTGTATGTTGTTGTTCATTCGTGTTTCTCCTTTCGGGCGGAATTACTATTAAAAATTTTGTTACGTTGGTTATTGTTTCAGCGCGAATCCTGGGTAATGGAAATTTGGCATGCTGTTTACGGGTTAATGATTGTTTGCCGTCAGCAAGCCAAGAATTTCGCGCTGAGCTTGAATAAACGCCGAGCCGAGAAGATCTCTTGGCCGGGGGATGTCGATAGTCAATTCGGCCTTTACCGTGCCTGGATGAGGATCCATGATCAATACCTTGTCCGCCAGATAGGCTGCTTCCGCCACGTTATGAGTGATATAGACAATAGTCTTCTTGGTTTCTTGCCAGATATCGGTCAACAGTTTTTGCATATCGTCCCGGGTCATGGCATCGAGTGCCGCGAAAGGTTCGTCCATGAGCAAGACGCTGGGGTTGTAGGCCAGAGCCCGGGCGATCGCAACGCGCTGCTGCATGCCGCCGGATAACTGATGAGGATAGGCGTCGGCGAACTTTTCCAAGCGCACCATCTGTAAAAACTCGTTTGCGGTTTGTGCACGGGTTTTTCGATCTACCCGGCGCATTTCCAGGCCGAATTCGACATTTCTTCTGACCGTGCGCCATGGGTATAGCTGCGCAAAATCCTGGAAGACAACACCTTGGTTTTCGTCGTGCTGGCCAATGGGGTCGTCGCCGATCAGGACCTCGCCTTGGGTCGGTTTCAGGAAACCCGCCAAGATATTCAGGATAGTTGTCTTGCCGCAGCCGCTGGGCCCGACAACACAAAGAAACCCCGAAGCTTCGATTGAAAAGCTCACATCTTCGATTGCCAGAACTTGCCCCTGTTCTGTGCTGTATTCGTAAAATACATGCTCGGCTTTTATGCTTTTGGCCACTTTGTCTCTCGGTAACGACGACTATTTATAGTTTTTTGTAACGCCTCCGAATTTAATGCTAACGTGTTTTCTTTCATAGATCAAATTCGTTTTTTTTATATAAATAATTGATGCCATCTATTAAAATCGTTTAAAAATTACCTGTTACTTATCTGGAAAGCCAATGGAGCTAAGACACTTACGCTATTTCCTGGCTGCGGCGCAGTTGCAAAACTTCACGCAGGCATCCAATTATCTGCATATCACTCAGCCGACGCTTTCTCACCAGATCAAGCAGCTTGAGGAGGAAATCGGTTGCCAATTGTTTGACCGGGTCGGGCGTTCGGTTCGCTTGACGAGCGCTGGCGAATTGTTCAGGGAGTATGCCAAGCGCACGCTACAGGAAGTCGATTCGGCGACCGACGCCATTCATGACTTGGAAAATCTTAAACAAGGCAGGCTGACTATCGGGGTTTTTTCATCATTCAGCGCCTCTCTTTTACCGCCGATCCTGGCTGATTTCTCGGCGACGTATCCGGGGATCAAGGTAACGATGCTGCAGCTGCCCACCGGCGAAATGGAAAAGCGTCTGCACGAAGGAGAACTGAGTTTCGGAATCGCTTATGGGCCGCCGGTGGCCGAGCGGGTCGTGGCCGAAGAGTTGTTCAAAGAACAACTGGCCATGGTGGTCGGTGTGGATCATCCGCTGTTCGGTCAAGCCAAAGTAAGGATGGCAGAATTAAGCAAGCATAATTTGATCATGCTTACGCCGGAATATATTTCCCGACGGTTGGTGGAGACGGCTTTTATTGCCAGTGGTTTCACACCACGCATCGCCATGGAAATGAACGCGATCGAGCCAATTCTGGCAACCGTGCGCTGTAGCAAACTTGGCACAATTCTGTCTGACCGTCTGGTGCGGACCATGCCGGGGCTGCACCCGGTGATGCTGTCGCCGCCGATTGTCCGGACTGTGGCTCTTTTCACTCGACAGAACGCATATGTGCCGGCGGCGGCCCGCGCCATGGCCGATTTGATCAAGAAAAGCTTTTTATAAGATCGCCGATTTTTTCGCCGTCGTGAATCCATCTATCGATATCATCTATAGAAAATATAAAAATAAAGAATTTGATCTATTCCTGATTCAGGATTAACTTGGCCGCAAAGCAGTCATATCGGCCTTCGCCTCTTTTATAACTGGCTTGGCCTTTACGTTTAGCCTGCGAACGGTGCGGGCAAACTACAGGGATGAAAAACGCAATGCATGTCGCGCAACCTCGACGCCTGATCCCGCTTGCGGTGATTTCGGGCTATTTAGGAAGTGGCAAAACAACGCTTTTGAATCACGTGCTCAAGCATGCTTCGTTTGCCAATAGCGTCGTTGTCATCAATGAATTCGGTGAAATCGGCCTGGATCATCTGTTGATTGCCACCCCTGCTGAAAATACGGTTTTGCTCGAAGGCGGATGCATGTGCTGCGAGCTGCGTGGCGACCTTGTAGATACGCTGGCTCGCCTTCATGAAGATGCCTCGTCGGGGAAAATCAAGCAATTCGACAGAGTGGTGGTAGAAACTACCGGCCTCGCCGACCCTGTTCCCATTGTGCAGACGGTAGTCGCCGACTCGCGGCTTTCCAGCGTATTTTGCCTAGATCGCATTATTACAATAGTCGATGGTCAACACGGCTGGACGCATCTGGATAAACATCCCGAGTCGTCCAAACAGATCGCGATTGCCGATTGCCTGGTGCTGAGCAAATCCGATCTGATGACGCCAGACGCAATAGCCCGTTTCACATCCAGGTTAAAAGAAATCAATCCCGGCGCTGGCCAGTTTTTTTCGATACATGGCCAGGTCGATACAGATGGGCTGTTTGGTCTGAAAGCGGGCAATCAGGCGGCGCGGCTTGCAGCGGCACTCGAATGGATCAATTCCGCAGCGTATGACAACGGCCACACGCACGATACGAAGAAAGGTGGCCACGAGCATAGTCATCACATCAATTCTTTTTCTTTTTATCTCGAGGGTGAGATCCGCTGGGATGGCTTGATGCTTTGGCTCAGTTTGCTCGCCGCGCTCAAGAGCGCGAGCATATTGCGGCTTAAGGCAATTCTTAATATCCAGGGCAGGCCGGTGGTAATCCAGGTGGTGCAGGCTATTGTCCATGAGCCTTTTACCCTGGACCACTGGCCCGATGCAGAGCGCCGGTCGCGGATTGTCGTTATTGGACAAGATTTGCAGCGGGCTGACGTTGAAAGAACGTTCTCTGCTTTTCAATTTGAGGCCGCGCCGAAACAGGCGGCCGTATGCATTGACCCAACGGCTTACACACGGTTTCTCGAAGCTGCTGGCCTGGGTGGCGCAGCCTCTGATTCAGAACAGCATCTCAATTGAATCCAACATAATCCATCATAGGAAAATGCAAATGCATAGCTTAAAACCTGCCGAACCGGATGGCAAAATAAAGGTCATTAAAAGTGCTCGCATGATTGATACGATAAGCGGGGGCCTGATTAAGGACCCGGTCATCGTGCTTAACGGCCGGCGCATTATGCAAGTTGGCACTGCTTCCGATGTCGTAATTGAGGCCGGTGCTGAGGTGATCGACTGCGGATCGAGCACCTTGATGCCAGGTATGTTGGATTGTCATATACACACCATGATGTTCAATTGCCTGACTTTTCATAACTACCGGGTCGCGCAATGGGAAATCACGCCGGAATTGCAGCAGATGTATGGGTTGTTTCACGCGCAGTTGTGCTTTGATATGGGTTTCACCACGTTGCGCGATCTGGGCCTGAATTCCAGTCGTGGCTTACTGACCTCGCATCTGTGCGGGATACGCGATTCGATCAACGCCGGCATTCTGGAAGGGCCAAGGATGCTGATTGGAGGCTTCACTACCATCACCGGCTCTCACCTGGACTTGATCCAGCCCAGGGCGATGCAGCGTTACGGTTTCCAGACGGCTGACGGTCCTTGGGAACTGCGCAAATTGGCGCGCCAAAACCTACTTGCAGGATGCGACGTGATCAAGACTTGTGTCACCGGTGGAGGCGGCACGGACAAGGAAGAGCCGGATGTGCGCAATATGACGCAGGAAGAGCTGGATGCGGTTGTCGATGAAGCACATGCTTTTCACAAGGCCGCCGCGGTTCATTGCTTTACGCCGAATGGCCAGCGCATGGCCTTGCAAGCCGGGGCAGACACGATCGAGCATATGGTGTTTAGCGAGGATGAGACGACCGATATGATTGCCGCCTCCGACGCCTATGTGACCTCTACGCTGCTGCATCGTACAGATCATGCGATCGAGACGCGTCGCCTGCAGGGCACTGCGATGTTCGTCATCAATAAAATGAAAGCAATACAGCCATTTTGCTTCGAAACCTTCCAGAAGATGCATAAGGCGGGCGTGAAAATGGCCATGGGCACCGACATGGGTTTCGACCCAGAGATGGGGAGCAATGCGCGCGAGTTGGAACTGTATGTGGATCTGGGCATGAAGCCCATCGAGGCAATCCAGGTCGCGACCATCAATTCGGCGCGGGCGATTAAGCTCGGAGACGACATAGGCAGTATCGAAGCCGGCAAGTTGGCCGATATTATTGCCATCGATGGGAATCCTCTGGAGGATATTCGGTGTTTGCAGGACAAGAAAAATATCCGCATGGTAATGAAAGAAGGTGAAATCTATGCGGATCGCCGTGAAGGACACACTAAGAATGTGGTGACTGTGAACCCGGGCGATTGGAAAAAGGTCGATTATTTATAATGATGAAAGAAAAAGATGTGGCCGTTGTTACCGGAGCGAGTTCGGGGATAGGTGAAGCGATCGCACGGGCGTTGCTCGATAGCGGCCGGATGGTCATTACTTTGCAGCGCAGGCCGCCACAGATCAAGCATAAGAGCATTCTTTACTTTGAGTCAGACTTGACGGATATTGAGGCGACGCGGCAATTGTCTGCTGAAATAGCCAATCGATATCCGGTGAAATGCCTGGTTAATAATGCCAGTGCAAATCGTCCTGGCCCGCTCGAAGCGGCAAGCATCGAAGACATGGAATATGTTCTGGCCATTAATTTGAAGGCTAGCCTGTTGTTGATCCAGGCATTCACACCCGCGATGCGTGCGGCCAAGTACGGTCGAATTCTCAGTATTTCGTCGCGTGCGGTGCTGGGCAAGACAGACAGAGTCATCTATGCTTCTGCCAAGGCCGGCGTGATCGGTATGGCCAGGACTCTTTCCCTCGAACTGGCCAGGGATGGCATCACCTTCAATGTGATTGCTCCGGGGGCGGTTGCAACTGCTTTGTTCAATAACGGGCATCCGCCCGGCAGCGAGAAGCGGCAAAGAGTGATAGATAGCATTCCGATGAGGCGGGTGGGAGAGCCCGCGGATATTGCTAACGCAGCCATGTTTTTTTTGTCGCCGCAAAGCGGTTATATCACCGGACAGACGTTATTTGTGTGCGGTGGAGTGAGCATCAGCGGTTCTGGAGGTGCCTAAGTGTCGTTGTCTGCCTATCCGGTTCCCGTCGGTATCGTCGGCCTAGGCAAATGGGCGGGTGTTTTGACGAAGGCGGCCGAGAAGTCGAAAAAGATCAAGGTGGTGGCGGGCTTTAGCCGGTCGCACGAGAAGCGCGCCGCCTATACCCGGGAGTTTGGTATTCCGTCAGTTTCAGATCTTGCCCAAATACTTGGAAACAAGGAGATCCGGGGTGTGCTGATTACGGTACCCAACGAACTGCATTTGCCGATAGCCGAACAGGCCGCCATCGCCGGCAAGCACGTCTATGTCGAAAAGCCGATAGCCAATACACTGGCTGACGGTTTGATGTTGTCCGATCTGGGGAAACGCTATGCTGTACAGGTGATGGTGGGACATTGTGCGCGTCTGCTGTCAGGCGTGCGTCTGACTAAAGAAGCGATCGACAGGGGCGAGCTTGGTCGCGTATGTTATATCGAATGTAATTTTTCCAATGACCGGGGCTTGGATTTGACACCGGATAACTGGCGCTGGTACAGAGCGCGCTCTCCAGGCGGTTGTTTAAGCCAGATTGCAATTCATTGTTTCGACATACTGCATTATCTGGGTGGTGAAATTCTTGAGGCCGGCTCAATGGCGTCAAAGCTCTCGCCGACCGGGGCTGAGGTGGATGATCAATCGCTGACCACAGTGCGCTTTGTCGACGGCAAGCTGGGTTTTGTAGGCTCCTCGTGGACTTCACCGGGTATTTTCTCTATCAAAGTTGTTGGCACCAAGGCGCTGATGCATTATCAGATTGATCAGAGTGCCTGGGGCAGCGCGGATCGGTTGCACGAGAGTGCTGAGCTATATTTCCAGAAGCGCTCGGAAGGCTTTGCGCAAAGGAATTTGCTGCCCGTTCCTCCGGGCGATATGTTCTGCGAAGAGCTCGATATGTTTGCTGATGCCATCGCAAGCGATACTCCATCGAGCTTGTCTGGCGAGAATGGCTGCGTTGCGCTGGCAGTTATTTACGCGGCATTGCAATCTATTGAGGAGCATGGCCGTTATATCGATGTTAGGGGGCTCTTGGCTTCGCATAGTTGAAAGCCAAGCCGACTTTAATTTTAGAAAATCCATTTTAACTTATGAATACTCCGTATCGTGGTCTTGGAAATACCTTTCGCAAGGCATTACTTGAGCATGAAAGGCTCTATGGCTGCTGGGCCTCGCTGGCCAATCCGATATCCACGGAGATTGTTGGCTATGCGGGCTTTGACTGGATTTTGCTCGATGCCGAGCATTCTCCTAATGATTTGTCGAGTTTGCATTTGCAATTGCTAGCGTTGAAAGACAGCCCTTCAGCGCCGGTGGTTCGTCCGCAGGCAAATGACCCGGTTCTGCTCAAGCGCATGCTCGATTTGGGCTTTTACAATTTTCTCATTCCCATGGTAGAAACTGCCGACCAGGCCAGGCTGGCGGTAATGGCAACCCGCTACCCGCCGGATGGCGTACGCGGCGTTTCGGTGTCGCAGCGCAGTAACCGTTATGGTAACGAGCCCGACTATTTCACACAGATCAATGCTTCGATCTGTGTGATGGTTCAGGTGGAAACCCCTAAGGGAATCGCCAATGTTGGCGAAATTGCCGATGTGGATGGTGTGGACGGTATCTTCATCGGCCCGCAGGACCTCGCTGCGACGTATGGGCATCTACTGAACCCCGCCCATGCGGACGTGCAGGAGGCTATTGAACAAGCGACTGCCATCTGCCTGGGGAAAGGCAAGCCGGTTGGCATCCTGGCACCGATCGAAGTCGATGCCAGGCGCTATCTCGACATGGGAATGACGTTCGTTGCGATAGGTGGCGATCAGGGACTACTGAAGGAGTCGATGAAAAAGCTCTTGACTTTATTTACGCGGGCTTGATCTACGCAGTTGGGTCTGACTAATGTTTATTCTCAAGCATTCATGCGGGTTTTATTCCATTTCTAAATCAATCGTGCACTTTGTCGGCTTCGCTTGCCGTACAACAGTACTGTCTGAGGCGCGTCATCATCGGCGCATCCATGCCGCCAAACTTGGCGCGCCATTTATGGATATGAAACTGGCGCCGCGTCATGGATGCCATGGCAACGGTGCCATTTATTGTCAGTTGTTGGGCAATCCACCCAGTTTGCGGCTGATCCACAGTGCCACCAAGGTGCAGGCGGCTCCCGAAAGAAGGTACAGGCCCACATACCCCACCCCCAGATAGGCGGCCAGCGAAAGCGCCACCAGCGGGGCAAAGCCCGCCCCCAGCAACGAGCTGAGGTCTGCGGAGAAGTGCGCGCCCGTATAGCGGAATTCGCGGCGGAAGCTGGCTGCCACCGCGCCAGAGGATTGGGCGTGCGAGAAGCCGAGCAGGGCGAACCCGATAATGATGAAAAGATAGCTTTCGAAGTCGTCTCCGGACAGCAGGACTGCTGTCCATCCACTGTAGACGGCAATAAGCGTGGCAAACAGGCCCAGCGTAATGCGCCGCCCCAGAATGTCGGCGATCCGGCCCGATACCAGCATGCAGGGGATGGCCACGAGAGCACCAATGATCTGAATCACCAGGAAATGGGTTGGGGATTGCCGGGTGTACAACAAGGCCCACGAAAGCGTGAATAGGGTTACCAGGTTGAGGAGGGCGTAGCTGGCCAGCGGTGCAAAAGCGCCCAATGCCACGTATCGCCCCTGTGAGCGGATCAGCCCTCCGACAGACGCGGGAGCCAGGTCGCGTTGCTTGAACTCCTTGGTGTACTCGGGGCTGACCACTAGGCGCAGGCGGGCGAACAAGGCCACCACATTGACGGCGAAAGCCGTAAAGAACGGATATCGCCATCCCCAGGTATAGAACTCTTCGTGCGAGAGGCTCGACCACAGGTAGGCAAAAAGGCTGGCCGCGACAATGAAACCGATGGGTGCGCCCAGTTGGGGAATCGACGCATACCAGCCTCGGCGGTGCGGGGGCGTCTTGATGGCCAGCAGGGACGCTAACCCGTCCCAGCTGCCGCCCATGGCAAAGCCCTGGCCCACGCGCAGGATGCACAGCGCCGCAATGGACGCATAGCCGAGAGACTCGTAGCCCGGCAGGAACGCAACGCCGACCGTCGCCGAACCCAACACGAACAACGCGATGGTCAGTGTCGTGGCGCTGCCGAAGCGCCGTTGTATGGGCAGGAAAAACAGCGAACCCAGTGGCTGTGCGATAAAGCCCAAGGCAAATATCGCAAAGGAATAAAACATGCCGTCTGCCAGGCTGGCAAAGGGGAAAAAGACCTTCGGGAATACCAGGGCACAGGCAATGCCGAACACGAATACATCGAAAAAACTGGCCGTACGCCCGACCACTACGCCGACGGAGATGTCGCTGGGAGTGATTTGCCGCGCGTGAGAACTTTCGGGTTGTGCAAAGCCGGATGGTTTGGCGGGCTGAGCGGGTGTGATAAGCATATCGTTTCCGATGAACAAACTCGCCAAATCGAAAAAAGCTGCGAGATTGCTTTCAAGGTTACTATAAAATAGAAGGGATTTCTCTTTTCGTCGCAGGTTTTTCCTTTCATACTCGTGAAACATTTCTGTCGCCTGCTGCTTCCCATCGTGCTGATACTGATGGGTATAAAATAGACGCGGTTTCTCTTCTCGTCGCAGGTTTTCCCCCCCCATGCTCGTGAAACATTTCTATCGCTTGCTGCTGCTTCCCATTGTGCTGATACTGGGGGGTTGCAATCTAGTGCTGCTCAATCCTGATGGTTACGTGGCAAAGCAGCAAAGCGACATCATGATCAGCACTACCATCATCATCGGGCTGATCATCGTCCCCGTGCTCATTGCCATTGCCGTCATCGCCTGGCGCTACCGCGCGTCGAACACTCAGGCCAAGTACGACGACAAGTGGGATCATTCCCCCCAGCTCGAGCTGCTGGTGTGGGCGGTGCCCCTGCTGATCATCATTGCGGTGGGTGCGGTCAGCTGGACTGGCACTCACCAGCTCGATCCATACCGTCCGCTGGACAAAATCTCCGAGCACAAACCGGTGCCCGCCAACATCAAACCACTGGAGGTGGACGTGGTGTCGCTGCGCTGGAAGTGGCTATTCTTCTACCCCGCCTACGGTATTGCCACCGTAAACGAGCTGGCGGCGCCGGTCGACATGCCAATCCACTTCAAGCTTACCTCCGACACCATGATGGACTCATTCTTCATTCCTGCTCTGGTGGGCCAGGTCTATACCATGCCAGGCATGCAAACGGTACTGCATGGCGTGATCAACAAGCCGGGTGACTACAAGGGTTTTTCGGCCAACTACAGCGGGGCGGGCTTTACCGACATGCGTTTCACCTTTCACGGCATGAACCAGAAGGACTTCAACAACTGGGTGGAAAAGGTTCGCGCCGGCGGCCATACGCTGGATCGCACAGCCTACGACAAGCTCAAGCAGCCGAGTCGTGCCGAGCCGATACACTATTATGCCCATTCCAGCCCCGATTTATATGAACGCATCCTCAACCGTTGCGTCGATCCTGGTCAGATGTGCATGAGCCAGACAATGGTAGACGCCATGCCCAGTCGCGGGATGGAACCGGCCTCCGCGCATGGCGCGGCGATGCACTGATTGGCCTTCCTGGGATGTACACTATGCCTGATCGCTCCGAATTCCTGAATTTTCTACTCGGGCGCCTGACGCTCGACTCCCTTCCTCTGGACAACACGATCGTCGTGATCACCTTCATCGTGGTGGCCGCAGTCGGTGCATGCCTTCTGGGTTTCATTACGCGCAAGCGCTATTGGGGCTATTTGTGGCACGAATGGTTCACCAGCGTCGACCACAAGAAACTGGGCATCATGTACATCATCCTGGCCACGGTGATGCTGCTGCGCGGCTTCTCCGACGCCATCATGATGCGCTCACAGCAAGCCATTGCCTTCGGCAGCAACATGGGGTATTTGCCGCCGCACCATTACGACCAGATTTTCTCGGCCCACGGCTCGATAATGATCTTTTTCGTGGCCATGGCCTACATTGTGGGCCTGATGAACTACGTGATGCCGCTACAGATCGGGTCGCGCGACGTTGCCTTTCCTTTTCTCAACAACCTGAGCTTCTGGCTGACCTGTTCCGGTGTCGTGCTGTTCATGACCTCGCTGTTCGTCGGTGATTTCACGACCGCCGGCTGGCTGGCCTATCCGCCCGTGTCCGAACTCCAGCAAAGCCCGGGGACGGGCGTGGACTACTACATCTGGGGCTTGCAGCTAGCGGGAGTGGGAACGCTACTGACAGGCATCAACTTCGTCGTCACCGTCATCAAGATGCGCGCACCGGGCATGAGCCTGATGAAGATGCCGATGTTCTGCTGGACCACACTGTGCACCAGCGGCCTGATCGTGGTGACATTTCCGATCCTCACCGCCACGCTGTTCCTGCTGTCGCTGGACCGCTACCTCGGCATGCATTTCTTCACCAACGGCTTCGGCGGCAACTTGATGCTGTACATCAACCTGATCTGGGTGTGGGGCCACCCGGAGGTGTACATCCTGATTCTGCCCATTTTCGGTGTGTACTCGGAGATCGTGCCGACGTTCTCGCGCAAGCCGCTGTTCGGTTATTCCTCGATGGTCTATGCCACTGCGGCGATCATGATCCTGTCCTACCTTGTGTGGCTGCACCACTTCTTTACGATGGGTTCGGGCGCCGACGTCAATTCGTTCTTTTCGTTGACGACCATGATTATTTCGATCCCCACCGGGGCGAAGATTTTCAACTGGCTGTTCACCATGTACCGCGGCCGCGTGCACTACACCGTGCCGATGCTATGGACGATGGGCTTCTTGTTCACCTTCACCATTGGCGGCATGACCGGCGTGATGCTGTCGGTGGCGCCCGCCGATTTCCTGCTGCACAACAGCCTGTTCCTGGTCGCGCATTTCCACAACGTCATCATCGGCGGTGTGGTGTTCGGCATATTTGCGGGTATCAACTACTGGTTCCCCAAGGCCTTTGGTTTCCATCTGGACGAGTTCTGGGGCAAGCTGTCGTTCTGGTTCTGGCAAATCGGTTTCTGGCTGGCCTTCGGCCCGCTCTATGTGCTGGGTCTGATGGGCGTGACCCGCCGCCTGAGCCACTTCGATGACCCAAGCCTGCAGATCTGGTTCGTTATTGCCGCCTTTGGCGCGTTCGTGATCCTGCTGGGTATTCTCGCGTTCATCATGCAGATCTATGTCAGTATCCGTCGCCGCGACGCCTATGCCGTAGGCAACGACCCCTGGGATGCCCGTACGCTGGAATGGTCGACGTCCTCGCCTCCGCCCGCCTACAACTTCGCTTTCATCCCGCGGGTGCACGAGCGGGACGCCTGGTTCGACATGAAGGAACGGGGAATCCGGCGTCCGCTGGAAGGGTTCAACGACATTCACATGCCCAAGAACACGGGTACCGGCGTCATCCTTGGCGTGCTGGGAACCCTCTTTGGATTCGCGATGATCTGGTATATCTGGTGGCTGGCTATTGTTGCGTTTCTGGGGATCATCGTCGTGTCCATCGGCCATACCTTCAATTACCATCGCGACTATCACATCCCTGCCGATGAAGTGAATCAGTTTGAACATTCCGGCAACTGGACGCCCGATCCGGAAGGGGCTGCTGCATGAATACCGGTGCCATCACTACGGGCCGCCGCGCGGCGCCAACGTTCTATTGCCACGAGGAACCGCCCTTGCATAACGGAACCCTGCTCGGGTTCTGGATTTACCTGATGAGCGACTGCTTCATCTTTGCGTCCTTGTTCGTCGCCAATGCGGTGCTGGGCAGTCACTACGCAGGCGGCCCGACGGGCAGCCAGGTCTTCGATCTGCCCGGGCTGGCCTGGAACACCGCTTTGCTGCTCGTTTCCTCGGTAACCTTCGGTTTTGCGATGCTGCAGCTAGAGCGAGGCAACAAGCGCGCCCTGCTCGGTTGGCTGGCGGTCGCCGGCATACTGGCGGCAGCCTTTGTTGGCCTGGAAATCCACGAATTCATCGACTTGATCGCTCAGGGCGCCGGGCCAGGCCGTAGCGCGTTCCTGTCTTCGTTCTTCGCCTTGGTAGGCACGCACGGGTTGCATGTGACCTTCGGTGCGCTATGGCTGATCGTGCTGATGGTGCAGCTGAATCGCTACGGCCTTACGCAGGACAATATCCGGCGCCTGCGCTGCCTGAGCATGTTCTGGCATTTCCTGGATCTGGTATGGGTGGGCGTTTTCAGCTATGTCTATCTGATAGGAGTATTGCGATGAGTCACCCATCTCCATCCGGCGCCGTTGCATCACCCGGCCACGATGACGGCGCCATGCAAGCGCATGAAGGCTCCTTGCGCAGTTACCTGACTGGTTTCGTGCTGGCGGCCATCCTGACCATCATCCCGTTCTGGCTGGTCATGGGGCATGTCATCGAAAATCGTTTTGCCACCATCGTCATCGTGCTGATCCTGGCTGTCGTACAAATCTTCGTGCACATTATCTACTTCCTGCACCTGGATACGCGCTCGGAAGGCGGCTGGAACCTGCTGGCTTTCATCTTCGCTGCCGTATTGGTCGTCATCGTGCTTGGAGCCTCCACTTGGGCCCTATACAACGAAAACGTGAACATGATGCCTGGGATGATGCCGGGGACATCGCAACAGCAGCACTCTACGCACGGCTCGTGACATCCGCTTCCGGCAAGGTGGTGAGACCTCGCCGAAATGGCGGTTTCATTATCTTGACGGTGCTGACGGCTTGCGCGTTTGCCGCGTTCATCCTGTTGGGCAACTGGCAGCTACGCCGCCTGAGCTGGAAGCTGAAGCTGATTCACGACGTGGCCACACGTGTTCACGCGCCGCCCGCAGCCGCTCCCGGTCCGGCAGCATGGCAGCGTATCGAAGATGGCCACCTGCAATATCTGCATGTGCGGCTCAGAGGCCATTTCCTTACTGCTAAGCAGACGCTGGTGCATGGCGCCAGTTCCAAGGGCTACGGTTACTGGGTGATGGTTCCGTTCAAGACCGATCATGGCTTCATCGCGCTCATCAACAGGGGCTACATTCCGCCCGACCTTGTCGAAACCTCCGGCTACGCAAAAGCGAGCGCCCCTGACGGGAAAGTCGTCGTGACCGGGCTGTTGCGTTTCACCGAGCCACGCGGCGGCTTTCTACGACGCAACCACCCCGACGCCAACCAGTGGTATTCGCGTGACGTGGCCGCCATCGCGAAGGCGGACGATCTGCCCGCCGGACAGGTTGCACCCTATTTTGTCGATGCCGATGCCAATGCAAACCCGGGGGGCTGGCCTGTCGGTGGCCTTACGAAAATCCACTTTCGCAACGACCACTTGGGGTACGCCATTACATGGTACCTGATGGCGCTGGCCACCCTGCTGGGGGCTGGCATCATGATTCGCCATGAATGGCGGATCCGGCATCCATCGCGCTGATTTTTGTACCCATGGTGATTTTCTCAATTATCATCTGAGCAGATTCTTATTCCATTTCTAAATCAAGATGGCTCCCCACCGCCGTCAGCGATTCAGGAAGCGTGTAGGTGCGGGCCAACCCCAGAACCATTCGCATGTGCGAGGTCCAGGCCGTGTGCATGGCTTCGCCCGCACGCACATCGAATTCAGGAAATTGATCGCGATAATAAGCCAGCTCGACTGCAGCCGACTCGACGCCTGTGGCGATATCGGCCAGAATGGCGCTCACCTCTTTATGAGAGAGCCGGCACGCGGTGCGTCCGAATCGAGTCAACGACGCACGGTTCGGGAACCGCTTGCTGCGGTTCAGGGAAAGCGCCATCTGATCTTCACGCAAGTACGCGACAGTGCAACAGATATCGTAGGCAGGCGCCACCTGCGCGGCTTGCGTGGGATCGGCATAGAGCAGGCCAAAATTCTTCAGATGCGCATCACCGTTGCCCACTACGCACGAGAGCGCAATGGATTTGAACACTTGCGCCAGGGCTTCATGGCGCTGGGCGGGCTCAATCATCAAGCTAAGCGTACGCACCATATCCTCGTAACTGCCTTTGTATTTGTCCTGGGCGGTTAAGGCCGAGAGACAGGCCATATCCTCAAACCCCAAGAGGGCGCCTTTTGCATCCCGATCAAAGCGCGTGATTGCGAGCACTTGGCCATCGTCAGAGAGTTGAACTTTTGCCGTGGGCAGCCCGCTCATTTGCGCGGCATACAAACACAGGTACTCGTTGATGGCCAGGTATGGAAAGTCGCGCGCGGAGGCCTTGAGTGGCGCCTGGGCATCGGGGTTGGCGAGCACGTATGAGAGCGGTGGCGCTTCGGGCGTGCCCGCAACCGGTTGCTCCCCATGCGGCACGACCCGTACCCGTCCGATACTGCGATTGCCGGCCAGGCGCAGCAGATCAAAGTCACCCATGTTGTCGATCACTTTCAGGTAGCGCCTTATCAGGTAATCGCGCAACGCCCCTTCAGGAATGTTCTGGTCGAAAATGGGCGGCAGATTTCCCGAGAGTCCGGCCACCCGGGGTTGGTAAGGCGCGCGGCGAATGGGCATGGTGATCGAGATGGCGTCGGCATCGGTCAGTCCGTCCAGATAATAAAACGCAACCGTGTTTTGAAAGGCGTGTCCCGCCTCGCTCCATTGTTCCAGGACGCCCACCTGACGCAAACCCAAGTGGTCGTCCACCCATACGTCGAGCAGTGCGTTGAGAGGCGACGAGGATTTTTCTGCGGTATTAGCCACGATAGCGCTCCCTCGCGGGTGGCGCCTTCTGCGCATTCATCGCGGACAGTTCATCCATGGTGGGACGGTACGTGGGGGCGAGCTCGACGGTAAGCGTGAGACCCAAGGCCCCTAAAAGGCGTAGCAGGCGATTAACGCCCAGCTCAGCCAGTTGGCCATTTTCCAGCGCGCTCAAGGTCGCTCGTGACAACCCGCTTTGCATGACCAACTGCCCTTGCGTGAGGGATAAAGCGCGACGTCGTTCGCGTACGGCTTGCCCCATTTCGATTATGTCCATAGCTCATTTCATCCAATATATTCTACATAATTGTAGATTATCTATTATTTGTCAATAATATTAGGCGTTTCAGGCATGGATTAGTGTCAGACAGTGATAACAGGAAATGTCTAATATGTTTAATGTTATCTAGTTTTTGGCTGAATTGTTGAATATATTGGACATTCAATTGGCCAAACCTCGATCCATAACTGATTTACCTTATGCTTTATTGGGGTTGAGGCGGTAGGTTGGCGCGTTTTCCAGCGCTCTCGGATCAATATCCAAAAAAACGCCGGCCCTCAAACCAGGACTCGCTACGGTGTGTAAGAAGATTTCGACATGGGTTAATCTACCGATGTCTCGTAAGGAGTACATAAGCAAAGGCATCATTGCCGAAATTGTTAAAGGCCCGAAAAATCGAACTTCGGATAATGACCTTGCTGCAATTTTCGGAAAGATGGAACGCACCGATATACCAATTAGGCCATCCAAAGCTTCATACCGTTGATTAATCTACAGATTGAATCCCATAAGTAACGGGAATCTACACGGTAGATCAAATCTGCCGAAAAGAGGTCGTATTTACGGGATATGTTTTTGGGCCAGGTTATGCTTTATTTCCGGCCAAGAAATGCTTAACTGAGTATGTGGTCGCATTTCTCGACTAAAAACCAGTTCATTGCCTTAAATACGGGATTCCCGTATAAATCAATTCGTGCGCACCGTTATTGAAACCCCCACATTCCAGAAGCAGGCGGAAAAAATCTGGCTGGAGGATGAACGGCTCGATTTCATCACCTGGATTGCAGCCAACCCACTCGCTGGCGACGTCATCCCCGGCGCTGAAGGCGCTCGCAAGGTGCGCTGGAGTCGGCCTGGCGCCGGTAAATCAGGCGGTGCACGGGTAATCGACTTCAACCTGACTGCGCAGGAAGTCGTGTTGCTGGTAGCGTTGTACGCCAAAAGCGACCGAACCAATATGAATTCTGCCGAAATTCGAAAGGTGGTGTGACATGAGTATCAAGAAAATAGACGTCGAAATTGTGGCTAGAGCCATCGAGGACAACGTCGACGAAGCGTTACCCGATCTGCGCCAGGCGCTCAGTGAAGCAAAAGCGGGCCTTGGTCGGGTTACCACGCCTGAGCAAATACTGGTTCGTCGGGCGCGGCAGAAATCCGGCCTGACACAGACCGCTTTTGCCGAACGGATTTCCACTCCCGTTGCCACGCTGCGCGACTGGGAACAGGGGCGATTCCAGCCGCCTGGCGGTGTAGTGTGCTTGCTACGCCTACTTGCGAAACACCCCAATCTGACGGAGGAATTGGTTGCAACCTGACCACCGTCGCGCAAATGCAAACGGCTACTACAGTGGGCGGCCTGGTTGCAATGGCCGAGATCTCGCTTAGTATCGTAGCTAGGGATTACCCTGTAAAATAGGACGTTTACCTTTAGCCCTGCTTGTAAGGCCTGTTGTCTCAGGCGGTAGCGGCAAGCCGGCTCTTTTATGGGCCCGGTTTTAATATTGAAATCAGAAGGTTATGCGTCAACTTAGAATGAAATTAATCAGGTTCCTGCGGCATGGGCGCCACATTGGTCGTGGGCGGCATGCTCCCATGCTGGCCCAGACTTTTTTTGACGGGCTGACCGGCCACGCCATTGAGCGAGGCCGGGCAGAGCGCAGATATCCCTGACGGCTTATATACGTCCTCGGCTGCTATTTGTATACCTTGACCTCTATTATTAGATCTGAAGCGCGCGGCATGACGGATTTGCGTTAATTCTGCGCTATATAACGCGGCGAAACAGTATGATGGCCTGCTTGTGTCAAGCTCGTTCAGCGAGGTGCCCATGCAGCACATCAAGATATATACCAGCCAGGATGGGAGCGTCAGGCTGGAGGTGTCGCTGGAGCAGGAGACCGTTTGGCTGACTCAGGCGCAGATGGTTGAATTGTTTGGGCGTGATTAATCGGTTATCTCACGCCATACACGCAATGTACTCAAAGAGGCCGAGCTAGTGGAAGAAAGCAATATGCAAAAATTGCATATTTCCTGCGTTCAACGCGCCCAATATCAAAGAAGCAGCCCCGCATTGTGTTGCTTGGAATGCTCGATGCCCAGCAAATCGGCGGCAATGCCGCAGATTTCGGTTTGCCGCGCATGAATGCCGGGGTGGTGACTGAAGCGGCTGCCCATCAGGAATAGCGGCACCTCACGTTCTTCGGGGAGGGTGCCGCCGTGGTTGCGGTCGTTATTCATGCCGTGGTCGCTGGTGACTATCACCTGGTAGTCGGCGGCCAGCCATGCGGGGATATATTCCGCCAGCACACTGTCAACGCGTCGCGCCGCATTGCGGTACTGGTGGCTGTCAAAGCCGTGATGATGGCCGGTGTCGTCCAGGCTCATGGGGTGGATCAGCAGAAAATCCGGGTCGTGTTGTCGACGCAGGGTCTCCGCGTCGACCAGCAAATGGTCATCGGGGTAATCGTTGCTGTGGTAGAAAATGCCGTGCTGGATCGGCAGTGCGGGGTCGTCTGTGTAGCGATCACGCACGGGGACGTAGGGCGAGCGGTTGTAAAGTTCACTGAACCAATGGTAGCTCGCCGCAGCGGTCGTGAGCCCCGCTGCGCGGGCCAGATGAAACAGGCTTTGCTGGTTGGATAAACGGTTGACGCCGTTGTGGACGATGCCGCTATCGACCGGAGGGACGCCGGTCAGGATGCATTCGTAGAGCGGGCGCGATAGTGAAGGCAGAGCGCATTCGAGCTGGTAGAGGCTGGCCCGGCCCACCTCGCACAAGCCTTGCAGGTAGCCCATGCCGTCATGGGCCACCTGCCATGCCAGGCCGTCAATAATGATTAGAATAACTTTGCTGGATTTCACGGCTTTCTCATTGGTTCACAGGTGTATGTCACTGGCTTCAGGTGCTTTTTACTTGGCGCTGCCATCTTGGGCAGCGGCCATCGCCGCATCTTTCTCCCGAGCGCGGGCCACGGCTGGCCGCGCCGCGACGCGTTCGATGTAGTTGCGAATGACTGGTGTCTCGGGAACCAGCTTGAATCGGGTGGTCCAGTCCAGCGCAGTGCCCCACAATACGTCGGCGGCGGTGAAGGTGTTGCCAAGCAGCCATGGGCCGGGTTGCAGCTGATCGGTAAGCGTTTGCAGCATGGTGTCGTAGTCGCCGTAGGGCGACGTGGATGGCTTGGCGGGCGTGTTCTGTTGGGCACGATCGATCAGTGCCGGTTCAAAGCACGAGCCGTAGTACACCATCCAGCGCAGGTAGGGCCCGCGTAGCGGATCGCCGATGGGGGGCGCCAGTTTTGCGTCTGGATAAAGATCGGCCAGGTACATGAATACGGCGGGTTGTTCGGTGACCAGGGCACCGTCGTGCACGATGGCGGGCACTTTGCCCATGGGGTTGATGGCCAGATATTCCGGCTGACGCTGTTGGCCTTTTTTCATGTTGAGCAGGTGCAGGTCGCAGGCGACGCCAAGTTCTTCGAACAGCGCCAGCGCACCGCTGGAGCGGGTGTTGGGCGAATGAAAGAACGTGACGCGGGGCTGGGTGCTCATGGTGGTAGTCCGTTTTGAGGCCGATGACAGGTGGTGGTAGGATGGCCGATGTTTTTCCGGCTCGATGTGATGTCACACCTTCGATACGCGGCTTATCGAAATTCTACCGATTTGGCGGTGCTTGTTGCCGTAAAGTTGTAACGAGCATGTAGCGCCACCCCTTGTGGGTGGCAAAACCCTAACAATCGAAGACGGTATCTTGCCTGAGTTATGGATGGCAGCCACAAGGGCTGCCGCTACAGGTCTGTCGGTGCAGACCTGTCGCCACCCCCGTCTCTACGACGGTTTGGAACTAGCCGCACGTGCGAGCTTGGTGTGATTCATATTGGGCAACCAGAAGGCGGCAACCCCTATCAAGGGCAGGAAGGCGCAGACGTGGTAGACGAATTCGATGCTAGTTGCGTCGGCAAGCATTCCCAGCACGGCGGCGCCTATGCCGGCCATGCCGAAGGCGAAGCCGAAAAACAGGCCGGAAATGGTGCCGGTTTTGCCTGGCACCAGTTCTTGCGCATAAACTACGATGGCCGGGAACGCCGAGGCGATGACGACGCCGATGATGAAGACCAGCACGACCGTCCAGAACAAGCTGACAAAAGGCAGGAGCAGGGTAAAGGGCGCCGCGCCCAGAATGGAGCCCCAGATGATCCGCTTGCGGCCGATTCGGTCGCCTATCGGGCCGCCCGTGATGGTGCCGATGGCCACGCCCACCAGGAATACAAACAGGCAGTACTGGGAAAATTGAATCGAGACGCCGAAATGATGCATCAGGTAGAAGGTGAAGTAGCTGTTCAGGCCGGAGAGATAAAAGAATTTTGAAAATACCAGCAGCATTAAAACAGACAGGGCGCTGATGACCTGCTTGCGTGTAAGGCCGGTTTCGGTCTTGCCCAGGCTGACGCGTCCGCGTGTGCTTGTCAGGTTCGCCGAGTACCAGCGGCCGACGCGGTACAAAATAAGCATGGCAAGCAGCGCCGCCAGCGATACCCAGGCCACGCTGCCTTGTCCAAAGGGCACGATGACCAGAGCCGCCAGCAGGGGGCCGATGGATGATCCAATATTGCCACCCACTTGAAAGATGGATTGGGCCAGCCCATGACGGCCGGCCGACGCCATGCGGGCTATGCGTGACGATTCGGGATGAAATATCGAAGAACCCATGCCGATCAGCATAGCTGCGGCCACGACGCTGGGAAAACTCCACGCCTGGGATAGCAGAAGCAGCCCTGCGAAGGTGAATCCCATCCCCATGGACAGAGAAAACGGCAGGGGGCGCTTATCGGTAAAAAAGCCGATCAGGGGTTGCAACAGGGACGAGGAAAATTGAAATGCCAAGGTAATGACGCCGACCTGTGCAAAGCTTAGGTCGAAGTTGCCGCGCAAGACGGGATAGAGCGCCAGCAGCACTGACTGCATCATGTCGTTGAGCATGTGCGAGACGCTGATGGCGCCCAGCACACGATACGCCACCTGGGGTGGGGCGGGTACTGCTTGCGCCGTTGCTTGATTCAATTTGGGTTCCGTCGAGCCAGACTGGCGAGCCACGCCTGTTGAATTTTAGAATATAAGCAAAACTGGGCTGTCTGTCTTTATAATATAAGACAAATATCATTGAATTTCAGCCATGGAAATGCCCAGACGCATAGATTTAATAGAAGATGCGGATCGCGATGTGATCGCGCTGGAATCCGTATACACGAACGGGCAGACCGTTGATGCGCATTCGCATCGACGCATACAGCTGCTTTATGGCGCTACCGGCACCATGCAACTGGATACGAAATTCGGCACCTGGGTCGTGCCCCCGGGTTTTGCTGTCTGGATACCTGCGGGTGTGCCGCACCAGTTGACCATGACCAATGTGGTCACGCACAGCCTGTATTTCAGGAACACAGCCCTGGCCGACCCGCCGCAGAAATGCCAGGTCATCGAGGTGCCACCGTTTCTAAAGGAATTGATCCGCGAAGCTATTAAGGTGCCGCTGCTTTACGAGCCGGATTTGCGTGATGGATTCTTGATGAAAATGCTGTTGCACGAGGCGTGCATCCAGCCCCTTGTGCCTTTGCATCTGCCCATGCCCAGAGACCCGCAACTGGCCAGGCTGTGCCAGGCGTTTTACAAGGCACCCGTACAGACGGCGACACCGCAAGAGTGGGCACGGCAGCTACATGTCAGCGAGCGCACATTCTATCGCCGCTTTTTGGCCAGCACCGGCATGACGTTCATAAGCTGGCGGCAGCAGGCCTGTGTTTTTGTGGCTATGTCGCGTTTATCGCTGGGACAGAGCGTCACGGCCATTGCCCTGGATATGGGCTATGAAAGTCCTTCGTCGTTTTCCACCATGTTCAAGAAATCCATGGGGTTTGCGCCCAGTTTGTATAGGGTGAGGCATTGATGCGTGTGAAAATGGCACCCACAAGGAAGGGGTGCCGCTACAAAAATGGGGCCGTTGCGTGTAGCGGCAGCCCTCGTGGCTGCCATGTTTGAATTTCCACAAAAAATCAAATGCCACCCACAAGGGGTGGCGCTACAGGTGGCGCTACAGGGTGGCGCTATATGCTGCCGTTACATAACCCTTATCCTAGCATGGGCGTAAGGGTTTATCCTTAATTGTTGCAGCACAATAATCGTTTGTTGTTTGCCTGGAAGATCCATGACCCGAATTGTTTTGTTCGAAAATATTCATCCTAGCGCCCGGGAAGTATTTGCCGCGGCTGGCTTTAACGATATTACGGCGCACGCCTCGGCGTTGCCCCCCGAGTCCTTGCGCGAAGCCCTGCGAGGCGCGCAGGTGGTGGGTATTCGTTCGCGCACGCATCTTGATGCGGCACTGTTGTCCGGCTTGCCTGATTTGCGCGCCATAGGCTGCTTTTGCATAGGTACCAATCAGGTCGACCTTGAAACGACCATGTTGCACGGTGTGCCGGTTTTCAATGCGCCGTTTTCGAATACGCGCTCGGTGGCCGAGCTGGTGCTGGCCGAGGCTATTTTGCTGCTACGCCGCATTCCTGAAAAAAATGCACGCGTACATCAAGGACACTGGGACAAATCCGCCACGGGAGCGTTCGAGGCGCGCGGTAAAACGCTGGGGGTGATCGGCTATGGCAATATCGGTTCACAGGTGGGGACTCTGGCCGAAACTTGCGGTATGCGGGTGGTGTTCCACGATGTCGAAGCCAAGCTGCCGTTGGGCAACGCGCGCGCCTGCACCTCGCTCGATGCGCTGTTGGCGCAATCCGATGTGGTGACCTTGCATGTGCCGGGTGGGCGCGGTACCAAAAACATTATGGATGCGACCACGTTGGCCGCCATGAAGCCGGGTGCGATTCTGATCAACGCGTCGCGCGGCACGGTGGTTGACATCGAAGCGCTACATGCCGCCTTGAATAGTGGCCATTTGTCGGGTGCGGCGCTGGATGTTTTCCCGGTCGAGCCCAAAAACGTGGATGAGCCGCTGGCCAGCCCACTGATCGGTATGCGCAACGTGATCCTGACACCGCATATAGGCGGCAGCACACAGGAGTCGCAGGAGAATATCGGTCGCGAAGTGGCCGAAAAACTGCTGCGTTTTTTGCAAAGCGGAACATCGAAAGGGGCTGTCAATTTTCCCGAGATTCCGTATCAGGAGGCGGCCGGCTCGGCGCGCATTTTGCATGTGCATCGCAATTTGCCAGGCGCGCTGGGTACCTTGAGCAATCTGATGGCCGAGCATGGTTTGAACATTGTCAGCCAGCAACTGCAGACCCGCGGCCAGATCGGCTATGTAATCTCCGATGTGGAAGGCACCGTCGACGATACCGTGATGTCGGTTTTGCGCAGCCACCCCATTACTGTGCGTTGCGATCTGGTGTGATTTAAAATGGGCTCGTGACTACCCCCTTGCCCAAGAGCACGACGCGCCAGCTTAGCCACGCCGACTATGAAACGCTGGCGTTGTTTCGGCACGCCTTGCGCCGTTTTATTGTGTTTAGCGAAGCGGCCGCCGTCGCCGAAGGCCTGGCCGCGCAACAGCATCAGGCTTTGTTGGCAATTAAGGGCATGGCTTGCTCTCCGACCGTGGGCGAATTGGCCGAGCGTCTGGTGGTGCGTCACCATAGTGCGGTAGAGTTAACTGGCCGCCTGGTGCGCATGGGGCTGGTTTTACGTTTGCCAGACCCCAGCGACCGACGTCGCGTGCGGATAGCACTGACCCCGTTGGCCGAGCAAAAGCTGGCCGGGCTGTCGGCCGCACATCTGGAAGAGCTACGCGTGATCCGGCCTCTTTTGGCGAGTTTGCTGGACCGCTTCGACGATTAACATGGCAAGCGTCGCAGGATTGCGACAGATAGGGGTTTCCCGGAATAAAGTCGTTTGCAAGGTTTGAAGCAGGCATTTATATCGTGATACGATATAAATGCCTGCTTTTCGGCGACCAGACTCGTTTACTGATGCGGCGTAAACGAGTTTCCCACAGCCCGTATCGCGGGTGTGCAGCGGGCCATTTGTCCCATTATCTTTTGCTTATCCGCAGGGCCTTCTTTTAATGTCTTCCCCTAACGCTTTACCCCAGGGCGCCGTGCCAGCGCCGCGCCTCGGTGATTTCACTACCGATAAACGTGTATTGCTCTTGATGGGAATAGCGGCTGTCGTGGGGGTGCTCGGTGTGGGCTCTGCCTGGGTGCTGCTCAGGCTGATCGCACTGTGCACCAATGTCGCGTACTACGGCCGTTTTACCTTCGAGAGCCTGCCCATATCAGGTACGTCGTTCGGCTGGTATGTCATGTTTGTACCGGTTGTGGGCTGTCTGGTGATCGGCTTCATGGCGCGTTACGGCTCTGAAAAAATCCGTGGCCACGGCATACCGGAAGCTATCGAAGCTATCCTGATCGGCAAGAGCCGCATATCGCCCAAGGTGGCGGTACTCAAGCCGTTGTCATCGGCGATTTCGATCGGAACGGGCGGCCCGTTCGGGGCCGAAGGCCCGATTATCATGACGGGCGGGGCTATTGGATCGCTCCTGGCCCAGCTCATACACATGACATCGAGCGAACGCAAGACCTTGCTGGTAGCTGGTGCGGCGGCCGGCATGACGGCCATTTTCGGCACCCCGATTGCGTCTATTTTGCTGGCGGTGGAACTGTTGCTGTTTGAATGGAAGCCGCGCAGTTTCCTGCCTGTTGCCGTCGCGTCTATTGTGGCCGCGGCCGTGCGCCCCTTGATCATGACCGCAGCGCCTATTTTTCCCTATGCCGGCGGCGTTAGCGTGTCGGTGCCGCATGTGCTGGCCTGGGCCCTCATGGGGGTGATTGCGGGATTGGGATCGGGGCTGTTGACCGCTTTTGTCTACGCGGTAGAAGACTTTTTTGAAAAGCTGCCCATACACTGGATGTGGTGGCCCGCGTTGGGCGGCCTGATCGTGGGCGCCGGTGGCCTGATCGAGCCCGATGCGCTGGGCGTAGGCTACATCAATATTACCCATTTACTGGCCAATAGCTTGTCGTTGCAGGCCGTAGCGATGCTTCTGGTGGTCAAGGTGATTATCTGGTCGGTGGCGCTGGGTTCGGGCACCTCGGGCGGCGTACTGGCTCCGCTGCTGATTTTCGGTGGTGCGATCGGCGCTTTGGCGGCGCCCTGGCTGCCTCATGCGGACCCTGGTTTCTGGGCTTTGCTGGGAATGGCCGCCATGATGGGCGGCACCATGCGCGCGCCCCTCACTTCTTCCCTGTTCGCCATGGAGCTGACGGGCAATTTCCAGATTTTGCTGCCGGTGCTCACGGCCTGCCTGTTTGCGTACGGATTCACCGTGCTTCTGCTTAGGCGCTCGATCCTGACTGAGAAGATCGCGCGCCACGGCGTGCATATTACGCGCGAATATCATGTCGACGAGTTTGATCTGGTACGTGCCGACAGCATTATGACCGCCGAGGTAGACACCTTGCCCGCCGACATGGCCGTAGCCGATGCGATTGCGTTTTTTGTAACGACAAATTACCGCCATGCCAGCTATCCGGTGCTTGATGAGGCCGGGCAGGTTGTGGGCCAGGTTACCCGAGCCGATAGTCTGGCCTGGTCGCTGGATAAAAGCCATCGTGAGAGTACGTTGCGCGACATGTTGCAGGATCAAGATCTGATGCTGGGCCATCCCGACGAAGTGGTGGGTCGGATTGCTGATCGCATGGCGTTGTCGGGGGTAGGCCGGATTCCCATTGTCGATCGAAGCGATGGCCGGCTGTTGGGCTTGATTGCGCGCAAGGATTTGATGCGGGTGCGCGCCCTGAGGTTGACTGAGGAAGATGAACGTACCGCCTATTTTCGCTGGCGCCGTTCCAAGGCCAGGCGAGTCAGAAAAGTAAAGGCAAGCGTATGATTCAGGTTTGACTTGGAAATGGAATGGAATGGCATCCATTCCCGTGTCAACGCCGAAATAATTTGGAAGTGGTGATGAAGACACTGATATTAGGTTTATGTATTGTTCTGGGGTGCATCTCGAGCGCGTGGGCGCAGGCTGTGCCGGCCCCGGCGCTGGCCGCGAAAGCCTGGCTGTTGCTGGATGCGACCAGCGGCGATGTGATTGCCGAGCAGAATGCCGATGTACGCATCGAGCCGGCATCGTTGACCAAGATCATGACGGCCTATCTGGTTTTCAAGGCCATCAAAGACCATCGCTTGTCCAAGCAGCAGGTCGTTACCGTATCCAGGCGTGCCTGGAACATCGCCCCGGGCAGTTCCAAAATGTTTTTGACGCCGGGCGCGCAGGTCACGGTGGATCAACTGCTAGATGGCTTGCTGGTGCAGTCGGGGAATGACGCGGCCATCGCGCTGGCCGAAGCTACGTCGGGCAGTGTTGAAGGGTTTGTCGTTCAGATGAATCGGGAGGCGCAGGCCATGGGTTTGCGCGCCACGCATTTTGCCAATCCCAATGGCCTGCCCAATCCGGGCACCTATTCCAGCGCGCGCGATCTGTCAGTGCTGGCGCGGCGTCTGATTCAGGATTTCCCCGCCCTGTACAAGGGCTACGATACGACTCGACAATTTACCTACGACAAGATCACCCAAAACAATCGCAATCGCCTGTTATGGCTGGACCCCACGGTCGATGGTTTGAAGACCGGGCATACAGAGTCTGCCGGCTATTGCCTGATTGGTTCGGCGTTGCGGCCCGAAGGAGGGGTCCAGCGGCGCCTGATTTCAGTGGTGCTGGGTGCGGCGTCGGACCAGGCGCGCACCCAGGAAAGCCTGACTCTGCTGAATTGGGGCTTTCAGAATTTCGATACGGTAAGGCTTTATAGCAAGGGACAGGTTGTCACGACGTCACGGGTTTGGAAAGGCCGGCAAGACCGGGTGAAACTGGGGTTTGACCACGATGTTTACTTGACCTTGCCGCGTTCGGCCAAAGTCGGCAGCGTCCCCACCGTCAGCACTTCCGGGCCGTTGATAGCGCCGCTTAAGTTGCATGCAACCGTTGCGACCTTGAACGCGACCATCGACGGGAAAGCGCTGAAGCTGCCGCTGGTGACGCTTGATGGCGTCAAGCAGGCCGGTTTTCTGGGCCGCGCCTGGGATTCGGTTGCGTTGTGGGTGGATCAGGTGCGCGGGTAGGGGTTTGTAGCGGCACCCCTTGTGGGTGCCATTGTGGCAAGCGCAACCCTAATATTACGGCGCAACCGCTCTCTGGCCTTGTTCTTTTGCGCCAGACGCACTGGTCGAACTAGAGTATTTTTGGTTAACCGGCGGTATACGGCACGGGATGTTCGGGTATGTGAAGACGCCGTCTATGGAGGCGGGGCCGGGCCGGCACGGCGTGCTTGATCCGGATCTGCCTCGTCCAGGCGGGCGTCGGGCCAAACTCGCTACGCCGCTGGCGCGGCTACGCTCAAACAAGGCCCGACGACACCCCCC
>SCRC01000070.1 GCA_004297945.1 Candidimonas sp. | reverse complement strand
AAATGACGCCTTTGCCCGAGCTCGCGCTGGCCGAGATTATTGACCGCGTCGCTTTGCCTGCCGGCGTGTTCAATCTGGTTGTGGGTAGCGGCGCCGATGTGGGCGCGGCCATGGTGGCGCATCCCGATATTCGCAAGGTGTCATTTACCGGCAGCACCGCGGTGGGTGGAGCCGTCATGAAATCGGCCGCGGATGATATAAAAAGCGTTAGTTTGGAGCTTGGGGGAAAATCGGCTGCGCTGGTATTTGCCGACGCCGATATGGATCTGGCGCTGGATATTGTTTGCCAGGGCATCTTCTATAACGCCGGGCAAATGTGTTCGGCAACCTCGCGCGTGCTGGTCGAACGCTCGGCGGCCGAAAATTTTATACAGGGCTTGAAGCGGCGCGCGCAGGCTATTGTGGTTGGCGACCCCATGGACGATCGCACGATGATGGGGCCTTTGACGACCCGTCAGCAGCATCGGAAGGTACTGAAGTATATTGAACAAGGTATTACTGCGGGTTTGCATAGGGTGACGGGCGGCCAGCCTGTCGGCCCGGGGAAAGGGTTTTATCTGGCGCCCACGATATTTTCCGATGTGCCTGTGGATAGTCCGTTGTGGCGCGAAGAAATATTTGGCCCGGTGTTGTGCGTTAATACCTTCGATAGCGAACAGGAAGCGGTAAGCATGGCGAATCAGAGCGAGTTCGGGCTGGTCGCGACCGTATTGACGGGCAACAAGGACAGAGCCGATCGCGTATCGGCGGCGCTGGATGTCGGGCTGGTATGGGTCAATAGCCCACAGGTGGTCTTCCCGCAGACATCGTGGGGCGGCATGAAAAAAAGCAGTATCGGACGCGAACTGGGCCCATGGGGCATGCGGGCATTTCAGGAAATCAAGCATGTCGTGCGCTGCGTTTGCTCATAGCGGCGACCAAACGCCAAGCTGTCCATCGCTGCCTTTTTATGACACGCATATTTTAAAAATTTGTTTTATCGGAGTTTCTTATGTCGGATCAGTTAGCGAGTAAATCAACCGCCAGGGTATTGAATCAGCCGCTGGGCGGCAACGACATGCCGCGCTTTGGCGGAATTGCCACCATGATGCGCCTGCCGCATGTGACGAGTAGCGAAGGCCTGGATGCCTGTTTCGTCGGCGTCCCGTTCGACTTGGGCACCTCGAATCGCTCGGGAGCGCGGTTTGGGCCGCGGCAGATCCGTACGGAATCCGTTTTATTGCGCCCTTACAACATGGCGACGCGGGCGGCGCCGTTCGATGCGCTGCAAGTGGCCGATATCGGCGATGTGGCCATCAATCCCTACAATCTGCTGGATTCGATCCGCATCATCGAAGAGGCATATGACGGCATCGCTGCTTCGGGCTGCCGCCCGGTTACGCTGGGTGGCGACCATACCATCGTGCTGCCGATTTTGCGCGCCCTGCATAAAAAGTACGGAAAGATAGGCCTCATTCACGTTGATGCGCATGCCGACGTGAACGACAGCATGTTCGGCGAGAAAATTGCACATGGCACGCCGTTTCGGCGGGCGGTGGAAGAAGGTTTGCTCGATTGCAACCGTGTCGTCCAGATAGGCCAACGCGGCACGGGCTACACGGCGGAAGACTTCGACTGGTGCCGCGATCAGGGTTTCAAGGTCGTGCAGGTTGAGGAGTGTTGGAACAAATCTTTAGCGCCCTTGATGGAAGAAGTGCGCGCGCGCGTGGCTGGCGGCCCGGTGTACCTTAGCTTTGACATTGACGGTATAGATCCAGCCTATGCGCCGGGCACAGGTACGCCCGAAATCGCCGGCCTGACCGTGCCGCAAGCGCTGGAAATTATTCGCGGCGCCTGGGGCCTGGATGTCATTGGCGCAGATATTGTGGAAATTGCGCCGCCGTACGATCCCCACGGCACGACAGCCTTGCTTGGCGCCAATCTGGCCTATGAAATGCTTTGCGTGTTTCCGGGCGTGTTGCGCCGGTAAAAAAATGGCACCCACAAGGGGTGCCGCTACAAATACGTATCTTGCTGCTACATGATTGACATCATCCTCAATCAATCGTCTTCAAAACAGCGGCGATCGTTTCGAATACCTGGGAAATCTGGCTTTCCTCGATGATAAGCGGTGGCGAGACAGCGAGGGTATCGCCGGTGTAGCGCACCATCAGGCCCTGATCGAAGCATTTCGTGAACGCTTCGGCGGCGCGTGCGCCGGGGGCGCCGGGGCGTGGAGTAAGCTCGATGCCGGCCACCAGACCCAGATTGCGCACGTCGATCACATGGCGCCCGCCTTCCAGCTTGTGGGCTGCGGTATCGAATGCAGGCGACAGGCTGGCCGCGCGCTCGAAGAGCTTCTCGCGTTTGTAGATGTCCAATGTGGCCAATATGGCGGCTGTGGCCAAGGGATGGCCCGAATACGTGTAACCGTGAAAAAATTCAATCCCCTTGGCTGATGCGTCAACAATCGTATCGTGGATGTCGCGTTTGACGGCAACTGCGCCGGCGGGAACGCTGGCGTTGCTTACGCCTTTGGCAAGCGTGATCAAATCGGGTGTAACGCCGAAAAGTTCACTGGCCGTGGCGGCACCCAGGCGCCCGAAGCCGCTGATGACTTCATCGAAAATCAGCAAGATGCCGTATTTCTCGGTAATGGCGCGCAAGCGCTCCAGATAACCTTTGGGAGGGATCAGCACGCCCGTCGAGCCTGCCATGGGCTCGACGATAACGGCGGCAATCGTCGAGGCGTCGTGCAGGGCGACGATGCGTTCGAGATCGTCGGCCAGGTGAGCGCCCCATTGCGGCTGCCCATGCGAGTTGGCATTTTTTGATAGATCGTGAGTGTGGGGCAGGTGATCGACGCCGGGTAACAGAGCGCCGGAAAACGCCTTGCGGTTGGGGGCGATGCCGCCGACCGAAATCCCGCCAAAGCCCACGCCATGGTAGCCGCGCTCACGGCCGATAAGGCGCGTGCGCTGGCCTTCGCCGCGCGCGCGATGGTAGGCCAAGGCTATCTTCAATGCCGTGTCGACCGACTCGGAGCCCGAGTTGGTGAAGAAAATTCGATCCATGCCTGCCGGCATGATCTGGGCAATGGCGGTGGCGGCCAGGAACGAATTGGGGTGCCCGATCTGGAAGCTGGGCGCGTAGTCAAGTTCGGCGGCCTGGCGCGAAATGGCTTCCACGATTTCGCTTCGACCATGGCCGGCGTTCACGCACCATAAGCCCGATGTGCCGTCCAGAATCTGGCGTCCGTCGTGCGAGGTGTAGTACATGCCTTTGGCGGCGACCAGCAGGCGCGGCGCCTCTTTGAACTGGCGGTTGGCGGTAAAGGGCATCCACAGATGAGACATGTCCGGGATGGTGACGGGGCGGGTGGGGCTGTTCATAGAGGCTCTCGAAGACGGTTGAATAAATAATTCGCGCGACGTATAACGCATGAGTCATTCTCTTCGTGTTCCGAAATGATTGAAATATACGGTTTTATAAAAAATAGCTAGCTGTATTGGTAAACTGGAGAAAACTGTATAGAGTGGGCGGGTAGCCATGAGATTTTTTGAGCCGGTGCGTGGTCCAAGTCAAGGCCCAACCCTGGTGGAGCAGATCGTATCGGCGCTGCAGACGGCAATCCAGACGCAACTGCTGCGCCCCGGCATGGCGGTGCCTTCGGTGCGGCATTTCGCCCACGAGCACGGCCTGAGCACATTTACGGTGGCTGCGGCTTACAGCCGTCTGGTGGCGCAGGACTGGTTATCTGCTCGTCCTGGTTCGGGCTATCGGGTGGCAATGCGCGCCCGAGCCACGCCCGCAGCGGCCTCTTCGGCCAGCTGGCAACCGCCCAAGATAGGCGCTTCGTGGCTATTGACCGATATATTTGCCGATCACTCTATTCCCATCAAATCGGGTTGTGGCTGGTTGCCTGCGGAATGGCTGAACGAAGCCGGCCTGCAACAATCCTTGCGTCAGCTGGCGCGTGTGCCGGCCATGCAGATTGCGGGCTATGGCCAGCCTTATGGCTACGCGCCGCTGCGCGAGCATATCGTGCAGTCGCTGGCTGAGCGTGGCGCAAGCGTAGGGACCGATCAAGTCTTGCTCACCCACGGCGCGACACAAGGGTTGGACATTGTGGCTCGAACCTTGTTTCGAGCCGGAGATGCTGTGGCGGTCGAGGTTCCGGGCTACGGGATTTTGCTGCCCGCTTTGCGCCTGGCCGGGCTCAAGGTTTACGGTGTCCCGCGCGATTCCGACGGAATCTGTGTACCCGAGCTCGCGCACTTGGCCCGAATGCACAAGCTGAAGGCGATTTTCATCAACACAGTCCTTCAAAACCCCACTGGATCAAGCCTGAGCATGGCCAATGCCTTTCAGGTGCTGCAGGTGGCCGAGCAGCACGATTTCTGGGTGGTTGAAGACGATGTTTCACGCGCCTTGCTGCCGGGGGTGGGCCCCATGCTTCTGGCCCTTGGGGGGACCCGGCGGGTGGTGTATGTGTCGGGCTTCTCCAAAAGCATTGCGCCCTCGGTGCGGGTCGGCCATATTGTGTCGAGCCCCGGTCTGACGGCGGACTTTGCCAAAACCAAAATGGCCATTGCACTCACCTCGGCCGAGATGATGGAGCGCACGGTTTATCAGGTGTTGCGCCTGGGGCGGCACCACGCACATCTGCAGCGCGTTCAGGATCGCTTGCGCGAGGCGCACGATGCCTTGGGTGATTTGCTGGACAAGCACGGTTTTGACGTATTTGCCAGACCCCGGGCAGGCTTGTTTTTATGGGCGCGGCCTACGGGGAAGTGGCAAGGCCGAGGGGCGGCCAGCCTGGCTGAACTGGCCTTGAAAGATGGCATATGGCTGGCGCCCAGCCTGTATTTCGACCCAGAGCAGTCCGACTCGGACTGGATACGTTTTAACGTGGCGCATTCCCTGGATCCCTTGTTGTGGAAATTCATGCGGCGCGTGGGCGCGGCGCAATAATTTGATGGCAGCCATAAGGGGTGCCGCTACATCATTGATGGCACCCACAAGGGGTGCCGCTACATCATTGATGGCACCCACAAGGGGAGCTGCTACATCATTGATGGCACCCACAAGGGGTGCCGCTACATCTGGGGTTCAGGGGGGGGCGACCGGCGTTGGTACGTTACGAAATCGAAGTGGTAGCCGTTTTCAGCGGCTTGGACCAGGCGCTCGGTTTCCTGCCATTGCTGGGGTTCGGGCACGGGAAAGAAGGCGTCGCCGTCGACATGTGCATGGACTTCGGTCGCCACGATTTCATGGGCGTATTGCAGCGCCTGGGCATAGATTTGCGCGCCGCCGATAATGCAGACGCTGGGCTCGTCCTGGCAGACGGAAAGGGCCTGCGCAAGAGACCCCAATACGGTTGCCCCAATGGCTGTGTAGTCGGCCTGGCGACTGATGACGATATTGCGCCGGCCAGGCAGCGGCCGCCCCAGAGACTCCCAGGTATGGCGCCCCATGATGATGGGGTGGCCTAGCGTGGTGCGCTTGAAATGGGCCAGGTCGCCGGGCAGCCGCCATGGCAGGGTATTGTCGCGACCGATGGCCCGATTATCCGAATAGGCTACAACGATTTTGACAACGGGAGGCGGCATGCGGCTTGGCATTTAGACGGCAACGGGCGCTTTGATGTGAGGATGGGATTCGTAGCCCACGACCTCGAAATCTTCGTAGTGGTAGTCGAAAATGGATGCAGGTTTGCGCTTGATAGTCAGCCGGGGATAGGGGTAGGGCGTGCGCGACAATTGCTCTTTTACCTGCTCGAAGTGATTGCTGTACAGATGGCAGTCGCCGCCCACCCAGATGAAGTCGCCCACTTCCAGATCGCATTGCTGCGCCACCATGTGGGTAAGCAAAGCGTAGCTGGCAATGTTGAAAGGCACACCCAGAAAGATGTCGGCGCTGCGCTGGTAAAGCTGGCACGACAGTTTGCCTGCAGCCACATAAAACTGGAAGAAAGCATGGCAGGGCGGCAACGCCATATTGGCGATTTCGCCCACATTCCAGGCCGACACGATCAGCCTGCGCGAGTCGGGGTTCTGGCGTATTTGCTCGATGACTTGCGTGATCTGGTCGATGTGCCGGCCGTCGGGCGTGGGCCAGGAGCGCCATTGCACGCCATAGACGGGGCCGAGATTGCCGGCGGCATCGGCCCATTCGTTCCAGATGCTGACGCCTTGCTCTTGCAGCCAGTGCACGTTCGAGCTGCCCTGCAGAAACCACAGCAGCTCGATAAAGATACTTCGAGTGTGCAGTTTTTTAGTCGTGACCAAGGGGAACCCTTCAGCCAGATCGAAACGCATCTGATGCCCGAAAACCGAACGCGTGCCAGTGCCGGTTCGGTCGGTCTTGGCCTGGCCCTGTTCGTACACATGGCGCATGAAATCTTCGTACTGATGCATGGCTACGCGTTGACGACTGTGGTTGAACAGGTGATTTCGGCCGTCTTGGCGAGCATGGCCGAGGCCGAGCAGTATTTTTCGTGCGACAACTGTACCGCGCGTTCAACCGCCGCCTGTGGCAAATTGGCGCCCGTTACCGTGAAAGCGAAGTGTATCTTGGTGAACACCTTGGGATCGGTTTGGGCGCGTTCGCCGCTGAGCTTGACCTGACAGCCGCTCACCGCGTGCCGTCCGCGTTTCAGGATAAGCACTACATCGTAGGCGGTGCAGCCCCCCGTGGCCGCCAGCAGCATTTCCATGGGGCGCGGTGCCAGATTGTGGCCGCCGCCGTCGGGCGCACCGTCCATGGCGGCGACGTGGCCGCTGCCCGTTGTGGCCATAAACAACATGCCCTGCGGGCCGCCCCAATCGATCGTACATTCCATTTGAATTAGCCCTATTACTCTATGAGAGGTGGCCATATGCCGATCGCGCCGCAAGGCGCAACGCATTGATAATAGCCAGATTGCACAGAGGGATTTGACCGCAGGTCAACACCCTCTGATTTTATACTACGTCTGTTATTTTAATCGCATGCCTTCGCGAGCATTGTCCTAATCGGATCGTCATGGATACTCTCACCGTACTGCTTCTCACCTTTATCTTGTCGGTCACCGGATTGTTTGTTTTTATCTGGTCCTTGCGCAAACACCTTTTCGACAATAATCCGGCGGCTGCCCGCGTCATTTTCTCCGAGGGGGAAATCGGCAAGGTCGAAGAGCCCGCGCTAAGCTCGGGCCAGCTTGCCGAGCTGCAAAATACGATGGGCGCGCATCAGGCGCCCGACGATCCGGCCAAGGCGGCTCGCCTGCGCGCCGAGATCGCCGATCGAATTCACGCCGACCGTTCCACAGCGCTGGTGGTTTTCGTCTTTCTGTCGTGCGCGATCGTCTGGTTGGTATTTGCCTCGGTCATGGGTCTGATCAGCTCCATCAAGCTGCATGATCCCGATTTTCTGGTCAGTCAGGCCTGGCTGACGTTCGGTCGCACGCGCACTTTGCATCTGAATATGGTGGCGTATGGCTGGTGTCCCATGGCGGCCTTTGGCATTGCCATCTGGATGTTGCCTCGCCTGCTGAAAACCGAGCTGGTCGGTGGCCGCTTCGCCTTGCTTGGCGCCATGCTCTGGAATGCCGGCCTGATCGCCGGCCTGGGCAGTATCGCGGCGGGCTTCCAAAGCGGCCTGCCGTGGCTGGAAATCCCTTGGCAGATCAGTATATTGCTGGTGGTCGGCGGCGCCCTTATTGGCCTGCCATTGGTCTACACCTTGCAAAACAGGCGTGTTGAGCATCTTTACGTATCTATCTGGTACATCGGCGCCGCCTTGTTCTGGTTTCCGGTTCTGTACCTCGTGGCCAAGGTGCCAACGGTGCATTTTGGGGTGGAGCAGGCCCTTATGAACTGGTGGTTTGGCCATAATGTGCTGGGCCTGTATTACACCCCCATCGCGCTGGCCACGGTTTACTACTTCCTGCCCAAGATCATAGGCCGTCCGATTCAGTCGTATAACCTGTCTTTGCTGGGGTTCTGGGCGTTGGCCTTCTTTTATGGGCAGGTGGGTGGCCACCATTTGGTGGGTGGCCCGGTACCGGGCTGGCTGATCACGCTTTCCATCGTGCAAAGCATCATGATGATCGTGCCGGTAATCGCCTTCTCGGTGAATCAGCATCTGACGATGCGCGGTCACTTCAAGACCCTGTTTTACTCGCCGACCCTGCGATTTATCGTGCTGGGCGGGATGATGTACACATTAAGCTCTTTACAGGGCTCCTTCGAGGCCTTGCGCAGCATCAATACCGTGACGCACTTTACCCACTTCACGGTGGCTCACGCGCATTTGGGTCTGTATGGCTTTTTCTCCATTGTGATGTTTGGCGCCATCTATTTTGTGATGCCGCGTGTGATGTCCTGGGAATGGCCTTACCCCAAGCTGATTGCCTTGCATTTCTGGCTGATTACCATCGGCTTTGCCATTTATTTCATTTTTCTGTCCATCGGCGGCTGGTTGCAGGGCTTGGCGATGCTCGACGCCTCAAGGCCGTTCATGGACTCGGTGCGCCTCACCATCCCGTATCTGGAAGCACGCACGGTGGGCGGCAGCATCATGACGCTGGGGCATGTGGTTTTTGCCTTCCATTTTGTGGCGATGGCGTTGCGCAATGGCCCGTCGCGTGTCGGGCCGGCCTTGTTTCATAAGCCGGCTCGCGCTGTTGTTGCGCTGGAAGGAGTCTGATCATGGAAAGCGAAGTCAAACTGCTTAGCGGCGCCATGGTGACGCTGGCCTTGTCTACGGCCACTCTGGTGATCGTGCCCTACATGCAGTTGTCTCATGTCAAGCCGTCACCGGGTTTGAAGCCTTATACCTCGCAACAGTTGCGCGGGCGCAACGTCTACATAGCGAATGGCTGCGTGTATTGCCATTCGCAGCAACCGCGCAGCCAGGGGCAAACTCCCGCCGATTTCAAACGCGGCTGGGGGCGCGCTCCCGTCGCCGGCGATTACTACTACGATTCGCCTCATTTGCTGGGCGATATGCGCACCGGCCCCGATCTGTTCAATATCGGCGCGCGTCAGCCCAGTGCCGACTGGAATCTGGGCCACCTCTATCAGCCGCGCGCCTATACGCCGGGCAGCATCATGCCTTCGTACCCGTTTCTGTTCGAGGTCAAAGACAAGGCGGGGCCGGGAGATCGGGTCGTGAATCTCCCACCGGGCTTCGCGCCGATCGGACAAGTGGTCGTGGCAAGGCCCGAGGCGGTGGATCTGGTTCAGTATCTTTTGGGCCTTGATCACACTTACCCGATCAAGAACGAGCTGAATGCTGGAAAATAAAACCGATCACGGCATCGCGGGAGGTGCCGGGCCGTGGGAGAAGCGCAATGTCGGATACAGAACAGGAATTGAGTGCACAAAAACGGGAAATGCCCGAGCCCAGCGAAGGCTCGCGGCCTATACCGTGGGCGGTACTTATTATTGTCGGGGCGGTGTTTGCCTCGGCGCTTGCCTATCTGGCGATGAGCAAGCAGGTCAACGATCCCTCGATCGGAGATCATCGTGTAGCGGCCGATTTTGTGGTGGCCAAAGGCTCGTCGACGGGTACTGTTGATGGCGCGCAAGTGTATGCGACGCACTGTGTCGCCTGCCATCAGGCCACCGGCGCAGGTTTGCCGGGTGTGTTTCCGCCGTTGGCCGGCTCCGAGTGGGTGCTGGGCAAGCCCTCGGTCGTTGTGCAAATTGTCTTGCACGGCATAGACGGGAGTCTGACCGTCAAAGGGACGGTTTACAAAGGCCAGATGCCCACCTTCAAGGACAAGCTCAACGATAAGGAAATTGCCGCAGTGCTGAGCCACGTTCGATCCAGTTTCGGCAACAAGGCTGAAAAAATCGATGCCGCCCTGGTCAAGGCACAGCGTGCTGCAACGCAAAGCCATGAAAAACCGTGGAACGGCGATGCCGAACTCGCCAGTCTCAAATAAGCGTCGCAAGAGCGCGGCATGAAGCTTGTTTTTGCGCTCTTGCTGGTCTGCACGCTGGGCATCGGAGCCATCTACGCGCAAACCGACGGCTTTACCGTAGTGACGACCGAGTCCGGCCGCAGAAACTCGGTGGCCAGCCATCCGCGCGCGCTGCCCGATGCGGCCTTGAGCTTTGCTTCGGGCCGCCAGGGTAGATTACTTCACATCTTGCAGTCCGATGGCCGCGTGACCATCGTCGATTTCATTTATACCCGTTGCATGTCGCTGTGCCTGGCCATGGGTTCGGAATTCCAGCAACTGCAGGCGGCTATCGTCGCACAACATCTAGAACATCGCATACGTCTTTTAAGCATTAGTTTCGACCCGACCGATAAGCCCGAAGAATTGGCGCGCTACGCACGCAGCCAGCGTGCCGACCCGCGTGTGTGGCAGTTTGCGATGGCGGTGGACGCCCCCGAACGCCGCAAATTGCTGGCCGGGTTTGGCATCGTCGTGATTCCGGCTCCTTTGGGGCAGTATGTGCATAACGGGGCCTATCATATCGTGACGGCCGATGGCCACCTGGCACGCATCATTGATGTAAGCGATCCACAATCCGTGCTGGGATTCGCGCGGACGCAGGTCTTGATTGATAAGCGGGAAAAAACTGCAGCAATGGCGGCGGTGCAGCCATGAAAGCCATTGCCTTCCTTGCCGGATTCAGCCCCGCCGCGTATTGCGGGTTGGCAAGCGCCGCGCTCTTGCTGTCGGCGGTTGTTTTCGTCGTCCCTCTCACCAGTTCGATGGCCCTGCACATGCTGGTGCATATTCCCGCCATTTTGTTTGCCGGCGTCTTTGCCGCCCAAGGCTTGAGCTTGTCGCAGAAATCGGGTCGTGCCCCCGGCTTTTTTCAGCGGGTATTGGCGCGGTATCGGCAATTCGATGAGTTTGGCGTGCCTGGCCTGTTGCTGGCGAGTCTGGCGGGCGCCTACTGGATGCTTCCCAAGGCGCTCGACCAGGTGCAAACGTTTATGCTGGCAGAAGCCTTGAAGTTCTTGGTTCTCTTTTTTCTGGGGATGGTGCTGCTTGACTCCATAAAACGGGCCAATACGGTCATCAAGCTGTTTTTTCTGGGCGGCTTTTGCTGGATGGCTGCGGTCGTGGGTCTCTTGTATCAGAGCGATTCGGTGCGCCTGTGCAATTTCTATTTGCCCGACGACCAGATAATTGCCGGACGCTGGCTGGTGGCGCTTTCGATAGTGTTACCCTTGCTTTGGCTGGCTGTGTCGATGAAGGTCGTTCGGCGGTTTTTAAGCCGGTAATTCTCAAGCCATTAGCGGGAGCAATGGCTGCGCTTTTATAAAGATTGAATATGATGATCAAGCCGTTTGCGTTGCGGGAATCTGATCTTTTTTTGCGGCGCCAGGGCCGCCTGGATACTATGTTGTCCGAGATGGGGCGCGCCTTGCAGGTATTGGGCGGGGCGGCGGTGGCCGGTCGGCCCAATCCCGCCGGCAAGCCCGCCGCAGCGCCGCCGGAGCTGTCCCCGGCAGAGCAAAAACATGCCGCTGGGCTTATGCGGGTTAACCATGTAGGCGAAGTTTGTGCGCAAGCTTTGTATCGTGGCCAGGCGGTTTTTTGCGGCGATGCACAAATCAAACATTTATTCTCGCAGGCCGCCTCGGAAGAGATGGATCATTTAGCCTGGTGTCAGGATAGGCTGCAAGAATTGAATAGTCGGCCGAGCTATCTGAACCCGCTGTGGTACGTGGGTTCCCTTACCCTGGGCATGGCGGCGGGCTGGGCGGGCCGGTCGAAAAACCTGGGTTTTATGGCGGAAACCGAGTCCCAGGTCGAGCAGCACCTGGCGGAGCATCTGAAGCTGCTTCCCAGCCAGGATGGGCGTTCGCGACGGATAGTCGAGCAAATGCGCGACGACGAAATCCGGCATCGCACCACGGCACAAGAGCACGGGGGCCTCCCCTTGCCCAAGCCTGTCCGACTGGCGATGCGCGGCATGGCAAAACTGATGACTCGCACGTCCTACTGGATATAGGGTTAATGCTGATTTGTAATCAAATATTAATGCCGGGCAGAGTAGAGCATCGAGAGAGCGGGCCGGTGTAAAAAAGCAACGGAAGCGATTGCTTGCATATTTTTTTATGGTTGATCTTGCAATGCACAAAAAATCGCTATACAATTTGGTTATCGGATGTCGAAACGTGATTGCAGAGGGAAAACCCCAACCACGCGGTCTCAAGCGTAATGCTTTAGTAGCCTGACATGCCACGGTTGTCTCCTCCACCCTCCTCCTTTGGTGGATTTAGCCCGAGATCTTACGATCTCGGGCTTTTTTTTATTGTTTTTCTGCACTTGGCGACTCGCGGTACTCGTGATGGATGGCAGTATGATTTTTTTGTTGCATTTATTACTGCGCTTATCTGCGGCCTTTCATTAATTCATTGGATAATGGTCACATTCAATCGCGTATGGGAGTTTTGTGGCCTCGCATCAAACTTGGGATACGGTAACCTGGCTATATATCTGTATTGTGGCGTTTACCATCGGCGGCCTGATTGTGGCCTCCGAACGTTGGCATGGTGCTTTTACCGGCGATTCCGATCTTCATAAACCCCAGGCTTCGCACTCGCGCTCAACGCCGCGGGTAGGGGGGCTGGCAGTGTTGGCCGGCAGTCTGGCCGGCCTGCTGGTGCTTGGCCCGCGCAACATGACGCTCACCTGGTTGTGGCCGGTTTTATTCATCGCTGCTTTGCCTGTATTCGTCGCGGGCTTGCTCGAGGACATCACCAAAGACATTGGCTCGGGCAAGCGTTTGCTGGCTGCTTTTGCTTCGGCCGCCATCGCCTGGTGGCTATTAGGGGGAGTGTCCAGGGTGGGGCTGGCCGGTGTGGATTGGGTGCTTGGTTTTTGGCCGATATCGCTGGTGTTTACTGTGGTAGCGGTTGGCGGCTGCACGCATGCCTTGAACATCGTTGACGGGATGAACGGCTTGGCAGGGATGGTGGCTACCCTGATGGCGCTGTCGCTGGGTCTGGTGGCTTTGCAAGTGCATGACGTTCCAATTTTTCTGATTGCGGCCGCGCTGGCATCGGCGACTCTGGGCTTTCTGGTCTGGAATTTTCCGTTCGGGCGTGTATTTCTGGGCGATGGCGGCGCCTATTTCCTGGGGTTCATGCTGGCTGAACTGGCCGTACAACTAGTGGTGCGTAACCCCAGTGTGTCACCCTTTTACGCCCTGGCTGTTTTGTTTTATCCCGTATTCGAAACCCTGTTTTCAATCTGGCGCAGGCGCTTCAAGCGCGGCACCCCGGTCGACCAGCCCGATGCCCTGCATCTGCATCAACTGGTATTTCGGCGTCTGGTGCGCGTGACATTCAGCCGCGATAGTCGCCATGCCGTGCCGGCGCTTTGCAACGCCATGACGTCGCCGTATTTATGGGTGCTGACACTCATCGGCCTGGTGCCGGCGACGATCTGGTGGGATAACGCGTGGGCGCTGTGCGCAAGCATGCTGGTTTTTTCAGCGGTTTATATCTGGTTGTATAAAAGACTGGTGTCCTGGCGCCGTCCCGCGTGGCTTTTATTGCCATCGATACGCCGCAATGCCAAGCCGAAATAGGGGGCGGGCAAAATGGATGACGGCAAATAGCAACATGTAGCTGTAGCGGCAGCCCTTGTGGCTGCCATGGTGGCAAGAATAGGATAGATGGCACCCACAAGGGGTGCCGCTACAGGGTTCCGGTGCCGCCACAACCTTGCCGCTACAAAGATGCTGTGGCAAGGTTGGGGTGGCGGCAAGCACGAAAAAGCATGTTATCTTAAAATTTTTCTTTTCAGCGCTCAATGCAGGAGATTCAGTTGCAAATTCAAGACGTGAAACTTGCGGTCGTGGGGCTGGGTTATGTGGGCTTGCCTTTGGCCGTGGAGTTCGGCAAGAAGCGCTCGGTGCTTGGTTTTGACATCAATGCGCGCCGGATTACCGAGCTTAAGAACGGGCATGATCACACGCTCGAGGTGGATGGCCCCGAGTTGGCCAGTGCGAGCCACCTGAGCTTTAGCTGCGAGGCGGCGCAGTTGGCCCAGGCCAATGTGTTTATCGTCACCGTGCCCACGCCTATCGACGAATACAAGCAGCCCGACCTGACCCCTTTGGTGCGTGCCAGCGAAACCATAGCCAAGGTGCTCAAGCGCGGCGATCTGGTGATCTACGAATCCACCGTCTATCCGGGGGCTACCGAAGAAGTCTGCGTGCCTGTGTTGGAGCGTATTTCCGGCCTGCACTTTAACGAAGACTTTTTTGCCGGCTATAGTCCCGAGCGCATCAACCCGGGCGACAAGACGCACCGCGTATCGACCATCAAGAAAGTCACATCGGGCTCTACACCCGAAATTGCCGAGCTGGTTGATACTCTGTACAAGCAGATTATTGTGGCGGGTACGCACAAGGCGCCCTCTATACGCGTGGCCGAAGCCGCCAAGGTTATCGAGAACACCCAGCGCGATGTGAATATCGCCCTGGTCAATGAACTGGCCCTGATTTTCAACAAGATGGGCATCGATACGCTGGCCGTGCTTGAAGCGGCTGGCACCAAATGGAATTTTCTGCCGTTTCGCCCAGGCCTGGTGGGCGGCCACTGCATCAGCGTCGACCCCTATTACCTGACGCACAAGGCGCAGGCTATCGGCTATCACCCGGAAATTATTCTGGCGGGCCGGCGGCTTAACGATTCCATGGGTGGCTATGTCGTGTCGCAACTGGTCAAGACCATGACCAAGCGCCGCATACAAGTGCAAGGCTCGCGCGTGCTGGTGATGGGGTTGACGTTCAAAGAAAACTGCCCCGATCTGCGTAATACGCGGGTGGTCGATATTGTGCGTGAACTGGGGGAATACAACATCGAAGTCGATGTGTACGATCCATGGGTCGAGGTGGCCGAAGCGCAGCACGAGTACGGCCTCAAGCCTGTGGCGGCGCCGCAGCCAGGCGCCTACGACGGTATTATTGTCGCCGTGGCGCATGAGCAGTTTGCCAAAATGGGCGCGCAGGCCATTCATGCATTGGGCAAGGCGGACCACGTGGTGTACGACCTGAAGTACATATTGGCTGCCGACGAATCCGATTTACGACTGTAATTTGTAGCGAAGGAATTATGATGACTACCCGTTATCAAGAAGTAATGGCGACTTTGCGTCATGAGCCTAAAACCTGGCTGCTAACCGGCTGCGCCGGATTCATCGGATCGAATATCCTCGAAACGTTGTTGACACTGAACCAGAACGTGGTGGGGTTGGACAACTTCGCCACGGGCCATCAGTACAACCTTGATGAAGTCCAGCAGACAGTTACGCCCGAGCAGTGGGCCCGTTTTACGTTTCATGAGGGCGATATTCGTGAGCTGGCGGCCTGCCAGGCAGCGGTCAAGGGTATCGATTACGTCTTGCATCAGGCGGCGCTGGGTTCGGTACCCCGGTCTCTGACCGATCCGATCACGACCAACGATGTCAATATCGGCGGCTTCTTGAATATGCTGACGGCGGCCCGCGACGCTGGCGTGCAGTCTTTTGTCTATGCGGCGTCAAGCTCGACCTATGGTGACCACGAGGCCTTGCCCAAGGTTGAAGACCATATCGGCAGGCCCTTGTCTCCGTATGCCGTCACGAAATTTGTGAATGAGCTATATGCGGATGTGTTCGCCCGTTCTTACGGCTTTGGCAGCATTGGCCTGCGTTACTTCAATGTATTTGGCAAACGTCAGGATCCCAACGGAGCTTACGCGGCGGTGATTCCAAAATGGGTGGCCGCCATGATACATGGCGAAGAAGTAGTGGTGAATGGCGACGGCGAAACCAGCCGGGACTTCTGTTTTGTGGAAAATGCCGTGCAGGCCAATATCTTGGCCGCTCTGGCCCAGCCAGAGGGAATCAACCAGGTTTACAACGTCGCGTATAACGCACGCACCAGTCTGAACGAGCTGTTCGATTACCTGGCTCGTGCACTGGGCAATACCGGCGTTGTGTACGACAGGCAACCGGTTTATGCCGATTTTCGCGCTGGCGACGTGCGCCATTCCCAAGCTGACATCAGCAAGGCAAAGCGGCTGCTGGGATACGAGCCCTTGCACAATATTGTGCAAGGCCTGGAAGTGGCTATGCCTTGGTATACGCAATTCCTGCGTTGACTTGAAAACATTCGCCGAGCGGCTCGCCAGCCTGCATTCCGACCATCGGCGCATCGCGCAAGGAGCGGCCCGGGTTGCCTTTTTTCTCCTGTTGGGAAAAGCGGCGGGCGCGGTCAAGGAAATGGCGGTCGCTTACCGATACGGCGTAAGCAGCGTCGTTGACGCCTATCAGTTCACCCTGACCATGGCCAACTGGCTGCCCATTACGTTGGTGGGCGCGCTGTCGGTGGTGCTGATCCCGGTGCTGGTGCGTACGCGTTACGAAGATTCCGCCATCCGTGCTCGGTTCTTGAGCGAGCTACAGGCCTGGGCCCTCGTCGTGGGGCTGGTTCTGGCGGTAGTGATTTATTTCGGCTGGCCGTATGTGCTGCAGGTGGCTGGCCGCGGCCTGCCTGGCGACGTACGGGTCATGAGCTCGCAGCTTACGCTGGCGTTTGCTCCGGCTGCATTATTGACCTTGATGACGGGAATCAGCGCGGCGCGCCTGCGCGCACATGAGCGGCACATCAATACCTTGCTCGACAGTGTCCCGGCAGTGGCGATCCTGATCTGGGTGCTGGCCTCGTCGGTCGATGATGTGGGGCCTTTGCTGTGGGGCACGCTGGTGGGCTACTCAATCCAGTCGGCATGGCTGCTATGGCTGGCGTCCAGAGCCGATGGCATGTGGGGACGCCCCATCTTCAGTCTGCAATCAGGGCATTGGCCCGACCTGGTCAAGGCGGCCGGAATTATGGTGCTCGGTCAGGTCGCCATGAGCTTTGTCGGGCCTATTGATCAATACACCGCCGCCAACCTGGGCGCCAATGCGAATGCCACGCTGGGGTATGCGGCCAGGCTGCTGTCGCTCGTACTGGGGATTGGCGCGGCGTCGGTGGGACGCGCCGCGTTGCCGGTGCTGGCCGATATACAAGGTCGTGGCGATGTGGCCCACGCCCGCAGGACCGCGCTGAAGTGGTCGGCGCTGATGCTGCTGACGGGCGCGGCGGTAACCTTGGTAGGCTGGTTTCTGGCGCCCTGGGGCGTCGAATTGCTGTTCCAGCGCGGTGCCTTTACGGCTGAGAACACGGCTACCGTGGCCCATGTCCTGCGCTGGGGCTTACTGCAATTGCCTTTTTATTTTGGCGTTCTAATACTCGTTCAACTGCTGGCAAGCCAGAACCGCTATCGGATCATGGCATCCATAGCGATCGCCAACTTTGCGTTGAAAGCTGTCATGAATACAGTGCTGGCGCCGGTTATGGGCGTGGCTGGCATCATGCTGGCCACCAGTGTGATGTATGCATTGTCCTACACTTGCTATGTCGTCGTAGCGCTGCGTGTGGCGCCAGACGCCCGCCGCCGCTCGTCCTGATCCTATATCCGTACAGGTATTGTTTTGAATTACCCAGCCCGCGCTCCTCATTTGATGATTGTGATTTATTCGCTTAACGGCGGAGGCGCCGAACGGGTCGCCGCCGATTTAAGCGCTTTCTGGGTCGATCATGGCTATAAAGTTACGGTGGCGACACAAACCGATGCAAGGGGCGATGCCTATGCACTGCATCCGTCGGTGCAACGTGTAGTCCTCGGTACGGCGGCCTCCAGCAACGGACGCCTTGCCGGCGTGCTGGCCAATTTGCGTCGCGTCTGGAGCCTGCGACGCCTGATTCGGCGCCAGCGGCCAACGATCGTGCTGGGCATGATGACGACCGCCTCGGTGCTGGCCATCGTTGCGGCACGCGGCGTAGCTTGCCGGGTGATTGCCACCGAGCATACTCATCCGCCGTCTCAGGACCTCAGCCCGATGTGGTTGCGTCTGCGACGTTGGGCTTACCCGAAGGCTGCCAAGGTTGTCGCGCTGACTACGGGCACGGCGCAGTGGCTGCAACAGAATGTGCCGGGATCGGCCGTCGTGGTGATTCCCAATGCGGTGCACTGGCCTCTGGCGGTCGCCGACCCGCTCCTGCCTCCGCCCGAAAAGAACGGGCGCTTCCGTTTGCTTGCCGTGGGGCGCCTGCATCCCCACAAGGGCTTCGACATTTTGCTGCGGGCCTTCCAGATGCTGGCGGCCCATGTGCCTGATTGGGATCTGGTCATACTGGGCGAAGGTGATAGCCGCAATGATTTGCAGCAACAGATCGATGCCAGCGGCTTGGGCGGACGCATCACAATGCCCGGCCGGGCGGGAAATGTCGGACAGTGGTATGCGCAGTCCGATTTATATGTGCTCAGTTCCCGGGTCGAGGGTTTATCCAATACACTGATTGAATCCATGGCGAGCGGGATGCCCGCCGTCGCGTTCGATTGCGAAACCGGCCCGCGTGAAATTGTGCGCAACGGTATTGACGGCGTGTTGGTCAAGCCTTGCGAGGATGTCGAGGCACTAGCGGCGCAATTGTACGAGCTGATGACTCATCGCGCCGAGCGCGAAGCCTTGGCTCGGCGAGCGGTAGATGTGCGCGATCGGTTCTCTGTGGTTCGCGTGATGGCATTGTGGCGCCATGTTTTTGAAAATGACTGATCGAGCCTGGCCAGGCTTGGCGTAGAGCGAGAGGATCATGTGCGGAATCGTTGGGATTTGGGGCGCGTTGCCTAATAAGCAGGCCGTCATCGAACGCAGCTGTCAAAGCATCCGGCAGCGTGGGCCAGATAGCGAGGGCTTTTGGCAAGATGCGCAGGCCGGCATAGCCTTGGGCCATGTGCGCCTGGCTATTCTTGATCTATCATCCGAAGGGCATCAGCCCATGTTGTCGGCCTGCGGGCGTTACTCGCTGGTGTTCAACGGGGAAATTTACAACCATCTTGAATTGCGGGCCATGATCGAGGCCGAGGGCCGCGCGCCCGCCTGGCGCGGCCATTCAGACACGGAAACTCTTTTGGCCGGGTTCGTCGCCTGGGGCGTGGAGCAGACCCTGCTCAACGCGGTGGGCATGTTCGCCATGGGGCTCTGGGACCGGCAGCGGAAAACCCTTTCGCTGATGCGTGATCGTTTGGGTGAAAAGCCTTTGTATATGGGCTTTGCAGGACGCAATTTTGTCTTCGCGTCGCAATTGAAGGCGCTGGTCAGCATACCTGGATTTTCCAGGGAAATTGACCGACGTGCCTTGTCGCTGCTGGTTCGCCACAACTATATTCCGGCACCCTGGAGTATTTATCGTTTCATGCGCAAGTTGCTGCCGGGCACCTGGCTGGAGCTGAACGAAGAGCAGCTGCGACATGGGGAAGTACCGCCGGCGCGGGTCTATTGGTCCGCGCAAACTGTGGCGCGCCAGGCTCGGGAACAAGCCTTGTACTTTGCGTCCGATGAACAGGCCGTCGATGCGCTCGAAGAGGTGCTGGGCTTGGCCGTTAAAGGGCAGATGCTGGCCGATGTCAGGCTGGGTGCTTTCCTGTCGGGGGGGATTGATTCTTCTGTCGTGGTGGCGCTGATGCAGGCCCACAATGCACAGGCCGTCAATACCTATTCCATCGGGTTTGACGAGGTCGCGTACAACGAAGCCGAACATGCCCAGGCCGTTGCTCGGCACTTGGGCACGTCTCATACCGAACTTTATGTTACGGCGCACGATGCTCTGGCGGTTGTGCCCAGCCTTTCGTCGGTCTACGACGAGCCATTTGCCGATTCGTCGCAGATTCCCACCATGCTCGTGAGCCGAATGGCGCGCCAGCACGTGACTGTCGCCTTGTCGGGCGATGGCGGCGATGAATTGTTTGGCGGGTATTCGCGCTATTTTCGCGCCCAACGCTGGTGGGACAGACATGAAGCCATGCCGGGTCTGTTGCGTACGCCCGCGTCGGTTTTGGGCCGATTCGGCGCGCGCCTGATGCCGGCTGGATACGCGCGAGATCAGTTCGTCAAGCTGGCCGAGTTGGCTGGCGCGACGCATCCGGGCCGCTTCTATCAGCAGTTTGTATCGTATTGGAAAGATCCTGCGCAAGTGGTGCTCGACGCCCAGGCGCCATCCACGGCCTTCGATGCGGAATCGGATGATCGCTTTTTTGAACAAATGACCCTGCTCGATTCCATCACGTATTTACCCGACGATATCCTGGTGAAGGTCGATCGAGCTGCGATGGCGGTTAGCCTGGAGACGCGCGTGCCGATAATCGATCATCGGGTGTTCGAGTTTGCGCAGCGCTTGCCTTTGGATTATAAAATTCGAGATGGGCAAGGCAAATGGTTGTTGCGCCAGCTCTTGTACCGACACGTGCCCAGAGCCCTGGTTGATCGTCCGAAAAAAGGTTTCTCGGTTCCGCTGGGAACCTGGCTGCGCGGGCCTTTGAAGGACTGGGGCGCCGCCCTGCTTGATCCGGCCCGATTGCGCCGCGAGGGCTTGTTCGACACCGCGTCGGTCTTGCGTAAATGGCGTGAGCATCAGTCGGGCAAGCGGGACTGGAGCACGCATTTGTGGAGCATACTGATGATGCAGGCGTGGCTGGACGAAGCGGCGGTGCGCCCGGGCCCGGGCCTGCAATGAAAATTGCATTCCTTGTCAGCTCCATGCACGCGGGCGGGGCGGAACGCGTGGCGGCGACGCTCGCTAATGCCTGGTCGGCACGCGGCGAGGTGGTTACCCTGGTGCCGACTTATACAAAAAAGGGCTCGTGTTTTTATCCGGTGTCGGATCGGGTCGAGTTGGTTTGGCTGGCGGATCGTATAAAGCGCCTGCATGTGCCCGGGCCGGCCGGATTCAAAAAGTGGTTCACGCTGCGTCGCCTGATCCGGGAGAAAAACCCCGACCTGATTGTTTCGTTTCTGACGAACGTCAATGTTGTGGCTTTGCTTAGCACGCGCGGCTTGGGGATCCCCATCATTGTGTGTGAGCGCAGCAACCCTGCTTTTAGCCGAAATGTGGGGTGGGTCTTGCGGCTTTTGCGCAAAATCACCTATCGATTCGCCGACCTGGTCACCGTGCAGGCTGAAGCCAGCGTGGCGCCTTTCAAGCGGATGATGCCCGGAATCGAGCGTCTCGCGGTGATTGCCAATCCCGTGCCGCCCGAGTTGTTCGATGCCAGGCTTGCGGCCTGCGTGCCCGATGCCAATGGTCGCTTTCGCTTGGCCGCCATGGGCCGTCTGGTGCCTGCCAAGCAGTTCGATTTGCTTATTGACGCCTTCAGCGCGATTGCGGCCCAGCGGCCAGAGTGGGATCTGACCATTTGGGGCGAAGGCCCCATGCGCGATGCCTTGCAGCGCCAAATAGACGCGGCCGGACTTGCCTCGCGTGTGGATTTGCCGGGCCGTACTGATACGCCCTGGCGGCACTTGGCGCAGGCCCATGCGTTTGCCCTGACCTCCCGGGTGGAAGGGTTTCCCAATGTGTTGCTGGAAGCGATGGCGATAGGCCTTCCGTGCCTGGCGCTTGATTGCCCCAGCGGCCCGCGCGAGATGACGCGCAACGGCGAGGATGCGCTGTTGGTTCCCCTGGCCGATCAGCAAGCCCTGAAGCAAGGACTGGACCGCCTGCTGGGAGACGCTGCCTTGCGCCGGATCTTGGCCGACTGCGGATCCCAGTCGGTGCGCAAGCGCTATGGTTTGGCTGCCGTGCTTGATTCCTGGGATCGGCTGATGGAACAGGCGGGGATTTTGCATGAGGAGCGCAAAGGCGCGTGAATCGGATGACGACAGTAGAGGATACCTCTTTGCAAGTCGTACACATCATTTCCGGCTTAGGGCTGGGCGGTGCGGAGACGGTGTTGCACAGGTTGGTGACGGCGTCCTCGCAAGCCAGCCGCAGTATCGTTATTTCCCTGGGCGACGACGGCGTGTTTGGACCGCGCCTGCGCGCGGCGGGGATCGACGTTTATTGTTTGAACATGCGGCCCGGGCGCCTGTCGCCCGCTGGCGTCTGGCGTCTGTATCGTTTGTTGCGGCAGATACGGCCCGATGTGGTGCAGACCTGGATGTATCACGCCGATCTGCTGGGCGGCGTGGCGGCGCGTCTGGCAGGCATTGGGGCCGTGTCGTGGGGGATCCGCAATTCGGGCGCCAATCTGCGCCAAGGCAGCCGTTCGGCGCGCGCGCTGGCCTGGGTTTGCGCCCGCTTGTCTGGCCTGGTGCCCGGCGTAATCGTGTCGTGCGCGCAGGACGCATCGTTGCGTCACCAGGAGTGGGGCTATCGTGCCGACCGTATGCTGGTGATTCCCAATGGCTACGATTTGTCTCGTTGGCGGGTTCGGCCCCAGGCCCGGATTGCCTTGCGGACCAGTTGGGGCCTGGCCGAGGATACTCCGCTGATAGGCAGCGTTGCGCGCTGGAATCCGCTTAAAGACCATGCCAATTTATTGCGGGCCTTTGCGCTGAGCCTCGCGGCGTATCGGGATTTACGCTGTGTGCTGGTGGGCTTGGGGATGGATGATGCGAATGCGGAGCTTGCCGCCTTGATGGCATCGCTGAATGTGCGCGACAAGGTCATTTTGCTTGGGCCTCGCGACGATGTCCCAGACATCATGAGCGCCATCGACGTGCATGTCCTGTCCAGTTGCGCCGAAGGGTTTCCCAATGTGGTGGCCGAAGCGATGGCGGCAGGCGCGTTGTGCGTGGTCACCGATGTGGGCGATGCCGCGAGCATTGTCGCTGATGAGGGTTGGATTGCACCTGCTCGCAATCCGGCCGCGCTGTCCGAGGCGATGAATCGGGCTGTGGCGGTTCTGGGCTCGTCCGAGGCGAGCGGGCGCACGCATCGTGGACGTGAACGGGTGCGCCGCGAGTACAGTCTGGACAATATGGTGGCCGCATATCAGACCGTATGGCAGCGGCTGGCTGATGATTTTCCATCATGCGCCAAACGGACGCGGGCAGCGCAAAGGGCGCCGCGCTTATTGTATGTGGTGAATAATCCGGCCTTTTTTCTGTCGCATCGCTTAGCCTTGGCGATGGCCGCCAAAGAGGCCGGCTTCGATGTGCATGTGGCCACCATGGATGGGCCCGCCGCAGCACAGATTACGGCTCATGGCTTGTCGCATCACGTTATTCCGATGACCCGCAGCGGCAAGAACCCGCTGCAGGAATTGCATACGCTTTATGCCTTGTGGCACCTGTATCGTCGCGTGCGCCCTGATCTGGTCCATGCGGTAACGATCAAGCCCGTGTTATATGGTGGCATCGCGGCGCGGCTGGCGGGTGTGCCGGCATTTGTGGCGGCGGTGTCGGGCCTCGGGTTTGTGTTCACCCGCAACACGCAAGGTTTTGATTTTGTGCGCCAGGCCGCTGTAGCTTTATATCGTCTGGCGCTAGGGCATTCGAATAGCCGCGTTATTTTCCAGAACGCGAACGATTGCGAAGTCTTGAGCCGAGCTGGTATTGTTCGATCAGAGCAGGTGGTGATGGTGCGCGGGTCGGGGGTCGATCTGAATTGGTTCCGGGCCACGCCCGAGCCCAGGGGGGCGCCTGTGGCGATTATGGTATCGCGTCTGCTGCGCGATAAAGGTGTGTGTGAATTCGTGGCGGCTGCGCGCGCGAGCGCCGGTTGTGCCAGCGGCTTGCGCTGGGTGCTGGTAGGTAGCCCTGATCCAGGAAACCCAGCCAGCATCAGCGCGGCCGAGCTGGAATTGTGGCAGAGCGAAGGCGTGGTTGAGTGCATGGGCGAGCAGACGGACATAGCATCACTATATGCCTATGCGCATATAGCTGTGTTGCCGTCCTATCGCGAAGGGCTGCCCAAATCGCTGATCGAAGCAGCGGCATGCGCGCGCGCGGTTGTGACAACCGACGTTCCGGGATGCCGCGATGCGATCGAACCCGATGTCACTGGCCTGCTGGTGCCGGCTCGCGATGCGGCCGCGCTGGCCGCTGCGGTGCAGCGCCTGGCCGACGATGCCGGCCTGCGCCGACGTTTTGGCGCGGCAGGCCGTGAACTGGCCGAGCGTGAATTCGATATACGCAAAGTCGTGCGGGCGCACCTGGATATTTACCAGGCTTTGATTGTTTAAAAAGGCAGTCTTGCGTCGGGCGCGAGCGCCAATAGGGCATGACGAAATTCCGCTTGAATTCGCTGCAGGGCTTCGCGCGTGTCGCCTTCAAAACGCAACACCACCACAGGAGTCGTGTTCGAGGCTCGGGCCAGCCCGAACCCATCGGCGTATTCGGCGCGTACCCCATCTATTGGGTTGATGCTTTGCGCCGAGGGGAATTTCCCCTCGTTTTGCAGGCGTTTGATGAGCGCGTGCGGCTCGCCTTCGCGCATCTCCAGCTTGAGCTCGGGTGTTGAAATGCCTTGTGGCAAGGCCTCCAGTACGGCTGAAGGGTCGGCGTGGCGCGACAGGATTTCAAGCAGACGTGCGCCGGTGTACAGCCCATCGTCGAAGCCGAACCAGCGCTCCTTGAAAAAAATGTGGCCGCTCATTTCGCCAGCCAGCGGTGCGCCGGTCTCGGCCAGCTTGGCCTTGATCATCGAATGTCCGGTTTGCCACATGAGGGGCCGCCCGCCTGCCTGCTCGATCGCACGAGCAACATGGCGGCTGCATTTCACATCGAAGATAATGGTTGAACCTGGTTCGCGCTGCAGGATATCGCGCGCATAAAGTATCAGCTGCCGGTCGGGCCAGATGATTTCGCCGCTTTTGCTGACCACGCCCAATCGGTCGGCATCGCCGTCGAACGCCAGCCCCAGCTCGCAGTCACTGTTTTTTACATGGTCGATAAGGTCTTGCAGATTGGCCGGATCGGCCGGGTCGGGATGATGGTTGGGGAAGCGGCCATCGACCTCGCAAAAGAGCGTATCCACCTTGCAACCCAGTGCGGCAAATAATTGCGGTGCCACCGCGCCGCCTACGCCGTTGCCGCAGTCGATCGCGATCTTCATCGCCCTGGCCAGTTTCACATCGGTACTGACGCGTTCGATATAGGCGTCAATCAGTCCCAAGGTCTGCCGTGTGCCATGTGGCACTGACCCTTGCAACGGCACGGGATCTTGCGGCAATACGGGATCTTGTGGCAATACCGGATCTTGTGGCAATACGGAGCCTTGTGGCGGCACCCCTTGTGGGTGCCATCCCCCCCCCATCTCCTCCATCACCTTTCTCAACGCCTGCACGTCCTCCCCATGCAGAGTCTTTCCCCCCATCATCATCTTGAAGCCATTGTAATTAGGCGGATTATGGCTCCCGGTAATGGCGACGCCCGAGCCCGTCTTTTGCGTATGCGCTGCAAAGTACACCAGCGGTGTAGGCACCATTCCAAGGTCGATGGTGTCGACGCCGCCCGCCAGCAGCCCCCTCTGTAGCGCCTGCGCCAGTTCGGGGCTGCTCAGGCGTCCATCGTATCCGACCACCAGAGCCGGTACGTTTTGCGCGCGTGCCTGTTGCGCCAGCGCCAGGCCCAGGCCCCGTGCAAAGGCGGGATTGAGTTGTTCGGGCACAGTGCCGCGGATGTCATAGGCCTTGAATACCGCAGCGGGAAGTGAAAGCGTCGCCAATGTGTTTCCTTTGGAGTGAGGGGCGGGACCGTTCACATTATCGCGGATTGGCGGGAGGTGCACAGGACACCGGCGGCACGGCGTGATTTTCGCCGCAGGCCTCGCCGATCTGAACATGATTAAAATAGTGCTTTAAAAAAGGCGCCGCCAGGCGCGACGAGAGCTATATGACGGCATTGAATGAGTTGATTCGAATAGTGGGCGCCCCCCACGTGCTGACCGGAACGCAGGCAGAGCCGTATCTGAACGATTGGCGCGGACGCTACAAGGGGCGGGCGCTGGCCGTGGTCAGGCCAGGTTCTACCCAGGAGGTTGCCGATGTCGTCAAGTGGTGTGTGGCCAGCAACACCCCCATCGTGCCGCAGGGAGGGAATACCAGTTTGTGCGGCGGCGCGACTCCAGACGCCAGCGGCACAGCTATCATACTGTCGCTCACTCGCATGAACCAGGTGCGCGGCATTGATGTCGATAACGATACGATGGTGGTTGAGGCGGGCTGCATACTGCAAGCGGCTCAAACGGCGGCGCGCAATGCCGATCGCTTGTTTCCCTTGAGCCTGGCCGCAGAGGGCAGCTGCACGGTGGGCGGCAACCTGGGCACCAATGCCGGCGGTACGCAGGTGCTGCGCTATGGCAATACGCGCGACCTGGTGCTCGGGCTCGAGGTTGTGACGGCGCAGGGCGAAGTCTGGCACGGCCTGCGCGGTTTGCGCAAGGATAATACCGGTTACGATTTGCGAGATTTGTACATAGGAAGCGAAGGGACTCTGGGCATTATCACGGCGGCGACAGTCAAGCTGTATCCCTTGCCTGTCGCGCAATGCACCGCGTTGCTGGGCATGAGTACGGTAAGAGACGCCGTCGCCGTCCTGGCGGCTGCGCGCAAGGGTTTTGGCGCCAGCCTGACAGGATTCGAGTTGATTGGCGGCGAGTGCCTGCACGGGGTCGTTCAATGTTATCCGCAGCAGCGCATTCCTTTCGAGGGCGATTCGGCACAGCTGCCCTGGTATACCTTGCTCGAACTGTCTGATAGCGAAAGCGCCCAGCACGCCCGTGAACGCTTCGAAACCATTGTCAGCCAGACTCTCGATGAAAACCTGGTGATCGACGCTGTCATTGCCGAGAGCATCACCCAAAGCAAGGCGCTTTGGCATTTGCGTGAAAGTATTCCACTGGCGGAAAAGGCATTCGGCAAAAGCATCAAAAACGACGTTTCGATTCCCGTATCGAAAATGGCCGAATTTGTCGCAGTCACCAACGCCGCGCTGCAGGCCCGCATTCCGGGTGTGCAGCACGTGATTTTCGGCCATTTGGGCGACGGTAATTTGCACTACAACGTCGCTCGCGGGCAGGGCTGCACCGAAGAAGAACTGCTCGCCCGCCAGGATGAGCTTTATGAGCTGGTGTTTGACAGCGTGCACAGCTTTGGCGGGTCGATCAGCGCCGAACATGGGGTAGGGCAGTTAAAGCGCGATATGTTGCCTCGGTATAAAGATCCACTAGAACTGGCCCTGATGGGGCGGATCAAGCACGCGCTGGACCCTCAAGGGCTGATGAATCCGGGGAAAGTGCTGAATTAGTTTCCGATCGCGTAATATTTGATGTCCAATTTGCGGCAAGCGCAGTATGCTACGGCGCTTATCCGTTTATATGTGATAGATACGCCGTGGCGTTGGCGCGCCAACGGTCTTTCAAAGGAATGTGTTCATGCCTCAAGCAACCGATATGTATTATCGGAATTCTTTTTTTTATGTCCTGACGCAGATTATCGGCGTCTCGGTGTTGCTGGGTTGGCTGGCTTATCGCATTGAGTATTCCAGCTTTGATATGGCCGTGGCGGCCAGGTTTTTCGATGCGGCCACCCATGCGTTCCCCTTGCGCCATCAGGGCTTGATAGAGGCTATCGACAACTTGGTCGTATGGGTGCTGGCGCCATTTCTGGTTGTGGCGAGCGGCGTGGCGGCGCTGCGCGCCCGCCATAAATCGGCCACGTGCCGGGCCGTGTTGTGGACCCTGTTTGCGGTGTTTGTGCTGGTTCCCGTATTGGCGTGGGTGCTCAAGCATGGCACCGCTTTGCCGCGACCATTCAATCTGGCCCTGTTTGGCGGGGCTGACCTGCTGCCAAAGTCATTCTGGGCTTGGGGTGGCGTTCGCGCGGGGGGGGCTTTGCCCAGTAATCACGCGGCCGTCGGGTATTCCCTGTTCGGTTTGTACTTTGCCGGCTGGGCGCTCAACAAGCCCCGCTTGCGCTGGCTCGGCCTGGTCTTGGCCGTTGCGGCCGGGCTGCTGTTTGGGTTTTTGCGGATTAGCCAGGGCGCTCATTTTTTAAGCCAGACCATTTGGTCGGCGGCGCTTGCATGGCTGTTGTGCAGCCTGCTTTTTTACCCTCTGATCGTGACTCGTCATCGCAAGGCATCAGCGGATACGACCGATTACACCCTTGACGAAATCTGGAGGCACCTGTCTATCGTCCAGGTCCGGCGGCGAAATACGCTAACCGCCTATGGGGTGTTGTTTGTGTGCCTTTTACCGTTTCTGGCCTCGTCCTGGCCAGGCGATTCCTGGATGCATCAGACGGTTGAATGGGTGGGTCTGGCGCTTATTCTTGTGGCCTTGCTGGGGCGTTGCTGGTGCATGCTGTATCTGGGCGGGCACAAAGGCGCCGAGCTGATAGACCAGGGGCCTTACTCGATTAGCCGCAACCCGCTCTATTGGTTTTCCATAGCCGCAGTGGTCGGCATAGGCGCTCAGTCGGGCAGCATGCTTTTAGGGCCTATCCTGGCCTTGTTTGTGTACGCCGTGTTCAATAATGTGATTGACGAAGAAGAACGATTGTTGCGCAAGGTTTTCGGCGTCAAGTTCAGCGAATATTGCCGCAAGGTACCACGTTTCGGGCCGCGTTTTTCGAACTGGACCGGCCCGGACGAACTGACGGTTTCGGTATCGGGCCTATGGAACACGGTGCGCGACGCCAGCCCCTATTTCCTGGCCGTACCCTTGTTTGAATTGATCGAATGGGCCCAGTCCTCGGGTTGGTTTCCGGTGTTGATGCATTTGCCGTAGGCGGCGGGGTAAAAGAATGGCACCCACAAGGGGTGCCGCTACAAAGGCTTGGCTGGCAGGACCATTCCGCTGCATTGGCCCAGGCTTATCGTCGGGTAGCCGGGCTTTTCGCACCGGGCTTGCAAGATGATCTCGTCGTCGTCTTGCAGAAAGACGCGTTGCTCTCCCCATGGCAGCTTCACCGGGTTCTTGCCGCCCTGATTCAGCTCCAGCAATGATCCTGCGCGATCAGGGCCAGGGCTTGACAGTGTTCCGGTACCCAGCATGTCGCCTGCTTGCAGATTGCAGCCGTTAACGGTGTGGTGGGTCAGGAGCTGCGCAATATTCCAGTAGGCATCCTTGAAATTGCTTTGTGCGAGCAGCGCGGGTTTGGCGCCCGCAGCGCGCGATTGCGCGGTGGTTATTCGTACCTCCAGGCCGATGTCGAAGGCGCCTGTTGCGGAGTTTTCAGGCGACGACAAATAAGGCAGCGGTTGCGGATCCGAAGCGACGCGCGTGAACGGAAGGCGAAAAGGCGCCAGCGCTTCAAGCGTGACAATCCACGGCGATATGGTACTGGCAAAATTCTTGGCCAGGAACGGGCCCAGAGGCTGGTATTCCCAGGCTTGTATGTCGCGCGCCGACCAGTCGTTCAAAATGCATAGTCCAAATACATGGGATTCGGCCTGCGCAATATTGATGCGTTCGCCGGCGGGGTTGCCTTCGCCTACAAAAACGCCCAATTCCAGTTCGTAGTCCAAGCGTTGGCACGGCCCAAAGGCGGGGCTTGCGCCTTCAGTTGCGGGGCGGGTCTGGCCCACGGGCCGGTGAAATTTTTGGCCTGACACGCCAATACTGGAGGCGCGGCCATGGTAGCCAATTGGCAGCCATTTGTAGTTGGGCAGCAGCGGGTTGTCGGGGCGAAACAGCTTGCCTACGGCGGTGGCGTGGTGAATGGAAATATAGAAGTCGGTGTAGTCGCCGATCTGTGCGGGCACGTCGAATTCGGCCTCGGATTGGCGGATCAGCATGGGCTCGATCAGGTTTTGTTGGGCAGCGCCTGCGCGCAGGGCCCCCGACAGCGCCAGGCGCAGGGCGGACCAGTATTCGTGGCCCAGGCCCATGAGTGCATTGAGGCGCGATCCCTTGCAGGCTGCCAGCGCGTGCGCGGCTTTGCCTGAAAACGGGGCCTTTTGCGCCAGCGCGGCCAGATCGACGATTTTGTCGCCGATGGCTACGCCTGGGCGGAAATCCTGCGTGTCTGTACGCGGCCGGAAGATGCCGAACGGCAAATTCTGTATGGGAAAGCCATTGTGCTCTATGTTGGCCGATTCAACCCAGCTTTGCAGCCTGGGGTCGTGAGTTTCGTTTAACGATGACATGATGAGTGATCCGGAGGTTCAGGGTTTGGCGGGATCGAAGTTTTTTTTCAGCCCTTGCCAGGCTTGATGGTACTGGCTTTGCAGCGTGGGCGAAGCCAGGGCCATTGAGCTTGCGCGTATGACGCGGCGAGTTTCGAACATGAAGGCCATGGTGTCGCGAATGTAGTGCGCCTGGCTGATATCGGCCTTCGAGGCCTTTTCGAACGTTTCAGCGTCGGGGCCGTGCGGCATCATGCAGTTGTGCAGGCTCGCCCCGCCGGGCGAAAACCCTTCTGCCTTGGCGTCGTACACACCTTGTATCAGTCCCATGAATTCGCTCGCCACATTGCGATGGAACCACGGTGGGCGAAACGTGTTTTCTGCCGCCAGCACGCGTGGCGGGAAAATTGCGAAATCCATATTTGCCGTGCCCGGTGTGTCGGACGGCGATGTCAGCACCGTGAAAATGCTGGGGTCCGGGTGATCGTAGCTGATCGAGCCTATGGCGTTGAAGCGGCGCAAATCATATTTATATGGCGCGTGTGTTCCGTGCCAGGCCACTACGTCCAGAGGCGAATGATCGATGCGCGCGCGCCAGAAGCCGCCCGTAAATTTGGCGTAAAGGGTGAAATCGCCCTCGATGTCTTCGTACCAGGAAACCGGAGTCTGGAAGTCGCGCGCATTGGCCAGGCAGTTCGATCCAATGGGCCCGAGTTCGGGCAGACGCAGGGCCGCGCCGAAATTCTCCAGCAGGTAGCCGCGGGCGCTGGAGTCGATCAGAAGAACACGAAAGCGCACGCCGCGTGGGATAACAGCAATTTCGCAGGGTTCGATGTCGATCAACCCCAGTTCGGTGGCCAGCCGCAGGCGCCCCTCTTGCGGCACGATCAGCATTTCGCCGTCGGCGTTGTAGAAGTAGCTGTCCTGCATGGAACGATTGGCCGCGTACAGATTGATGCTGACGCCCGCATGTTCATCCGGGCTGCCATGGCCGGCCCAGGTGCGTATGCTGTGGATGAAGTCGGTGGCTTGTTCGGGTACGGGTTGCGGATCCCAGCGCAATGGGTTGGGCGTGACCGGGCCGTCGCCAAATGTATTGAGCCAATCGACAATCCCTTCGTACGGTTCGAACGGTTGCTGTGCAGCAGCCGGCCTGATTCGGTATAGCCAGGAGCGGCGATTATCGGCGCGTGGCGCGGTGAAGGCGGTGCCAGATAGTTGTTCCGCGTAAAGTCCGTAAGGGCATATCTGCGGCGAGTTGCGGCCCACGGGCAGCGCGCCGGGCAGCGCTTCGGTGGCCCAACTGTTGCCGAATCCGGTTTGATAGTGAAGTGTGCTCATGCGGCCAAGCTCCTTTTGGATCTGGGTGGTTCGATTGCTGCCGAAGGGAGTAATGATCACCCTTCGTTTTGTACCGTGTCGCGTGCTTTTTGCAGGGCCTCGTCAATCAGGTGCAGATCGCCGATATGATTGGCCAGGAGCAGAACCAGCGCAGCATTCATGGCGTGGCTTTGCTCCGTGCTGAGGTCGCGATGCGCGTTGATCAGATGCTCGTAGAAATCATCGGGAACGGCAAAATTGCCTTGAGTATTTAATGTATTCATGATGGGCTAGCCTTGGTGAATGCCGGTTGAGCGCAGCAGGGCGGCCTGGATGTTCTGGGTGTTGCAGCGGCGCCAGCGCGCGGCCAGGTGCTGATCGGGCCGGATCAGGCAGCAGGTTTGATCCTGCGCATCATAGCGTTTGGTCAGCAGAGATTGATCATCCACTACGGATTGAAACTCGGGAGGTACAGACGACGTGGATATGTCAGGGCCCAATATCAGTATGACTTTGGGTTCGATCGGGCCGGCTTGCCATTGGGCCAGATCTTGCAGGATGGCGGCCCGCGGCAGTTGCGCCAGGCAAAATACCGCCAGCACGAATCGCCCGTCCAGTTGTTCAAGCCACCAGCCTTCACCGTCTGTGCAACGTATTGGCGCGTCGGGCGCTACTGCGCCCAAAGGCAGCAGCGGGGAGAATTCATCGGCATCGGGCGTATTTAGGGCCGAATGGGTGTAGCAGGTAGGGCTCGACAAACGGCCGCTATTGACGAGTTTGCGGGCGAATTCAAACCGCTTGGCCAGCTTCAATACCGTGTTTCTGAATAACAGGCTGATGTCGCTTTTGGGTGTAATGAAGTCGGTTGACCGCGATGAGTGCAGGATATTTTCGTCGGCCGCCTGGCCGCGCTCCGTGGCGTAGGTATCGATCAACCCATCGGGCGCCATGCCCTGCTCGACCAGGTGCAATTTCCAGGCCAGATTATCGGCATCCTGTACCCCGCTATTGGCGCCGCGAGCGCCAAAGGGGGAGACGCGATGGGCGGCGTCGCCGGCGAACAAGATGCGGCCGTGTCGCAGTTCGTCCATGCGCCCGCACGCGAAGGTGTAAATGCTGACCCACTCAAGCTCAAATTTGGCGTCGGGTCCAAGCATGGCCCTGATGCGGGGCAGCACATTTTCCGGTTTGGCTTCTTCCACCGGGTCGGCATCCCAGCCCAGTTGAAAATCGATGCGCCAGATATTGTCGGGCTGACGATGCAGCAAGGCCGATTGATTGGGATGGAAGGGTGGGTCAAACCAGAACCAGCGTTCAGTGGGGAACTCGGCCTGCATTTTGACGTCGGCTATCAGGAATCGGTCGTGAAAAACGCGGCCGTGCGTTTCTTGCCCGATCATTTTGCGAATTGGCGAGCGCGCGCCGTCGCAGGCGATGAGCCAGTCGGTATGCAGTGTGTAGCGATTGTCGGGGGTCTCGACGGTAAGCTCGACCTCGTTGCCCAAGTCGTTGACAGCGACGGCCCGGTGTTTCCAGCGCAATTCGATGTTGGGGTGCTGCGCGGCGTGTTCGTACAAAAAGCCTTCGCAATAATACTGTTGCAGGTTGACGAAGGCCGGCCTCCTGTGGCCTGGCTCGGGCAGCAAATCGAAGCGCCAGACTTCTTCGCCTTTGAAAAAAACCTTGCCGACATTCCATGAAACGCCTTTGTCGACCATGTTCTGGCCCACGCCAAGGCGATCCCATATATCCAGCGTGCGCTTGGCAAAGCAGATGGCGCGCGACCCGGTGGAGAGGCGATAGTCGTCATCGACCACCACGACCTTGCTGCCTTTTCGGGCCAGATCAAGCGCCATGCTCAGGCCGACGGGGCCGGCTCCAACGACGACAATCGGATGGCGGTTTTCCGCCTGCACCGGCTGGGGCTGATAGGTGAACTCCAGCGCCTGATAATCAATGTCTCCCACACCGACGCTCCCGTAATTCGAATGGATGGCA
>SCRC01000069.1 GCA_004297945.1 Candidimonas sp. | reverse complement strand
CGATGCACGTCATCATTGCAGCCGCAGGGCGAGGGGTGGGTACCGGTCCGGGCGTTCGGCCAGCGCCGGGTGCTGACGAAGGGAAGGCGGGGGGTGTCGTCGGGCGCTGTCTGAACGTAGCCTCGCGTTTTTTGCGAGGCGTAGTGAGTTCGCCCGACGCCCGCCTGGACGAGGCAGACCCGGGCAGTCGGGGCGCGCAGCGCCACGACCGCTGGACAGACCGGACCGGTACCCACCCCTCGCCCTGCGGCGTGTTAATAGAAAGAATGACCCAACCCAAAACAATAACCCCACCCCAAAACGGCCCCAAAAAACAGCGCCAGAAACACGTTCAGTTCCGTAAGCACTTCAACCGAAAATGCCCTAATATCGCTGTGAGTGACCGTCTATTTCTTCGAAATATATCGGCTTCCTTCTATATAGAAACGCAAAGGCTTGTCGGCCCATTCGCCTGCGTAGGCGACGCCCACGCGTGGGCGCTCGACAATGGTTACAGGTTCGTCGCCGCAGGCGCTTTCGATATAAAAGTCGTCGCTGCACAAATCGTGCCCATAATCCTTGAGCGTGACGCCCATCGCTTTGCACAATAGTCCCGGCCCGGTTGTTTTGTCCGCAATATTTTGCAAAGGTTCGATCGCACGAAGCAGCACGGCGGCGCCTGTGCCATCCTGTTCCGTGACCACATTCATGCAGTAGTGCATGCCGTAGACCAGGTATACGTAGACATGCCCGGGCGGGCCGTACATGACTTTGGTGCGCGACGTAATGCCTTTGGACGTGTGGGCGGCAAGGTCATGCGGGCCCAGGTAGGCCTCGACTTCGACGATTTTTCCTATGCGTTCTGCATGATCTACTCGATGGACCAGCCGCTTGCCCAGCAGGTCTTTGGCGACCACGATGGTGTCTCGGTTGTAAAAATCTCGGGTCAACTTTTGCATGAATGCGAGGGGGATACGAGCGACAAAATGCTTTGTAATGTTCACAAGTGTAGCAAACTGAGCGTTTTTACGACGAAACGGCCGTCATTTACCCGGGATCTTAAAAATGGCTTGATTTTCAATCTTTTTTATGGATACAATAAGGGGCTAGATTTTCAAGTTCGTTGAAGTTTGTACAATTCAGTACCAGTAGAAAGTACTTTTTTGCTCTGATCTCTACTCCTTGATAGTCTTTTTTATTGGGCATATTGCTCGGAATTTTTAGGGATTGCAAAAAACATGGAAACAGAAACCGGTATTGTTAAGTGGTTCAACAACGAAAAGGGTTTTGGCTTTATCAAGCCTGAATCGGGTGGCAAGGATTTGTTTGCCCATCACACCGATATCATCGGTACTGGCTTTAAATCGCTCGAAGAAAACCAACGTGTTTCCTACGTGGCGGCCGAAGGTCAAAAAGGCCCTCAAGCCAAATCGATCCAGGCTATTTAATTAGCCTCTTCGTACAGAAAAGCCTGCCAAAATTGGCAGGCTTTTCTGGTTTTAGGTGAAGGAATCTCTATGCGCAAGCTGTTGATTGTCGTGGCGCTGGGCTCTGTCGTGTTGGCGGGATGCGCGCCCTTGCTGACGGGGCAGGTGGCCGAGGCGGGATATAACGCCGCCAAGAGTGCGCTGGGGTCGCCGGACGATAGCAAAAAAACCGCAATTGGCCAGGACGCTCGTCAGCAAAAATTGCAATCCGTGTTGAATTCGGTCGAGGTAGGGCAAAGCGTTGCGCCTATTTTGGAAAAGATGGGTGAGCCGCCCAAAGAAAAAACCGGCAATGAGCGCGGTTTTAACTGCTACGAATTTCCAGCCGTGTATTCAGCCACCGCCGCCGCTGTGATCGTGGGCAAAGAGGGGAAGGTGGTTTTCTTTGGTAATTCGCGTTGTGCGGACGAAATGCAAAATGCCAATTTCGTCGGCGAAGGCAAATACGCGGGCAACACTACGCAGTAGGTTTCTGGCGCGTCAACGTATCGGTATTAAAGGTCTTGGCTGTCAAGCAAACGCTGCTTCGTGTCCGCGGGTAGAAACGATGCCAGCAGGCTGTTTCGCGCTAATGTGGTCAGCTCCCGCTTGTTTAGGTCAAGCGCCTGCGCCACAGCCAGATAATTCTGGCCGACGTAGCCGCCGAAATAGGCAGGATCGTCCGAGTTGATCGTGATCATGGCGCCCTGGCGCAAGAGGCGTGCCAGATTGTGCTGGCTTAGCGCCTCTACTACGCAAAGCTTCAGGTTTGACAAGGGGCAGACGGTCAGGGGCACCTGATCGCGGATCAGGCGTTGCATCAAGGCCGGGTCGTCTTCGCTGCGCACGCCGTGGTCGATGCGTTCGACGTGCAGCACCTCGAGGGCATCCCGAACGTAGGCGGCAGGGCCTTCTTCGCCTGCGTGGGCGACCAGGCGAAACCCCAATTCCTTGCAGCGGGCGAAAATTCTAGCGAATTTGCCAGGCGGGTTGCCAAGCTCGGCAGAGTCCAGCCCGATACCTATCCAGACATCTGCGTATTGCGCGCGTAGCGGCAAGGCGGCGGCCAGGGTGTCGAAGGCGTCCTGCTCGGACAAATGGCGTAGAAAGCTCATTAGCAAATAACTGCTGATGCCTGTGGTGGCGCGCGCATCGCGCAGTGCCCGTACGATGCCGGCAAACACGGTCTCGATCGCCACTCCTCGCGCTGTGTGCGTTTGCGGGTCGAACATGATCTCGGCATGCAACACACCGTCGGCGCGTGCCCGTTGCAGATAAGCCATGGTCATGTCGTAAAAATCTTGTTCGGTGATAAGGACGCTTGCGCCTGCGTAGTAAAGATCCAGGAACGATTGCAGATCGGTGAAGGCGTAGGCCGCACGTAGCGCCTCTACCGATGCATAGGGCATGGCGATGTGATTGCGAGCCGCCAGTTTGAAGATCAGCTCGGGCTCCAGTGTTCCTTCGATATGCAAATGCAGTTCAGCCTTGGGCAGGTCGCAGATATAGGCGTTGAGGTCGGCGGTGTTCATTAGGGGTGCCAGTAGACGTTGATCGGCGCGTCGACGCGTGTGAGTAGAAAGCTGACGGGGTGATCTGGCGTGGATTGCTTTGCGGCCTGCTCGAATACCTGGAGTTTCTGAGAGCCGCTGATGAATAATATTCGATGTTGCGCCCGCAACAGCGACGCCAGCGTGGAACTGATGCGCCGGTGAGGCGCGGCCGGGGGCGTAATGGATATGTAATCACGGGTTTGGGAAGGGTCGAGTGCCTGCGCCAGCTCGGGAGCATTCGGAAAGAGCGAGGCGGTATGCCCGTCTTCGCCCATGCCCAGGATAGCCAGCGTGGCCGGCGCCGCGTCGCGGTTGGCTTGATCCACGCTGGCTTCTATATCGCCGACATGAGTGACAAGACCCTGGAACCGGGCCTGGCTGGCGCGGCCGACCAACAGGTAGCGGCGCACCAGGTTTTCATTGCTGTCCGGGTCGTTGGGCGCAACAAAACGCTCGTCAACCAGCGTGATGTGTATCTTTGGCCAATCCAGATCGGACTGGCTGAGTTCGGTGAAAAGCGGTATCGGCGAGTGCCCGCCCGATACGGCCAGACGAGCCGCCCCCGATTGCGCTATCGCTCGTTGCAACAGGGCGCTTACCGCGTGGGCCAGCGCCTTGATGCAGGGCTGACTTTGTTCATAAGGATGCCAGATCATGCGTTTCTCCCTACCGTGTATGCTAAAAACGAGGCAAGACAGCCAGACTACACCCGTATCGTACAGGCATCGTGCGTCAAGAGGTCATCGGCGCAGATCTGCCTACAATACGGGATTTCCGCGCTGTGCGAAAATAGCTGCGGCCTGTGCACAGGCTCTGCCGCGAAGAGACAGATAATCATGATTAAAAATACGGCCCGTGCGACGATCGCCGATGTGGCGCGTCAGGCCGGGGTGTCCAAGGCGACGGTATCGCGATTCCTGAATCATCGCGATACCTTGTTGTCCGCCGAGATTGCAGAGCGCGTCGAGGTGGCCGTCGCCCAGTTGGGTTATACGCCCAGTCCGATGGCACAGGCGCTCAAACGCGGCCGCTCGCGCCTGATCGGTTTGGTGGTTGCCGATATCACCAACCCTTATTCGGTGGCTGTTCTGCGTGGCGCCGAGAAGGCCTGCCGGGCCGCTGGCTATTTGGTGATGTTGTTCAATCTGGGCAATGAAAGTCAGCGTGAGAGCGCTGCCATACAGGCTTTGCTTTCCTACCAGGTGGAAGGCTTCATTCTGAACACCATGGGTCATGACGCTGGGGTGGAAACGGCTCGTTGCGGCAAGCCCGTTGTATTGGTTGACCGCTTGCACGAGGGCCTGGATGTTGATTTTGTGTCCTTGAATAATAAGCAGGCGATAGACCTGAGCGCGCAACATTTGCTGGATTCGGGCTATACCGAGTTGTTGCTGGCGACCGAGCCATTGGGACTCGTGAGCTCGCGTATTGAGCGGTCCGCAGCCTTTATGTCGTTTGTTCGGAGCCACGATAATGCGGTGTCGGGGCGCTGCCTGGCGAGTGACGGTGGCGCAGGCGATCTGGATCAGGCGCTTTGCGCGTTGCGCGAGCGTGCCAAGGCAGGGCGTGCCGCCGTCATCTCCAGCAATGCGGTGGTGACGTTGCGTATTGTCGCGGCGATGGCCCGTCTGGGCTTGCAACTGGGGGTGGACATCGGGTTGATCGGCATTGACGAGACTGAATGGGCGCCTTATGTCGGGCCGGGAATAAGTACCGTGTCGCAACCAACCGGGGAGCTGGGACAGAAAGCGGCGGAATGCCTGCTGACTCGTTTACAGGGGCAGGATGTGGCCCCGCGTAAAATACTGTTGCCAGGCATTTTGAATGTGCGTGGCTCGTCGAGCCCATTTCGGCGTTGATGACTGTTTTGGGATGTCGTTCCGGATCACACTAACGCATTTTTGGTCGACCTGTATCCAGCACGACGGGTTTGGGTATTTGGCGGGATACTTAGGTATTTGAAGACGCCGTCTATGGGGGCGGGGCCGGGCCGGCACGGCGTGCTTGATCCGGATCTGCCTCGTCCAGGCGGGCGTCGGGCCAAACTCGCTACGCCGCTGGCGCGGCTA
>SCRC01000068.1 GCA_004297945.1 Candidimonas sp. | reverse complement strand
CACTAGGAATACATGCGTTTCTTCAAGCGATACTTTATTACGGGCTTGCTGATCTGGATTCCGCTGGTCATTACCATCTGGGTGATCACGCTTTTGATCCAGACGATGGATAGTTTCGTACCCAGCTTCCTGTCGTCACAATCGTTGTTCGATCGCCGAATTCCCGGCTTTTCGGTCGCCCTTGTGCTGGTGGTGGTGTTGATCACCGGGTTGTTTGGCGCCAATTTCATCGGCCGTGCCTTTGTTGATCGCTGGGAAAAGTTGCTAGGCCGCATTCCGCTGGTGCGCTCCATCTACAATTCGGTCAAGCAGGTCAGCGATACGGTGCTCGCGCCCAATGGCCAGGCATTTCGCGAAGCGGTGCTGGTGCAATATCCGCGCCAGGGTTCCTGGACCATTGCATTTCTGACCGGATCGCCTAGCGGCGAGGTGGCGGCTTACCTGCCGGGCCGGCACGTAAGCGTGTACGTGCCCACCACACCCAACCCCACCTCGGGCTTTTTTCTGATGATGCCGCGCGAGGATGTTCATATTCTGAATATGAGCGTCGACGCCGCGCTCAAGTACATCGTGTCCATGGGGGTGGTTGCACCTACCGTGGGTAAATTGCTGGAAAGCGGCGATACGGTCGCGCCCGGTGGTGATGCGCATGAGCTGGCCGATCACGCGACAGATACGCCTGATCAGCAGCCTCCCGCCTGACTTCAAGAGTTTTTTACACGGAGTAATTCTTCATGCGTACCTGCTACACCGGCGAGGTTTCTCCAAGCCATTTGGATCAAACAGTCACCTTGTTTGGTTGGGTGCATCGTCGCCGTGACCACGGGGGCGTTATTTTTATCGACTTGCGCGATCGCGCAGGCTTGGCGCAGATTGTGGTCGATCCCGATAACGTGGCCGCTTTCGAAATGGCTGAAAAACTGCGCAACGAGTTCTGCGTACGCATCACGGGCCTGGTGCGTCGCCGCCCGGAAGGCACGGTCAATAGCGAGCTGACGTCAGGTGAGATTGAAGTTCTGTGCCGCGAAATTGAAATCCTCAATCCGTCGGTCACGCCGCCGTTTCAGCTCGATGATGACAATTTGTCGGAAACCACGCGTCTGACGCATCGCGTCCTGGATCTGCGCCGCCCGCAAATGCAGCACAACCTGATGCTGCGCTATCGTGTATCGATTGAGGTGCGCAAGTATCTCGATGCCCTGGGCTTTATCGACATTGAAACCCCCATGCTCACCAAAAGCACGCCCGAGGGCGCGCGCGATTACCTGGTGCCTTCACGCGTGAATGCGGGCCAGTTCTTTGCACTGCCGCAGTCGCCGCAGCTTTTTAAACAGCTGTTGATGGTGGCGGGCTTTGATCGCTATTATCAAATCACAAAATGTTTTCGCGACGAAGACCTGCGCGCTGATCGCCAACCTGAATTTACGCAAATCGATTGCGAAACCTCGTTCCTCAACGAAGAGCAGATCCGCGAAATTTTCGAAGGAATGATCCGGCACGTTTTCAGCACTGTTCAAAAAGTGGAATTGCCAGCCGTTTTTCCCACCATGACCTGGGACGAAGCCATGCGCCGTTATGGCTCGGACAAGCCCGACTTGCGCGTCACACTCGAGTTCACCGATGTGTCCGATCTGATGCGGGACGTGGATTTCAAAGTGTTTTCGGGCCCCGCGAACGATCCGGCCAGCCGCGTGGTGGCCTTGCGCGTGCCGGGCGCAGCGGCCATGCCGCGCAGCGAAATCGATGCCTACACCAAGTTTGTAGGCATCTACGGCGCGAAGGGCCTGGCCTACATCAAGGTGAACGATGCCGCCGCGATTCCCGATGGCTTGCAGTCGCCCATAGTCAAGAATATTCATGGACGGGTGCTGGCTCAACTGATCGAGCGCACGGGCGCACAAAGTGGCGACCTGATTTTCTTTGGTGCCGACAAGACCAAGGTGGTTAACGACGCCATGGGCGCTTTGCGCGTCAAGATTGGCCATAGCGAGTTCGGCAAAAAAGCCGGGCTGTTCGTGCCGGGCTGGAAACCCTTGTGGGTGGTTGACTTCCCCATGTTTGAGTACGATCAGGCGGAAGGCCGTTATTTTGCAGCGCATCATCCATTTACCAGCCCCAAAGATGGCCACGAAGATTATCTCGAGACCGATCCGGCGCGTGCCTTGGCCAAGGCCTACGATATGGTTCTCAATGGCTGGGAGATCGGCGGCGGCTCGGTGCGTATTCATCGCGCCGATGTGCAGAACAAGGTTTTCCGGGCGTTGAATATTGATGCCGAAGAGGCGCGCAATAAATTTGGGTTCCTCCTCGATGCGCTGCAGTATGGCGCGCCCCCGCATGGCGGGGTGGCCTTTGGCCTGGATCGTCTGGTGACCATGATGGCCGGCGCCGAGTCGATTCGCGACGTGATCGCGTTCCCCAAAACCCAACGCGCGCAATGTTTGCTAACTCAGGCCCCTTCGGCCGTCGATGAGAAACAGCTGCGCGAATTGCATATTCGCCTGCGCACTGCCGAGTGATTCGTGAAGCCTTGGTGTTTTGCCGGATCACTTTAAGACGGGAAGAGTGTACGATCAGAGATGCCGCTGCACGAAACATGATAAAGGCTATCTGTGTCCGTACTTCGCATCGTCAGTTACAACATTCATAAAGGCCGATCCGCAACGGGCAGCCGCGAGTGCCTGCCCGATTTGCGATTAGGCTTGTATGGCCTGCGTCCCGACCTGCTGTTTCTGCAGGAGGTTCAGGGACGCAACGAACGGCATATCAGCCTGGATGCGCAGCATGAATCGCTAGCCGCCGCGCTGCGTATGGATGCCGCCTACGGCTGCAACGCCATTCATCAGAATACCGATCATGGCAATGCCTTGCTGTCGCGCTTTCCCATAATTAGCCACGAAAATCAGGATATCTCCGATCACAAGCTCGAGCAGCGCGGGCTTTTGCATGTAACGGTTCAGATCGGCGACACTGTCGTGCATTGCCTGGTAGTGCATTTGGGTTTGTTTGCCGGCAGCCGCTCGCGCCAGGTTGCCGCATTGGTCGAGCGCATCAAGCGTTTGGTGCCGGCCGACGAGCCCGTCTTGATTGCGGGCGATTTCAACGACTGGAACAATCGTCTTGCGCCTTTATTCGTGCAGCAGCTAGGGTTGTTCGAAGTGTTTGCGGTGGCGCCTGAAGGGCTGGCTACCGGGCCTGCAAAGCTGCGCAGTTCCGTCAGGCGGCTTGGGAAAAGCTTGCGCCATTTTCCCAAGCCCCTGACCTTGCCTCAGTCTGTACACGAGCTTGGCATGAACGGGGCGGCGCGTCTGACCTTGCCGCCGCGCACCTTCCCGGCGGTATTTCCCTGGTTTCGTCTGGACCGTATCTATCAGCGCGGCTTTGCCGTGCGCCATGCCCGTGTGTTGCATGGCTCGCCCTGGAAGCAGTTGTCTGATCACGCGCCATTATTTGCCGAACTGGAGCTTCCCTGATTTTCATGTCTGTCGCGCGACCCGCCTCGCACACGAATTTACACGTGCGCTGGCACAAGGGTAATCAGCTCGATCTGCTGCAAAACGGGGAGCAGTATTTTCCGGCCCTGTTCCAGGCGATTGATGCGGCGCAAACGTCGATCCATCTGGAAACCTATATCTTCAATCTGGATCGTACAGGATTGCGCGTGCTTGACCATTTGCAGCAGGCGTGTGCGCGCGGCGTCAAGGTGCGTGCCGTGATCGACGGCTTCGGCAGCCAGGCACACGCGCAGGCTATCGGTGATCGATTTGTTGCCATGGGGGCGCAGCACCGGATATATCGTCCCGAGCCGCAGGGTTGGGCGCGGTTTTTGCCTAATCCCAGGCGATTGCGTCGTCTGCATCGTAAAGTCACCGTGATTGATGGCCGTGTCGCGTTCGTGGGCGGTATCAATATCCTGGATGATTTTGAAGGCATACCCAATGATGGGCTATCGCCCCGACCACGTTTTGATTTTGTGGTACGTATGCGAGGCCCGCTCGTGTCCGATGTCATTTCGGCGCAAAACCGGTTATGGCTGCGCATGAGCTGGCGTCGCCGCGATGACTGGGAGGGCTTTTCGCGGCGGTTGGCCCAATGGCGCAAATGGCGCCTTGGGCGCCGTGCTGAGCCGATGACGGGAATCGAATCGGGATTGATCGCCACGCTGGTGCTGCGCGACAATGTCCGTTATCGGCAGACGATTGAAAATGTGTACGTGCAGGCGATCCGCAGTGCCAAGACCCGCATTGTCATCGCCAATGCCTATTTTTTCCCCGGACGGCGCTTGCGTCAATCGTTGGAGGATGCTGCTGCGCGGGGCGTTCGGGTTTGCCTGCTATTGCAGGGGCGCAGTGAATATCCCATGCAATACCGCGCCGGCCGATTCATGTATGGCAAGCTGCTCGACGACGGCATCGAGGTCTACGAATATCAGCCCAGCTATCTGCATGCCAAGGTTGCGGCTATTGACGCGCTTGCCACGGTCGGTTCGTCCAATCTCGACCCCTTCAGCCTGCTGTTGGCGCGCGAGGCCAATGTATTTGTAGATGATGCCGACTTTGCCAGCCGCCTGGTTGGCGCCCTGGACGAGGTCATGCACAATGACGCACGACGCGTCACATCGGCAGATCTGCAAAAGCGCAGCTTTCTGGGGCGCTGGTTCGACGCCGTTTCGTACTTCATGCTGCGTGTGGGTGTAGCGCTGACCGGAAAATCGTCGCTGTATTGAAATATTGGGAATGGCAGCCGCAAGGGCTGCCGCTACAAAACCTTGACGAATACGGTATCTATAAAACGAAGTCCTTCGCTTGTAGCGGCAGCCCTTGTGGCTGCCATCCCCAGCATCACCTCAATCCATCTGCAGATGCGCCTCCTTGGCAACCTTTTTCCATTTGGTGATTTCTTCGGTCACAAATGCTCGTAGTTGTTCGGGGTTTGACGCCACGACGTCGGCGCCCAGTCCTTCAAGCTGCGTCCGCACTTTGGGTTCTTTCAGTACTTCGGTGATCCCGGCCGAGACCTTTTCCAGGATGGGTTTAGGTGTTCCTGCCGGTGCAAAAATGGCATTCCATTCGTAGGATGAAAAGCCGGGCAAACCGGATTCGGCAATGGTTGGAATAGTGGGCATCAAGCTGGAGCGCGTTGTTCCGCCTACAGCGACGGCTCGCAATTTGCCGCCTTTGATATGCGGCCAGGATGACCCCAGGCTTGCAAACATCAACGGCACCTGTCCGGCCATGACATCCAGCATGGCTGGGCCGCCGCCCTTGTAAGGCACGTGCACCAAATGCGTGCCGGCCATCAGATTGAACAGCTCGCCGGCGAGATGCTGAGCCGAGCCCGGCCCCGCCGACGCAAAGTAGATGGGATGTTGGCGATCGTGGCCCAGCTTGATGAGGTCGGCGACGGATTTGATCGGGCTTTTGGGATTGACGACCAACACGTTGGGCACTTTGAGCAATAGGGATACAGGCTCGAAAGCTTTTTGGACATCAAAGCTCATTTTGGATCGCAGCGCCGGATTCTGCGCAAAATTGGAGGCATCCAGCATTAAGGTGTAGCCGTCGGCAGCGCTGCGCGAGACGAAACCTTCGCCTATCATGCCGCCCGCGCCGCCTTTGTTTTCTATCACCACCGTCTGTCCCAGCTTTTTACCGAGTTCGGGGGCAATCAGCCGGCCCACAACATCTACGGTGCCGCCGGGCGGATAGGTCACGATCAGCGTGATGGGCTTGTCGGGATACGCGGCAAACGCCAGGGTGGCCGCGCCGGCGGCACAGGCGCCCAATAGATAGCGGACGGCTTTTTTCAATGCGATGGAACGTAAGGGCATGATGAGTCTCCTTGAAATTTGAATAACAGACGAGGGGTGTCCGCCAGAATGGTGAACCGATCTTCTTCTTGTGGAATCCAGTCAAACAGGAGTTGCAAGGCGCGATCAAATCCGGTTCTTGCTTCATGTTCGGTATGGGGCCAGTCGCTGCCCCACACCAAACGCCGCGCCGAAAAAACCTGTAGCAGGTGTTGGGCGACAAGGCTGGACTCGGTAATGGTTTGGTCAGACCAGACGCGATAGGCCGCAGATAGCTTCACCCATACGCGTTCGGTTTGCGCCAGACTGCACAGATAATCGAGCGCCGACAGGTCGGTGCCTGATTGATAATCCGGGCGGCCAAAATGATCGACGACGACTTTGCAATCGGAATCCAGCAATGGCGGCACTATGTCTGGTAACAGCATGATTGGACAATGCACCTCGATATGCCAGTCCAGTTGCCTCGCCTGCAACAGAAACTGGCGCCAAACCTCGTGTTGGAATGAGGGTAGATTCTGGCCGAATAAATTCAGACGCGCGCCGACGACTCCCGCATGAGCCATTTCCTGCAGAGCGGCCGAGGGCGTTGCCGGATCAAGTGCCACCACGCCTTTGCACAGCCCTTTGGCCCGGCATAAGCACTGCAGCAAATAACGATTGTCGTGGCCCAGGAAGCTGGGCTGCACCAGAACGCCGCCAGCCAGGCCGTGGTCGCGCAGTAAAGACACATAGCGTTCCAGTGGCGCCGGACAATCGGGCGTGTAGCGGCGCCGGGCAATCATGGGCAGGTCGCGCCCAAATACATGGGCGTGCGTATCGATCGCGCCTGGCGGTAGGTCTTTTTGGCGGGGGGTAGCGCTCATGAGCAAATTCGCGTGATGGGGCTGGTGACAATTCTAGGCATGCGAGCAATAATCATCTATTATTAAAGCAATATTTATTCATATTAATAAGATATGGAAATTAGCCAATTGCGCGGCTTTCTTGCGGTGCTGGACGAAGGCGCCATCGGCCGGGCGGCTCACAAGCTGGATATTGCGCAGCCGGCGCTTAGTCAGTCCATTTCAAGAATGGAAAAGAGCCTGGGCACTGTACTTTTCGAGCGGTCCCGGCGAGGCGCCAAGCCCACTGCTGCGGCTCTGGTCATGGCGCAAGATATTCGAAATGGCTTGTACTTACTGGACGAAGCCGCCGACAAGGCCAAACAGGCGCAAGCCGGGCTGTCGGGCACCTTGCGTATTGGCTTGGTCTCATCCGCCTTGTTTGAGGTTCTGCCCAAAGTGATTGCGACCATCCGTCAATATGCGCCTGGCGTGCAATTGGTGTTGAAAGAGATGAGTAACGAGGAGCAGGTGTCGGCCTTGGCGGAGGGGGCGCTCGATGTGGGCCTGATGCACTCGCCCGTAGCGGTCAGCGGCCTTATGAGCGAGCGTGTGTTGCGCACAGACAAATTGATTGCGGCAGTGCCCAGCGACCTGGCCTTGAAACTGAATAAGAAAATTTCCTTGCAGCAAGTCGCTGAACAAGGTTTGGTCTTGTATCCCAAAGATCAATTGCCGCAGCTGTACGCCGGAATAACACAAGCTCTGCGCCAGGCCGGCCATGAAGTAAAAATCAACCAGCATGCCAATCGCACCATGACCGTACTGGCCTGTGTCGCAGGGGGCTGCGGAATCGGCCTGTTGCCAAGCTGGATTCAAACCATAGATTTTCCGGGCGTCACCTTTTGCCCCATTTCCGATGGCGATGGTTTGCCCGGTTTCGATCTGTTGGCCATCTGGTCCACGCGCAACAAATTCGATCTGACAAAATGGCTTGCGCTGATTTAAATGGTTGCCGCTACAAACACCCGTTGCATGTAGCGGCACCCCTTGTGGGTGCCATCGATCTTCCGTCTATACCTCCGCCCGCAGGCTGACAGGCATGCGTGCTGTGGAATGCCTGTTTGGGTTGACATAACGTTGCGAAAATACATCGGAATCGCCAATAACTATTTGATTGATCAGCGTTTTATGTGGTTTGAACATTCCCGTACTAAAATTGTGGCTAATCAGCGCATCGCGTAGTGCTTGGTGCTTACGCCCTTAATGACGCGTTGTTTTGCGCTAAAGATCAAACGCTATGTGTCAGTTGTTGGGCATGAGTTGTGCTACTCCTACCGATATTACCTTTTCTTTTACAGGTTTTGCGGCTCGCGGGGGGCAAACCGATCACCATGCCGATGGCTTTGGCGTTGCCTTCTTCGAAAATAAAGCCTGCCGCCTGTTTATCGACAATGCGCCGTCGTGCCGGTCGCCCGTGGCCGAACTCATCAAGCGCTATCCCATCAAGTCCAAGAATGTAATTGCGCATATACGCAAGGCAACGCAAGGCTCCATCGATCTGGAGAACTGCCATCCTTTCATGCGTGAGCTATGGGGCCGGCACTGGATTTTTGCCCACAATGGCGATCTGAAAAACTATGCACCTACTCTGGACGGCCAGTACCGGCCGGTGGGCGGGACCGACAGCGAAGCCGCATTCTGTCAGATTTTGCAGGGTTTGCGGTGTTGCTTCGGCTATGAAGAACCCTCAAACACTGAGTTGTTCAAGGCAATTGAATCACTTACGCGCGAAATCACCCGCCACGGGGTATTCAATTTCCTGGTCTCCAATGGCCGCGTGCTGTTTGCGCATTGCTCGACCAATTTGCACTACATTGTTCGCCAATGGCCGTTTAACAAGGCGCATTTGGTCGACGCCGACATGACGGTTGATTTTTCTCAGACCAATCGCCAGGGCGATTGCGTGGCGGTGATAGCCACCAAACCTCTTACCGATAACGAAATCTGGACCCGTCTGGATGCCGGCCAGTTGATCATGTTTGAAAATGGCCGTGCGGACAGGCTAACGCTTATTCCCATTCCTGAGTCGGTACAGCGGAAAAATGCCGAAAACCTCGCCTGCGTGTAAGGCTTGATTTACTACCCAGGTAATCGCTACGTTCAGACGCGACCCGTAATACACTGAGGAAAGTAATCGTGTCGCGGAACCTTGCGTCTTGCGGCTCCTGTGTTTTTGGGGGAGGTATTCATGTCTGCACATCCATCAGCCGTCGAGGCTGTCGTCCCTGCCTCGAATTTTTATATACGCAAGGTCGCCGTGTGCGGCGCCGGCGTCATGGGAGCGCAGATTGCCGCTCATTGCGTCAATGCCGGCGTGCCGGTGGTGCTGTTCGATTTGCCGGCCAAAGGCGGTGATAAAAGCGCCATCGCCAAAAAGGCCATTGCGCAGTTAAAGAAACTGACCCCGGCGCCGCTGGGTACGCCCGATCTGGCCGATTTGATCATCCCCGCCAATTACGCTGACGATCTGGATGGCCTGGCCCAGTGCGACCTGATCATCGAGGCCATCGCCGAGCGTCTGGACTGGAAGCGCGACCTTTATCATCAACTGGCGTCAGCGATCAAGCCGGGCGCCATTATTGCCAGCAATACCTCGGGCCTGTCCATTACCTCCTTGTCGCAAGCGCTGCCCGAGGCCCTGCGGCATCGTTTCTGCGGCGTGCATTTTTTCAACCCTCCGCGGTACATGCATTTGGTTGAGCTCATCCCCACCGCCGACACCGAACCCTTGTTGCTGGATCGTCTGGAAGCCTTCCTGGTGTCGCAATTGGGCAAAGGTGTAGTGCGCGCACGGGATACACCCAACTTTGTGGGCAACCGCATTGGCGTGTTCGGCATTTTGTCGGTATTTGCGCAAGGCCAGAAGTTTGGCTTGCCCTATGAATTGGTTGATGAGCTCACTGGCACACGCCTGGGGCGCGCCAAGTCCGGCACGTTTCGCACGGCCGACGTGGTCGGCCTGGATACGCTGGCGCATGTGGTGCGCACCATGCAGGATCAGCTAACGGACGATCCGTTCCATGCGCATTTTGAGGTGCCGCCGGTGGTCGCCTCCCTGATCGAAAAAGGCGCCCTGGGACAAAAGACCGGCGCAGGTTTTTATCGCAAACAAGGTAAAGCCATTTTGCGGCTCGATCCGCAAGCGCAAGAGTACGTGCCGGCCGATGCAAAAATCGACGAGGGTGTGGCGGCCATATTGGCCGAACGCGATGTTGCCAAACGGTTAAGGGCGCTGCGCGAGTCTGCACACCCGCAGGCTCAGTTTGTATGGGCCATATTGCGCGACAGCTTTCATTACAGCGCGGTGCATCTGGCCGAAATTGCCGATACCGCGCGGCAGGTCGACCAGGCCATGGCCTGGGGGTTTGGCCATGTGCTGGGGCCTTTCGAGATATGGCAGGCCGCGGGCTGGCGGCAAGTCGCTGGCTGGATAGCGGACGATATCAAGGCTGGCAAAGCCTTGTCCAATGCGCCTTTGCCTGCCTGGGTAAGCAGCGGCCCGGTATGGGAAGGGCAGGGCGTGCAGACTGCTGTCGGTTCCTGGAATCCGTGCACGCAGAAGTTCGAGCCGCGTAGCGCTTTGCCTGTGTATCAGCGACAGATCGGCGCGCCGCGCCAAGTGGGTGAACCCAGCTCTTTGCATGAAACCGTGGTGTTCGAAAACGAAGCGATCAAGTGCTGGACCTTGCCTGCTCCGCATCCGCAAGACGTGTTGATCTTGTCGTTCAAAACAAAAATGCATACGCTTAGTCCCGACGTGGTGCGAGGTATTGTTCATGCAGTGGATCTGGCCGAAGCGACATTCAAGGCGCTGGTCATTGGTCAACTGAGCGAGCCGTTCTCGGCAGGGGCAGATCTGAAAGTCATGATGCCTGCTTTTGCGGCAGGCGGCGTAGCGGCTGTCGAGCCCATAGAGCGCGAAATGCAGGAAATGGTTTTGCGCCTGCGCTACGCGCAGGTGCCGGTGGTGGCGGCCCTGGCGGGCATGGCGCTGGGGGGCGGCTGCGAGCTTTCCGTGCATTGTGCCAAGCGGGTCACGCATTTCGAAACCTATATTGGCCTGGTTGAGGTCGGCATAGGTGTGATTCCCGGTGCTGGTGGCTTGTCGTATTGCGCGCGCCGCGCCGCGCAGTTGCAGGCTGAAGGGGCGCCCGATGCGCCCCTGCTGGCCTATCTGAAGAAATTTGCGCTGGCCGTCGCTAGCGCTCAGGTGTCGAAATCGGCGCTCGATGCGCGTCACATAGGTTATTTGCTGCCTTCCGACACGGTTGTCATGAATCGCTACGAATTATTGTATGTGGCGGCGCGCCAGGCGTTGGCTCTGGCCGAATCGGGTTGGCGGCCCCCCATCGCGCAAGCGTTTCCTGTGGCGGGGCGCGATGGTGCCGCCACCTTGAAGGCTCAGTTGCTCAATATGAAAGTTGGCGGCTTTATTTCCGATTACGACTTTGTGGTGGCCGAGAAGGTAGCGCATGTCATGTGCGGCGGCGATGTTGATCCCGGGTCGATGGTCGATGAAGCGTGGATGCTTGCGCTTGAGCGCGACGCATTCCTGGGCCTGCTCGGCCATCCCAAAACCCAGGAGCGGATCGCCGGTATATTGAAAACGGGCAAGCCCGTTCGAAATTAAGGAGCTGAACGTGAGCACACTACAACAAGCTTATATCGTTGCCGCAACCCGCGCGCCCATAGGGCGGGCGCCGCGCGGCGTGTTGTCGCATCAGCGCCCCGATGATTTGCTGGCGCGCGTGATTCGGGGCGTGTTGTCGCAAGCGCCGGATCTCGATCCGGCGGCGATCGAAGACGTCATTGCGGGTTGCGCCATTCCCGAAGGCCCGCAGGGCCTGAATGTAGCCCGTATCGGCGCTTTGCTTGCCGGCTTGCCCAGCTCGGTGCCGGGCGTCACCGTCAATCGCTTTTGCGCTTCGGGGCTGACCGCCATCGCAATGGCGGCCGACCGGATCCGCGTGGGTGAGGCCGACGTGTTGTTGGCGGCTGGCATCGAGTCCATGAGCCAAGTGCCTACGATGGGTGTGAGCACGTCGTTTAGTCCCAACATTTTTGCGCGCGACGAAAACCTGGGTATTGCCTACGGCATGGGCACTACCGCCGAGCAGGTAGCCATGCGCTGGAAGGTGTCGCGTGAAGATCAGGATGCATTTGCCTTGCGTTCGCATCAACGCGCGATCGCGGCGCAGCAGGCTGGCGAATTCACCGACGAAATGTTGCCGCTGGATATTGTCAATCACGTTCCGGATTTACGCAGCGGCAAGGTCGTTGAGGTGCGCAAGATTGTTAGCCTTGATGAAGGGCCCAGGCCTGACACAAGCCTTGAGGCGCTGGCCAGGCTGCGTCCGGTGTTCGCCGCCAGAGGCAGCGTGACGGCTGGCAATAGTTCGCAAATCTCCGATGGTGCAGGAGCGTTGCTGGTGGTCTCCGAGAAGGCTCTTAAATTGCATAAACTAACCCCTCTGGCGCGTTTCGTTACGTTCGTTGTACGCGGTGTTCCGCCTGAGATCATGGGAATAGGGCCTAAAGAGGCGATACCGCGAGCGCTCAAGCACGCGGGTCTGAAGCTTGACCAGATTGGCTGGATTGAGCTTAACGAGGCCTTTGCCGCGCAGTCGCTGGCGGTGATTCGCGACCTGGGTCTTGATCCCGATATCGTTAATCCGATGGGCGGTGCTATTGCTTTAGGCCATCCTTTGGGGGCCACGGGTGCCATACGCGCCGCTACGGTGATTCACGGCATACGCCGCCGCAAGTTCGATTACGGCATGCTTACCATGTGTGTGGGCACAGGCATGGGAGCCGCTGGGATTTTTGAACGTCTGTAGCGGCAGCCCTTGTGGCTGCCATCGGCGATCTATAGATACAGCTTCGGTTATCAACGATTTTGGCAGCCACAAGGGCTGCCATTACTACATGGTGCTTTGACCTAGCGTTGCCGCCGGTAGGCCTGGGCGATTCGGGCAAAGGCGATTTGCAGCTCGCGTGTGCCGCCCTGAAATACCACCTGCCGACCGCGGCGGGTGAAGCACACCAGACGTTTGGATGTAATAAGCGGCACGAATTTGGCAAACTGGATGTCGTCCCAGATAACCTGGCGCCGCGTAATCCACGATTGCTCAATGCCATTGCACGTAATGCGGGTTTCGGAGATCAGCATGAAGCGCGCCACCACCAGCAGCACCATGAAGCACACCAGAATGCTGCCTGCAATCAGGGGATTGACGCCGTGTACATGAGGGCCGGTGGCTGCACGGGTGATTTGCATGGCGATGATCAGCAGTACCACCCAGGCCATGATTTTGATCCAGGTGGGCCAGGCCTGGCCGCGCAATGGCAGCGGGCCGATAGCTTCGAACAAGGCTGAGCGTTCCTCGGCGCTGGGGCCCGGCATGATGGACGGACCCATCTTGTCGGGCTCTTGCCCGGTGGTGTGATTCACTCAGGCAGCCCTGCGCGCGGCCAGCGCACTGCCGGCCCGGCTGGCCGTCTTGCGCCCCAGATGGGCCGATATCCACATGCCGATGTCGACCACTTCATTCAAATCGACGCCGGTTTCGATATCAAGCCCGTCCATCATGAACAGGACATCTTCGGTGGCGACATTGCCTGTGGCGCCCTTGGCGTAGGGGCAGCCGCCCAGGCCGGCGACTGACGTGTGGAATATGCGGATGCCCGCTTGGAGCGAGGCCAGAATATTGGCCAGTGATTGGCCGTAGGTATCGTGAAAATGCCCGGAAACGCGTGCGGGATCGATAATTCGGGTGACGGCGTCCATGACCTGCCTGACCCTTTTTGGAGTGCCCACGCCTATGGTGTCGGCCACATCGATTTCGTTGCAACCCAAGGCCATGAAGCGTTGTGCGACGTCAACGACGGATTGAATCGGCGTTTCGCCTTGATAAGGACAGCCCAGCGCACAGCTGATGCTGCCGCGCAGGCGCAGGCCGGCCGCCTTGGCCGCCTGGGCAACGGGCTCGAATCGGGCGATGGACTCGGCAATTGAGCAGTTAATGTTTTTTTGCGAAAAGGCTTCGCTGGCTGCGCCGAAAATAACCACTTCGTCGGCACGAACCGCCAGCGCGTCGTTAAATCCGCGCATATTGGGTGTGAGCACCGAATAGATGGTGTTGGGTACACGCTGTATGCCCAACATGACCTCGGCGCCGTCGGCCATTTGCGGGACCCATTTGGGCGATACGAAAGAAGCGGATTCGATGTTCTGGAATCCGGCGGAGGTCAGCCGGTCGATCAATTCGATTTTGACGGCTGCGGCGATGATTTCCTTTTCGTTCTGTAATCCGTCGCGTGGAGAGACTTCAACTATTTTGACTCGGTCTGGCAAAGACATGAGGTATTCCTGGATAGAGGCAGTCGGCAGGCAGGCCTGACTAATTCCATTTCTAAATCAATTGTGCACTTTGTCGGCTTCGCTTGCCGTACAACAGTACTGTCTGCGCTTCGCCTCCTAGTTCACAATTGATTTAGAAATGGACTAAGCCCTTGGCCGGTTTGGAAAAGGAGCAGGCTTAATCATAAACCGTTTAGCGCCGTTGAAAGCGGCCGTCGTCGGCCCGGATAATGAATTCGTTCAGTTCGAGTTCCAGCAGGCAAGTGTTGAGCGCCGCGGGGCTGAACTGGGTGCGCCGTTGCAACGTGTCGATATCCACCGGGTCGTAGCCTAATGCGTCGAGCACCCGTCGGCTGTCGGCGTGCGCCGCTTGCGGCTGCGCGGAACCTGCTTTGCCGCCAAAGCGGGCGTTAATGGCAACGCCGGGATGGGCCAGACCGAGCTCGTCATGTATGTCGGCGCCGGATTCAACTAGTTTGGCGCCTTGCCGTATCAGGGCGTGGCAACCGCGCGACAACGGCGAGTGGATTGAGCCTGGGATGGCGAAGACTTCGCGCCCCATTTCGGCAGCGAATTTAGCGGTAATGAGGGAGCCGCTTTGGGTTGCCGCTTCCACTACCAGGACGCCGCGCGCCAGGCCAGCCACGACGCGGTTGCGTTTGGGAAATTGGTAGGGCATTGCGCGCGCGCCCAGGGGGAATTCCGACACCAGCGCGCCGTGCAGGGCGATCTGGTGTGCCAGATCGCGATTTTTGGCCGGATACACCATGTCAATTCCCGTACCGAGCACTGCTATCGTGCCGCCGCCCCTGGGGCCGGCACGCAGGGCGCCTCGATGTGCAGCGGCGTCTATGCCCAGCGCCAGGCCGCTGGCAATGCACCAGCCATGCTCGGCCAGGTAGTGCGCAAATGCCAGGGCGTTGTCAACGCCGCCCTGGCTGGCGTTGCGCGCTCCGACCATGGCGATGATGGGGCTATCGAGCAGGTCAATTCGGCCGTTTACATACAGCAGCAAGGGTGGGTCGTGGGTATCGAGCAGGGTCTTGGGATAGGCCGGGTCGGCCAGCGTTACGATATGGTGTGCGGGGGCGTCCAGCCATCGCAGTGTGCGGGTAATGATATCGAGCGTGTCCGGTGCCGGTTCAGCAACCATCTGGCGGGCCAGTTCCTGCGGCAGCAGCCTGGCGCGGGCGGTCGAGGACATCGCGTAGATATTTTGCGGTAGGCCGGCCTCGTGCAGCAGGTGTCGGGCCTGGGCTGCGCCCAGTCCGGGTTCAAGCGACAAACGCAGCCAGGCGGCAAGCTCTTCGGAAGATGGTGTCGGCAACATAGCGTCAGTGTGACACAGCGTACGGCGTGCGTGTCGTCGGCATGACAGAAAAGCCACCGCGCGTGATCGTTGCTGCGTTGCGTCAGTACGACCTCGCCAAGGCGTCCCGGTGCAAGCTGGCCCCATCTTGCTCTATCATTAGAGCTTAAATGCTTTATCGGATGAGTTTCATGGCTTTACTTCCTATCCTTCGGTACCCCGATCCGCGCTTGCACAAAATCGCCAAGCCGGTCGACGTTGTGGATGATCGAATCCGCGATCTGGTGCGCGATATGGCCCAGACCATGTATGAGGCCCCGGGGGTGGGGTTGGCCGCAACGCAGGTGGACGTGCACGAACGCGTCGTGGTGATCGACGTGTCCGAAGACGATAGCGATTTGCGCGTGTTGATCAACCCCGAAATTACCTGGAAGAGCGAAGAGGTTCAGGTGTATGAAGAGGGCTGCCTCTCGGTGCCTGGCGTGTACGACGAGGTCGAGCGCGCGGCACGCATACGTGTACGCGGCTTGAACGAGCGCGGGCAGCCAGTTGAATTTGAAGCCGATGGCCTGCTGGCGGTATGCGTGCAGCACGAGCTGGACCATCTGATGGGCAAGGTGTTTGTCGAATATCTGTCCAAGCTTAAACAAAACCGCATCAAGGCCAGGGTTCGCAAGCAGGAGCGTCAGGACGCCCAACGCATGTAGCGGTGGCCTGGCCGGCCGGCCAGGCTCGCCTCGATCTCCATAGCTGTTGGACTTGGTATCATGCGGGTTCAATCATACGGTTCAATTTCTTTATGCGTATCGCCTTTGCCGGAACCCCGCAATTTGCACGTCTGGCCCTGGAGGCTATTCTAGATGCTGGGCACGAGGTCGGGCTGGTGCTGACCCAACCTGATCGTCCTTCGGGGCGCGGCTTGAAATTGATGCCAAGCGCGGTCAAGCAGGCAGCGATGGTTGCAGGTATCCCGGTGCTGCAGGCGCGTAGCCTGCGGCTCGATGGCAAATACCCCGATGAGGCCCAGGCGGCGCGGCATGCCTTGTCGATGCTGGTTCCAGAGGCTATTGTTGTGGCTGCCTATGGCTTGATATTGCCGCAGTGGGTGCTGTCCTTGCCCAGGTTTGGCTGCCTGAACATTCATGCCAGCCTTTTGCCTCGCTGGCGTGGCGCCGCGCCTATACAAAGAGCGATAGAAGCGGGCGATGCACAAACCGGCATTACGATCATGCAAATGGATGCCGGCCTGGATACGGGCGATATGCTGCGCTCGCAGTCGCTGGAGATTGGCCCTGCCCAGAATGCAGCGCAGTTGCATGATGAACTGGCCATGCTGGGGGCCGGCCTGATCGTTCAGGTTCTGGACGAAATCGCGGGCAAGGGCTTGACCGCGACGCCTCAACCCGCCGAGGGAGCAAGCTATGCCGCCAAGCTGGACAAGTCCGAGGCCGCCCTGGATTTTCTGCAATCTGCAGATCTGCTTGAACGGCGCATCCGGGCTTTCAATCCCGTTCCCGGGGCGAGCTTGCGTCTGCCCGGATTGAACGATCCGGTCAAAGCGTGGTCGGCCAAGGTTTTGAACAGGCCAGCTCAAAAGGCCCCCGGTGAACTGGAGAGCGTTGGCCCAGATGGGCTGGACGTGGCAACCGCTGATGGCGTGTTGCGCCTGCTGGAGCTACAAAAAGCGGGTGGCAAACGTCAACCAGTTGCGGCGTTCGTGCAGGGCTGGCAGATTCCGGCGTGACCACGTGCCTTGCTAAGGTGGGTCATGTCGGCACGTTTTCCCAGCGCCAGGCGTCGTTGCACATTTCGGCTATGCCCTTGTCGGCGTGCCAGCCAAGTTTTTCGGCTGCCAGGCGGGTATCGGCCCAGCAGGCCCCGATGTCGCCCGGACGGCGTGCAACGATATCGTAGGCAATGGATTTCTGGCTTGCGTGTTCAAAGGCCCGGATCATCTCCAGAACTGAATAGCCTCTGCCTGTTCCAAGGTTGACCGTTAGCAATTCTTGCGCGGCATGCTCGCAATATTTCAGCGCGGCGACGTGGCCATGGGCCAGATCCATGACATGGATATAGTCGCGCACGCCTGTGCCGTCGGGGGTGTCGTAGTCGTTGCCAAATACCTTCAGGCGTGGGTGCCGGCCGGCGGCGACCTGGGCGATGTAGGGCATCAGGTTATTAGGCACGCCTTGCGGGGATTCGCCGATCAGGCCGCTGGGGTGGGCGCCTACCGGATTGAAGTACCGCAGCCGCGCAATGCGCCAGCCAGGCGTGGCGCGGTACAGGTCTTCCAAAATATCTTCAACCATCAGTTTGCTGTGGCCGTAGGGGTTGGTTGCCGATCGTGGGTGGTCTTCGGCGAGCGGCAATTTTTGCGGGTCACCGTATACGGTGGCGGACGACGAAAACACAAGGGTTTTGATACTGGCCTGATCCATGGCTTGCAGCAGATGCACGCTGCCGCTCACGTTATTGTCGTAATAACGCAGCGGTTGTCCGGTCGATTCGCCTACTGCTTTGAGCCCCGCAAAATGCATTACCGCAGCGATGGCATGTGTTTCAAATAGCCTGTCCAGCCCTCGGTCATTGCGCACATCGCCTTCGACAAATTCGGGTTTGATGCCGGTAATTTGGGCGATACGATCGAGGACATCGGGCTTGCTGTTGCACAGGTTGTCCAGGATGACAACGCGGTAGCCCGCTTCTTGCAAAGCCACCGTGGTGTGACTGCCAATAAAGCCGGCGCCGCCGGTGACCAAAATGGTGGAGCGCATGTATTTGAGCCGAAATGAACGACGCTAGATTGTACGGCAAGGCGAGCGTTGTTGAGGCCGCGCATGGTGTAGCGGCAGGCCTTGTGCCTGCCATCTATGCAAGTTATGCGTCTTGCGCGTCAGGGTTGTGCCACCTACAAGGGGTGACACTATATGACGGCTTTTCAGCGTCGGCTTTCGCCAACCGCTGGTAATTGTCTTTCAATATTATTCCAGCATAGTACACATGCTCGCGCATTAAGGCTTCGGCGCGCGTCGCGTCGCGCTCGATCAATGCATCGACGATGCGATGGTGATCGTTATGCGAGCGCAGGATAATTTCGTGATCGTCCCAAAGCATGATGCGGTCGGAGGCGAACGGTGTGGTTTGCGCCTGCGTGGCGAATCGCACGACCCATGAGTTGTTGGCCGCACCCAATATCGTATTGTGTAGATCGATATTCATGCGCTGATAAGGTTGATGATCTGCGGCTAGCAGCACGCCTTTGGCAAGAATGCGGTCGCCTGTCGCCAGACAATCCTGGAGTATACGGATAGCGTCTTTGCTCAGGCCGCTTTGGGCGGCTTTTCGACAGGCCAGCCCCTCGAGCACCGATCGTACCTCGTAGGCCCCAACGATTTCTTCAACCTTATATACCCGCACGGTGTAGCCGCGTTTGGCCTGATGGTCTAGCAAACCTTCATTGCCAAGGTTGGCCAGCGCCGCTCGAACTGGCGTGCGTGAAACGCCCAATTGGGCCGCCAGCGGGATCTCTTCCAAGCGTTGGCCCGGTACCAGGATTCCCTGCAAAACCCAGTCTCTGAGCGTTTCCGTTACATGTTCCGAAAGTGTATCCATAGCCAAATTGTATACATAAAACACGGAAGGCGAGTGAGTCCTTGTTGGGAAATGGTGGGTTTTAGGGAAACTACGGATGCCGTTTAACCTGTATAAATGCATAATTCCCGGTATCATTTCGGCCGTAGTCAGACTTTCCTGATTTTACAAATCATTATTTTATTTGAAAATTGTATACATGGGCCTTGACGAAAAGATGGAGACAACATCACATGAACGGGTGCGCATTGCGCTGGTGACAGGCGCGGGTGGCGGCATTGGCGCGTGTATTTGTCAGAGATTGGCCGCGGCCGGGTTTCGTGTAATCGCTGGCGATATCGATTCTGCGCGTGCTGCCCAGGTTGCAGGCACCTTGGGGTCGTCAGGCCATATTCCGCTGGCTTTTGATGTCAGCGACGAAATTGCGGTCGAAAATGCATTCGATCATATCGAACACCATTGCGGTCCTGTGCAGGCAGTGGTCTGCGCGGCCGGCCTGCTGCTGTTCCAGGCTGATGGCGAGCGGCCCTTAATCAAGAATACCTCGATGGATATTTGGGAGCGCAGTCAGGCAGTCAATGCACGCGGCGTTTTTCTGTGTGCTCGGGCGTATATCAATCGACGTGAAAAGGAGCCTGTGCGGCACGGGCGGTTTGTCACCTTCAGCTCGGTGGCTGCTCAACTGGGCGGCTACCGTTCCAGCGCTTCGTATATCGCGGCCAAGTCGGCCGTGCTGGGTTTGACCAAGGCGATGGCTAGAGAGGTTTCGCATTTGGGTATCACGGTAAATAGCGTCGCTCCAGGGTTGATTGACACGGAAATGCTTCGAAGCACTGTTTCGAGTAGCGGCGCCATGCAAGCAGCAGTCGCTAATATTCCTTTGGGGCGCATTGGTACGGTCGACGATGTGGCCAGCGCTGTGGAGTTTCTGGTGTCGGAAAATGCGGCTTATATTACAGGCAGCGTCATGGATGTGAACGGTGGCTACCGCATGCAGTAATAGTTTGGCAAAGTCACGGCCATGGTGGCCCAAAACATTAAAACAAAGATTGGAGACAGCATGAAAACTTTTAATCGCGTTGCCGTGGCAGTTCTGGCGAGCGGCTTTTTGGCCACAGCATCGTTTGCGGCGCAACAAGAGCCTGGGATAACGGATACGACCATCAGAATAGGTCTGTTTTCTCCGTTATCGGGGAGCGGCATGGCGTATGGATTCGACGTGGTCAACGCTGCCAAGATGTGGTATGAAAAAGTCAACAAGGAAGGCGGCATCAATGGGCGCAAGATTGTGTTGTCCGTCGAGGATACGCGCTGCAATGCCAATGATTTGATGGCCGCCGTAAAAAAGCTGACCGAGCAAGACAAGGTGTTTCTTTTGAACGGTGGTTCGTGTTCGGCCGCGGTGGTAGCTGCTCGCGAATATGTTGATCGCGCCAAAATTCCACTTCTGATGCTCAACGCGTCTGGCGACGGCGCCCTGTATCCGCCTTCCAAATATATCTATGGCGCTTTTTCCATTTCACAGCATGCCGTTGGAGGGTCGATCGTGCAATTTGCGGTTGAGCACTTGAAAGCCAAGAAAATCGGGTATATCAATCACGATGACGCCTATGGAACCTGGAATCTGGATGCGGCCCGGTTTCAGGCTAAAAAGCTGGGGGGCGTGACGCTGGATGTTCAGTCAATCAATCCGTCCATTACAGACGTGACGGCGCCCATGCTGAAAATTCGCGCTGCCAACCCTGATGTTCTCTTGCTGGCCACCTATGCCCGCCCGGCCGCGCTGATTATCAAAAAGGCGCGCGAGATGGGGTGGACCAAGCCAATTGTTCTGGCTGTGAATGGCGCTGCAGATGTAACGCAGTTGGTGGCAAATGTGGGCGGCAAAGACGCACTTAAGAATTTCTACGTGCAGGACGTGGTGGCGGGTTTGCCCGACGATCCTAAAATGGCCTGGGTATACAAAATGTATAAGGACTACTACCCGGAGCTGGCATCCAAGCCAGGGCATCCGCAAACCTATATGCCTTATGGCATTCCGTCGGCCATGACGGTGGTGCAAGCGCTGAAAGACGCCGGGCGCGACTTGACTCGGGAAAAGGTTCTGAAGGCGCTTGAGCACATGAAACTGGACTCCAAAGTCATGGCGGGTCCCATTGAATTCACGCCTACCGATCATGCGGGCCAAAAGGCCGCCATTTATATCAAATTCGACGGGATCCATAAAGAATTGATTCCGGGCTCCTACAAAAGCGACTGGACATATCAGCCCAAATGATGCCTGGGGCGCGGGCTATGCCCAGGCACTCCCGCGCCCGGTGGAGATATGAATGAGTCTTGCCGACATCTGGCTATTTTTGCAGCAGGGCATTTTGTCGGGCTTGGTCACTGGCAGTGTTTATGCCTTGTTGGCTATCGCGGTCGTGATTATCTTTAAAACCACCGATGTGCCCAATTTCGCCGCTGGCGAGATCTTCATGCTGGGCGGCTATGTAGCGCTCTTCATGATTGTCGTCCTGCACTGGTCCTATTTCCTGGTTATTCCGCTGACCCTGATTATTGTGTCGGCGGTATGCGCCTTTTTTCAACGCGTCGTCATGGAGCGGGTAGTGATGAACAAGGGGGTGGGCGTGCAATTGGTGATCGCCACCTTGGGCCTGGCTTATGTACTTAAGGGGCTGGTGCGTCAGACCGGCTTGGGCGACGCGCCGCGTTCCCTGCCTCCCTTGGTGTCCACCGATACGATCATGATCGGTCAGGCGGTATTGACACGGCTGGACGTAATGATTTTTGTCGTTGCCATCGCAGTGATGCTTTTGTTGTTTTTCATGTTCAATTACACACGCGTCGGCAAGGCTATGCGGGCCGTTGGCATGAACCCGAAGGCGGCGCAGATAGTAGGCGTTAATTTGCAGACTATGCGTATGGCCGTGTGGGGGCTTGCAGGGCTGATCGCCGCAGTCTCGGCTATTTTGATCGCTCCCAAAATCCTGATCACTCCTGATATTGGCCATATCGTTATATTGGCCTTTGCGGCAGCCATCGTGGGCGGTATCAGCAGCGTGCCCGGTGCTGTATTGGGTGGATTTCTCATTGGCGTTTCAGAAAATCTGGTGGGCCTGTTCATATCGACCAACGCCATTGTCGTGGCGCCTTTTCTGGCAATCATGATTGTTCTGGTATTGCGCCCGCAAGGTATTTTGGGCGGCAGCCTACAGGTTAAAAAAGTATGAAGATCGACCTGGATAAAGCCTTTGTGTGGCTGGCCTTTCTGGTGTTGCTGGCCTTGCCTTTCACTACCACGGGCTACGTGCTGTATATCGTGAATCTGCTGATGGTTTACGTCATATTGTCGCTTGGTTTGCATATCGTGATAGGGGAAACCGGCCAGTTTGCGTTGTCGCACGCAGCCTTTTACGGCGTGGGCATCTACACCGCAGCCATTGTCAATACCACGTGGCATCCGCTGTTTATAGTGTCGATTTTGGCGGGCGGTGTGGTTGCTGCCATTTTGGGTTACGTGCTCGGTGCTCTGGCCATCCGTATGCGGGATATCTACCTGGCGCTGTCGACCTTTGCCTTTGGCGAGGCGATGCAATGGGTGTTCGTCAACTGGACCGCAGTCACCAATGGTTCCAACGGCTATCAAATGTCGCCGGCCCGGATTTTCGGCTTTCAACTGACCTCCGATATACGCGCCTATCCGTTTGTGGTGGTGATTGCGGCATTGATGCTTTGGCTGACAGTCATGCTTTCGCGGTCGCGGCTGGGTTCGGCTTTTCGCGCCGTGCGAGAAAGCGATGTGGCGGCGCAGGCCATGGGTGTCAATGTAAATATTGTCAAGCGTGTGGCCTTTATGTTTTCGGCTGCCTACGCGGGCGTGGCCGGTGGCGTGTACACCACGTTTGCGTCGTTTATCCATCCCGACAGCTTGGGATTTGACGCCACTTTGCTGATTCTTATCATGATTGTGGTGGGAGGGTTGGGTTCGGTGCGCGGCGCCGTGGTGGGCGCTGTGCTTTTTGGCCTGATCGCCGAGATATTGCGACAGGTGCTTTCGTTTCAGGAAATTATTTATGGCCTGATTCTGATTGGGTTCATGATGTTCGCCCCACGTGGCTTGTTCGTTAAACGGCAAACGCGCATGGCGCGGCTCGTTCCTCAACCGGAGCGCACGCTTGGGGCGAAGCCTTCGGCCCGGCGCGACGGGAACAGCACATGACGGCCTACCTATCGATTGAAAACCTGACGGTGAAATTTGGTGGCCTCACTGCTGTTAATAATCTATCCTTCGATATCGAGCAGGGCCGCATCCATGCACTGATTGGTCCCAACGGTGCAGGAAAATCCACGACCTTCAATTGCGTATCACGCTACTACAACCCCAGCGCCGGAAGAATTGTGTTCGAGGGCCAGGACATTACGCAGCTCCATCCTCATCACATGGCCGGCCTGGGGATAGCCCGTACATTTCAGAACCTGGAGCTTTTTGGTGAGCTATCGGTGCGTGAAAATGTGTTGTTGGGTTCTTATTCGCATAGCGCGCGTAGCCTGCGCGGCTTGTTGCGTCGCCCCACCGCCGAAAACATCGAGTTTGCCGAATATCTGCTACAACGCGTGGGCTTGATCGATTTTGCCGATGCACAGGCCAATAATCTGGATTTCGGTCGCCAAAAGATGCTTGAGCTGGCGCGTGCACTGGCAATACGCCCAAGGCTGCTGTTGCTCGACGAGCCCGCTGCCGGATTGCGGAATCGAGAAATTGATACGCTGGACCACTTGCTCGTCGAGTTGTGCGCCAAGGATGGCATTACGGTATTGCTGGTCGAGCATGTAATGCAACTGGTTATGTCGATTTCACACGCAATTACGGTGATGTCCTTTGGCGAAAAGATAGCGCAAGGCGCTCCGTCTGATATTCGTGCCAATCCGCAAGTGATTGAGGCGTACCTGGGCAAGGGAGGCAGCCATGAGTAGCGCGCTCCTCGAGGTCGAGTCTGTCTCGGCGGCGTACGGACATATCCAGGCCTTGCATGACGTCTCTCTGACTGTGCCCGAAGGTGAAATTGTAGCTTTGCTGGGTGCCAATGGCGCGGGTAAATCCACCACCCTGAACGTGATTTCGCGATTGGTCAAGCCAACGAGCGGATCGGTGCGGTTCGCCGGGCGCGTCATCCATACCCGGCGAACAGACGAAATTGTACGTTGGGGCATTATCCAGGTGCCCGAAGGGCGCGAGATATTTCGTGATATGACCGTGCGTGAAAACCTGGAAATGGGTGCGTATTTGCGGCGCGATCGTTCCGACGTCCGAGCCGATGTGGATCATATGTGCGATATCTTCCCGCGTCTGGCCGAGCGTGTCGGTCAAAAGGCCGCCACGCTTTCAGGCGGCGAGCAGCAAATGCTGGCTACCGCCCGGGCCATGATGTCCCGGCCGCGGATGATATTGCTCGATGAGCCGTCCATGGGGTTGGCGCCCCTGATTGTCGAACAGATTTTTGAAATTATCTGCAGGCTCAATCGTGAGCAGGGCATGACGATTTTACTGGTAGAACAAAATGTGAAACTGGCGTTATCGGTATCGAGTTATGCCTATATTCTGGAGAACGGCGAAATTTCACTGGAAGGCAAAGCGACCGATCTGATGGCCGACGATGGCGTGCGCCGCGCCTATCTGGGCGCTTAACATTAACAGGGTGGAGACAGCAATGGGCTTGGTGCAGGGAAAGCTGGCATTGGTGACCGGTGCGAGTAAAGGGCTCGGGGCTGCCATTGCCAAGGGTCTGGCGCGCGAAGGCGCAACGGTCATCGTCGCCGATATGAATGAATCGTTGGCGTTTGAAACCGTTGGCGAGATACAGTCCATGGGTGGCGTGGCGCACTCGTTCACACTAGATGTGAGTGTGGCGGACGATGTCATCGGGGTGGCCGCCCAAGTAAGTGAACGACTGGGAGCCATCGACATTCTGGTTAACAATGCCGGCATGTCGGCAAAAGGCCGCTTTGACGATGCCGATAGCCCTGATGTATGGGCCAGGGTTATGCAGGTGAATTTACAGGGAACTTTTAACGTCAGCCACGCTTTTGTTGGCGCCTTGAAAAAAACGCAAGGCACGATTATCAACCTTTGTTCCATTGTGGCTTTCGGCAGTGGCATTTCATCGGTAGGCTATGTGGCGTCAAAAGGTGCGGTACGGTCACTGACACAGGTCATGGCCAGGGATCTGGCCCCATATGGGATACGTGTCAATGCCGTGGCGCCAGGCTTGATGGAAACAGATATGACGGCGGGCCAGCGCGCGACGCTGCATGGCACCGATTGGTATCGCTCCCGCACACCGATGGCTAGAAATGGGACTGCTGAAGAAATCGTGGGCCCGGTTATCTTCCTGGCCTCGTCCATGGCCAGTTATGTCAATGGGGTCATACTGCCCGTGGACGGCGGGTATTTGGCGGTATAGGGCAACGCAGAATGAAAGCATTGGCAGTGGTGACGGGTGGCGCGAGCGGCATGGGTATTGCGATAGTGCAACGCCTGGCTCGCGATGGGTTTCGGGTGGAGGTTCTTGATCGTAATGAAGCCTTGTTAAGCGTTGCAATTGAGGGGTTCCGGGCCGATGGGCTGGATGTGGAAGGCCGATGCGTAGATCTCACCCACGAGACCGAACTGCGCGCCTTGGCCATGCAGTTGCCGCCCGTAGCCGCCTTGGTGAACAACGCGGGCTTGTTCGACGAGCGTCCGTTTTTCGAGGTCTCGAACGACGATTTCCGCCGCATGTACGAGGTCAACCTGATTGCGGCCGCCTCATTGACGCAAGAGTTTGCACGGAAAATGGCCTCGGGCTCGAAGATTGTCAATATTGCTTCGCGTGCTTATCTGGGAGCAAAGAATCATCCGCATTACGTGGCCTCCAAGGCCGCGTTGATCGGCTACACCCGAGCTTCGGCGATGGAGCTTGCCTCTCGGGGAATATTGGTCAATGCCATTGCACCTGGCCTGATCGACACGCCGTTGCTGCGAGCGCTAAGCCCCGAACGGCTTTCGGCCCAACTGGCCTTGCAGCCTACGGGGAGCGCCGGGCGGCCCGACGATGTAGCCAATGCAGTGTCCTTTCTGGCAAGCCCGTCACTGAACTTTATTACGGGCCAAGTCTTATTTGTAGATGGCGGCAAGTCGCTGGGCGGGTCGGGAGCATAGGAAGTCATGGAAGACATAAAGTGGGACAAGACCGTAGATGCAGTGGTGATCGGGTCTGGCGCGAGCGGCATGACAGCCGCCTTGACTGCTCATTTCGAAGGCCTGGAGGTGTTGTTGATTGAGAAAACGCGCAGGATCGGCGGCTCTACAGCGGTATCGGGCGGCGCAGTCTGGCTTCCGCTCAATTCGCAGTCTGCGGCGGCTGGACATCCCGATTCCTTCGAGAAGGTGTGGGAGTATCTGGATCATACCGTGGGCGATGCCTCGGCGGCGTCCATGAAACGGGCGTATCTGGAAATGGGCCCGAAGATGCTGGACTACATGACGTCTCATGAGGTATTGACGCTGGCGGCACGCACGTTTTCGCCCGACTACTATCCCGATCGGCCAGGCGCGGCTTTGGGTGGGCGCGCGCTTGATCCAGTCGAGTTCGACGGCCGCAAGCTAGGCCGGCATTTCAAGGAGCTGCACGATCCGTTAAAGGAATTTGTGGTGCTGGGCGGCATGATGGTGTCGCTGGTGGATGTACGCCATTTATTGAATATGAGCCGCTCGCTTGCCTCGTTCTGGCACGGGGGAAAGCTGGTTCTGCGCTATGGGATGGACAGGGTTCGGGGCTATCATCGCGGGACACGATTGTTGCTGGGAAATGCGTTGGCGGCGCAGCTGTTTGCGGGGGTGCTGCGTTGCAAACTGCCTTATTGGCTATCGACGGCGGCCCGACGTTTGCATTGTGATGCAAGCGGTCGGGTGTTGGGCATCACCGTTGACCGAGATGGCGTCGATGTGAACATACAGGTGCGCAAGGGGGTCGTCGTGGCCAGCGGCGGATTTCCATGGAACGCGTCCCTGAGGCAAGCTTTGTATCCCAAGCCTACCGGGATGTGGTCCATGTCCCCCGCCGATAATCAGGGCGACGGCATACGATTGGCGCAAGAGGCGGGGGCCGTCATGGGGACAGGCCATGTGTCTCCCGCTTTTTGGGCGCCAGTCTCGATATGGACCAAGCCCGATGGCGGGGTGATTCGTTATCCGCATTTGGTGTGGGATAGATCCAAGCCTGGATTGATCGCGGTAAACGCCAACGGTCGGCGTTTTGTCAACGAGTCTTCTTCTTATCACGAGTTTGTCCTGGGCATGTATCGTTCAAACGAGACAGTCTCCAGCATACCGGCTCATCTGATCTGCGATCAGGCGTTTGTGGATAAATGGGGACTGGGCCTGGCTTTGCCAGGAGGGCGTCCAAGACAGCATCTGATCGATGCCGGGTATCTGTTAAAGGCTGGTTCACTGGGGGACTTGGCCCGGCAGATGGGAGTGCCTGCCGATGAGCTCGTTCAAACCGTGAATCGTTATAACGATTTGGCAGCGGGTGGCGTGGATACTGATTTTGGTAAAGGCAGTACCGAATACAACCGGTATTTGGGCGATCCGCAGCATAAGCCCAACCCGTGCCTGGCGCCATTGGGCAATGCTCCGTTTTATGCCGTCAAAGTCGTAGCGGGCGACATCGGCACGGCGTGTGGAATTTCATGTGACGAGCATGCCCGGGCCTTGGGCGCCGACGGCCAGGCGATTGCCGGCCTGTACGTGGCGGGCAATGATATGCAGTCGGTGATGGGAGGGGCGTATCCGGCTCCGGGCATTACGCTAGGCCCCGCCCTTACCTTTGGCTGGGTGGCGGGCAGGCAGTTGGCGTTACAGTAGCTCTGGTTTGTTTATTTATACTCAAGGATAATTATCCTAAATCCCTCTGTTAGCCTGTTGCCAAGGCTGGTCGCGTAGCCGCGTTGGTGGGCTTTTCGGTGTTGGCGGCCATTATTTTTTCGACGATATAGCGCACCAGCGCGTTCCATCTGG
>SCRC01000067.1 GCA_004297945.1 Candidimonas sp. | reverse complement strand
GTGAGTTCGCCCGACGCCCGCCTGGACGAGGCAGACCCGGGCAGTCGGGGCGCGACGCGCCACGACCGCTGGACGGACCGGACCGGTACCCACCCCTCGCCCTGCGGCGTGTTAATAGAAAGAATGACCCAACCCTAAACGATGCCCCCACCCCAAACGGCCCAAAAAAATAGCGACGCGAAACGCGTTCAGTTCCGTAAATACTTCAGTCGAAAACGCTCTAGCATCGATTATGGCAGCCACGAGGGCTACATAGCGACGTCCGTGCCAACATCGTCGGTCAGCAACATCACCAGCTTGCAATCAGGGCGGGTGGCGAGGCGAAATGTGATCTGCCGATAGCTCAGGATACCCAGGTCGGGATGCTTGAACTCGCGCCGGCCGCCTTCGCGCTCGACCACGGTCTGGCGTGTCCACCAGTGCATGAACACCGGACTGGTTTGCACCAGATCGTCAACCAGCGCCCGGACGTCGGGTTCATCGGCATGCGCCCCCGCATCGGCCCGGAATTCGGCCACTACCCGACGCGCCCGCTGCTCCCAGCCCACCACCAATTCACGCGCGGCAACATCCTGAAAAATATAACGCAGCAAATTCGGCTGCTCGCTGCGATCCGGCCAGCCGTCGAACAAACGCAGCAAGGGCTGATTGCGTGCCAGGACATTCCAGCAACGATCCAGTATATAGGCGGGCGCCGTAATACTGTGCACGCAATCGGCCAGATACAAGGGCAGCTCGGCCGCCTCCCCGCGGGCATGGTCTGGGTCGGCACATTCGGCCAGTTCAAACAGATATTGGCGCTCGGCTCGCACCAGTTGCAGCACATTGGCAAGCCTGGCCCAGACGCCCGACGAAGCCGATACGTCGCGTCCCTGCTCGATCCAGGTGTACCAGGTTACGCTGATGCCACATAGCTGCGCCACCTCTTCACGCCGCAGGCCCGGCGTGCGCCGCCGCGAACCTGCGGGCAACCCGACCATTTCGGGCGTCACCCGGGCGCGCACGCTACGCAAAAAATCGCCCAGAGCGCGCCGCCGCGCCGAACTGATCTGAGCTTCGGCGGGTGCGAAAGAAGACGCTGGCGGCCTGTCAGTCACCTGATTTGCCGTTTATCGCAAGGTGCTGGCCAGAGTTCGGCGCACATCTTCTTCGCTGCGACCGCTGCGTTTGACATAGTCTTCCACCTGATCCGCGCCTATTGAACCCACATTGAAATATTGAGATTTTGGATGGCTGATGTAAAAACCCGATACGCTGGAGGCCGGGTACATCGCATAGCTGTCAGTCAGTTGCATGGAGATATCGTCGCACTCCAAAACTCTGAACATATCCTTCTTGACAACATGCTCTGGGCAGGCCGGATAGCCAGGCGCCGGTCGTATGCCCTGATATTTTTCGGCGATGACGGCCTCGTTGCTAAGGTTCTCGTCGGGGACGTAGCCCCACAGGTCCTTGCGCACCCGCGCATGCAGGCATTCGGCGAAGCCTTCGGCCAGACGATCGGCGATCGATTTGAGCATGATGCTGGAATAATCGTCGTTGTCGGCCAGAAACGCGGCGTCGTGTTTTTCAATGCCGATGCCGCCTGTCACTGCAAACATGCCTATATAGTCCATGACGCCCGTCGATTTAGGAGCGATGTAATCGGCCAGGCATTTATTTTCAACGCCTTCGCGCTTGACCGTTTGCTGACGCACGCCGCGCCACGTAAACAGCACCTCGGAGCGCGACTCATCACGATACACCTCGATGTCGTCGTCATTGACCGTGTTGGCCGGATAAAACGCCACCACTCCGTTTGCCGTAAGCCAGCGGCCTTCGACCACTTTTTTCATCATGGCCTGGCCTTCGATGAATATCTTGCGCGCCTGTTCGCCCACCACCTTGTCATCCAGAATGGCCGGGTACTGGCCAAACAGACTCCAGGTCTGGAAAAATGGCGTCCAGTCGATATAGTGCAGAACGTCGTTCAAATCATAATGCTTAAACGCACGCCGCCCAATAAACTTGGGACGCGGCGGCGTATAGCTCGCCCAGTCGATAAACGGCTTGTCGGCGCGCGCCTCGGCCAGGCTGACCAAGGGGGTCGCCTTGCGATTGGCATGACGGGTACGAACCACTTCATACTCTGCGGCCACCTCGGCCACATACTCATTGGCCCGATCAGACATCAAATTAGTGGCGACGCCCACCGACCGGCTGGCGTCGGGCACATAAATAACCGGCCCTTCGTAATGCGGCGCAATCTTGACGGCGGTATGAACGCGGCTGGTGGTCGCCCCGCCCACCAGCAAAGGCAGCTTGCGGCCGCGGAAATAATCATCGCGTTGCATTTCGGAGGCCACATAGGCCATTTCCTCAAGGCTGGGTGTGATCAGGCCAGACAGGCCGACCATGTCGCAATTTTCTTCCTTGGCCTTGGCCAGGATGTCGGCGCAAGGCACCATCACGCCCATGTTGATGACTTCGAAGTTATTGCATTGCAGGACAACGGTGACGATATTCTTGCCGATATCGTGCACATCGCCTTTGACGGTCGCAATGACGATCTTGCCCTTGGCGCGCACATCGCCGCCGGATGCCGCCACCAGGCGCTTCTCTTCTTCAATAAAGGGAATCAGGTGGGCGACGGCCTGCTTCATGACGCGTGCCGACTTGACCACCTGCGGCAAAAACATTTTGCCCGCACCGAACAAGTCGCCCACCACGTTCATGCCGTCCATGAGCGGACCTTCGATCACTTCAATGGTTCGCCCGCCCGCAGTATCGATTTTTTGCCGAACCACTTCGGTGTCTTCCACAATAAAGGTGGTAATGCCATGCACCAGCGCGTGCGTCAGCCGCGCTTCGACCGGTTGCTCGCGCCAGCCAAGGTCTTCTTCCCTTTTGGCGCCCGAGCCTTTAACGGTTTCGGCCATCTCCACCAGACGCTCGGTCGAGGTCCGCTCGTCGGCCGGATCGGTTTTACCCACCGGTTCGGCGCGATCGAGCACAACGTCTTCCACATAATCGCGCAGCTTTTTGTCGATGTCCTGATACACGCCAAGCTGACCAGCATTGACGATACCCATCGTCATGCCTTCCTGAATGGCGTAATACAGAAATACCGTATGAATGGCCTCGCGCATCAGCTCATTGCCGCGAAACGAGAAGCTGACGTTGGACACGCCACCTGAAATCCGCGCGTGAGGCAAGTTGTGCGTAATCCAGCGCGTCGCCTCGATAAAGTCGACCGCGTAATGATTGTGCTCGTCAATGCCGGTGGCGATGGCAAACACGTTGGGGTCAAAAATAATATCTTCGGGCGGGAAACCCACTTCGTCGACCAGCAAACGATATGCAAGCTCGCAAATCGTTTTGCGCCGCTCCAGGCTGTCGGCCTGGCCTTTCTCGTCAAACGCCATGACCACCACGGCAGCGCCATATTTGCGACACAAGCGGGCCTGCCTCAAGAAGGGCTCAACGCCTTCTTTCATGGATATCGAATTGACTATCGACTTGCCCTGCACGCAACGCAAGCCCGTCTCGATAATGGACCATTTGGAACTATCGATCATGATGGGCACCCGGGCGATATCGGGCTCGGAGGCGATCATGTTCAGAAAACGGTGCATGCACGAAACCGAATCCAGCATGGCCTCGTCCATATTGATGTCGATGATCTGCGCCCCGCTCTCCACTTGCTGGCGCGCCACGGTCAGGGCTTCGTCATATTTTTCTTCGCGGATCAGCCGCAGGAACATCTTGCTGCCCGTCACGTTGGTGCGCTCACCAACGTTGATGAACAGCGTGTCCCTATCGATATTGAGGGCCTCCAGACCCGAAAGACGGGTTTTAACGGGTACAGTCGGAACCTGGCGTACCGGCAGCGCCGATACTTTTTCCGCTATGGCCTTGATATGTTCGGGCGTCGTGCCGCAACAGCCGCCAGCCATATTCACCATGCCGGCCTGAGCGAACTCCTGCAACAAACTGGAGGTATCGGCGGGTGTTTCATCAAAGCCGGTATCGGCCATGGGATTAGGCAGACCCGCGTTGGGGTATACGCATATATAGGTGTCGCAGATTTTGGATAGTTCAGCGATATAGGGGCGCATCAGCGCCGCGCCCAGGGCGCAGTTCAAACCAATGGTGATCGGGCGCGCATGGCGCACCGAATTCCAGAAGGCCTCGACCGTCTGGCCCGACAGAATACGGCCCGAGGCGTCGGTGACCGTGCCCGATATCATCACCGGCAAGCGCACGCCGCGCTCTTCGAACACGGACTCCACCGCGAAAATGGCAGCCTTGGCATTCAGCGTATCGAAAATCGTTTCGATCAGCACCAGATCGATCCCGCCATCGAGCAGGCCATTCATCTGTTCGGTATAGGCCACGCGCAGCTCTTCAAAACTGACATTGCGCGCGCCAGGGTCGTTCACATCGGGCGAAATCGACGCGGTTTTGGGCTGCGGGCCCAAAGCGCCCGCTACAAAACGCGGCCGGTCCTCAGTGCTATAAGCGTCGCAAGCGGCTCGCGCCAGCTTGGCCGATTCAAGATTCAGCTCGTAGGCCAGCTCACCCAAGTCGTAATCGCCCAGCGCAACCGTGGTGGCGCCAAACGTATTGGTTTCAATGACGTCTGCGCCTGCCTCAAGGTATTGCTTATGGATATCCAGAATGATATCGGGGCGCACCAGCGACAAGAGTTCGTTGTTGCCCTTGACATCCTTGCCATGGTCCGCAAAGCGTGTGCCCCGGAATTCGATTTCGCTCAACTTGTACTGCTGAATCATGGTGCCCATGGCGCCATCGAGAACCAGGATGCGAGAGCCCAGCAAACGCGCAAACTCGGCGCCACGGGTATATGAGGAGATCGGATAAGGCAAAGAAGGATAAGACACGGTATACCTGGAGCGGAAAAAATTTGGCGCCTGCGCACTGGACAGCTATCGGGCCAGCGTGAGGCGTGCGTGGCCGATGTGACCCTTTATTGTAACGGCTTCGCCCCGGTCGCTCCCAACGGCCGCCCTTGCCTCAAGCACCCGCTCCTGAGGGCGCACATGCTACATTTGAGCCTGAGAGAGGTGCTTTCGGAGCAGGAAAACATAAGGTTGTCCTCAAAACAACGCCCCCTGCCCTGCGAAAGTTAAATGGGAAACACCCCGTGCGAAGCCGCCTGCCAGGCACACCTCGCGCGCAAACTGTGCTGCCCCCGCAACGGTAACCATGCCCCAGGCATGCAGCCCGATACCGGCCTCGATCAAAAAGGCTCATTCCTGGCTGAAATGTGGAGATGGCACCTATTAGGGACGTCGTTGCATATGTAGCGGCACCCCTTGTGGGTGCCGCTACATACATGTGAAGATGGCACCCACAAGGGGTGCCGCTACATCCGGGAATGATTTACTCACCAATGACGTGCGGGGACGCGCGTCGTGATCAGATCTCACAATGAAACTCAAACTCTCCCGGCGCGCGCTCGCCACGCTTGCCTGTTTTGCTCCCTTGGCCGCCGTGGCCCAATCCACACCTCCCGCCACCCAGCTTGACGATATCGTCGTGACCGCCAGCCGTTCGGCGCAATTGCAAAGCAATGTGCTGGGCGACGTAACGGTTATCGACAACAAGGAACTGCAACAGGCAGGCCAAAACAGCATCGCCGAAATCCTGGCCCAACATCACGGTATCGAGTTCTACAGTAGCGGCGGCCCGCAAACGGCTACCGGATTGTTTTTACGCGGCACCAATAGCAATCAAACCCTGGTATTGGTTAACGGCTTGCGTATCAACAGTTCAACAACAGGCAGTGTCGACTGGAATGCCATAGACCCGGCAACGATCGATCACATCGAAATTGTCCGGGGCGCTGCAAGCAGCCTTTACGGATCCGATGCCATCGGCGGCGTCATCAACATCATCACGAAAAAATCGGGCAAGAATCGCCCGCTTAGCATGTACAGCAATATCGGCTATGGCAGCTTCGATACGTTCAAATCCAGCCTGGGAATGTCCGGGGCGAGCAACGGCTGGGACTACAGCCTGTCTTCGAGCATGGCTCAAAGCAACGGCTTTAATGCGACCAACCCCAACAACTCGTCGTACAACAAAGACGCGGACGGCTACTCACAGCACTCTCTGGCCGCGTCCCTGGGCTATCAGTGGCGGCCCGGCCATCATATTGGCATTACCGCATACAACGGATATACCAGTGGCGATTATGATGCAGGGGCGATATACCCCGCCTATGCCATTACTCGCCAGCAAATCTACTCATTGACCAGCACCGACGACGTAACAGACCACTGGCAAAGTGTCTTGCGTTTTGGCTTTAATCGAGGCCAGGGAGACGACCGGGCTTACCATTCGATCTATGGCAGCCTGCAACGCTCGTATTCATGGCAAAACAACTTCCAGTTAGATAAAGACCAGCGCCTTTCGCTCATACTTGAACATCTCGAAGAAAGGGCAATTGCTTCTACCGCCTATTCGAATGGCGCTCGCAACACGAACGCCGCCGGACTGGTTTACCGCGGGGATTTTGGGCGCAACCATATTCAGGCCAGCGTTCGCAACGACAATATATCGGGCTACGGCAACGAAACCACGGGCGGGCTGGCGTACGACTTCGATCTTAATGATCAATGGCGTGTGGGTGTAGCCGGCAACACGGGCTTCAAGGCACCCACTTTTTCCGACTTGTATAGCCCACTGGCTTACGGTTTCCAGGGCAACCCTAATCTCAAGCCCGAAGAGTCGAAAAATATCGAAGCCAGCCTGCACTACGAACAAAACACTACCCGTTTGGGGATGGTGGTCTACCAGAACAAGATCCGCAACCTGATCAACGGCTACGTGTGCCCAAGCAGCTCAACAATCTGCACTGCCGAAAACGTTGACTCGGCCACTATCCGCGGGATTACGTTGACAGGCGAGCAGCGCTTTGGCAACACCACGGTGCGAGCCAGCGCCGATTTCCAGGATCCCCGCGACGATACCAGCGGCAACCAGCTTAATCGCCGCGCGCGGCAAATCTATAGATTAAGCGCCTCGCAGCGCATCAAGTCATGGACGCTGGGCGGCGAATACACCTTCGTGGGCCAGCGCTATGACAATGTGGACAATACAGTGAGCCTGGGTGGATACAGTCTGGTGGCCCTGACGGCAAGCTACGACCTGACCAAGAATCTGGGAGTTCAGGTCCGCTGGAACAATGTTTTAAACAAGTACTACACCAATGCCTATGGTTACAACACGCCGGGTTCCAACGTGTTTGTGAACCTGTCCTGGCGCATGTAAATGCGCACGCCACCTCGGAACCGTATTGCCCTGATGCTGCTGGTGCTGTGCGGGGCGGCGTGCACAGCCCAGGCGGCCGACAGCACGATGGCGCCACACCATGCCAGCGCAATCGTCCACAAGCCTGCCACACGGGTCATCACACTTGCGCCACATTTGACCGAACTGGTATTTGCTGCCGGCGCCGGCAATAAAATTGTGGCAACCGTAATCAGCAGCGATTATCCAGCCGCTGCAAGGGATATCCCCAGAATCGGCAACGGACTGAACATCAGTGTTGAGCAGGTCATTGCATTAAAGCCCGACCTGGTGCTGGCGTGGCAACCGTCAGGGCCGGCGCAAACGCTCGCCCCCACGCTTGCCACCTTGCATATTCCGCTGGTTTACATTGCGCCCAAGCGGTTGGCCGACATACCCAAAGCCATACTGAAACTGGGGCGGCTCCTGGGTACCGGGCCGCTGGCACAACACGAAGCCGGCCGCCTTCAACGGCGAATAGCGGCGCTGACCAAACAATATGCATCGCTGCGCCCCGTTTCAGTGTTTATCGAGGTGGGTACGGCACCGCTCTACACCATAGGGCGCGACCCCCTCATCAACGATGCCTTGCGCGTGTGCGCCGGCAAGAATGTTTATGCCCACGCCGTTTTGGCCGCGCCGCAAATCAGCGCAGAAAATGTGCTGGCTGCCAAGCCGGATGTAATCATTACGTCGGCCACGCAAACCGGCGGCCTGGGCGAGCGCCAGGCCTATTGGTCCCGGTTGCAGTTGCCTGCGGCATTGCTCCATCATATTTATGCCATCAACCCCGACGAGCTGTTTCGACCCGGGCCGCGTTTGATCGATGCCAGCGAAGAGTTGTGCCGCGATCTGAGCCATGCGCGGGCGGGGCATTGATGGCAGCCACAAGGGCTGCCGCTACAGAAACGTACGCGCCCGCTCATCGATGGCACCCACAAGGGGTGCCGCTACAAGCAGCGTTCGCAAAATCGTTTATCCTTGCAAACATGAACATATCCAGACCACGCAAGGCATGATCCCCAATACCCTCACGATTGCCGGCATCGACCCCTCGGGCGGGGCGGGCATACTGGCCGACATCAAGACCATGAGCGCGCTAGGTGCCTATGGCACAGCGGTCGTCGCCGCCCTGACGGCCCAGAACACTCAGACCGTCGCCGGCATTTCACCCGTTCCGGCAACGTTTGTCGCCCTGCAAATCAATACCCTCTTTGTCGACGTGCGCATCGACGCAGTGAAGATCGGCATGCTGGGCCAACAAGCCGTCACGCGGACGGTGGCCGAACGCATGGCACATTGGCGGCCCAAACACCTGGTGATCGACCCGGTGATGGTGGCCAAAAGCGGCGACCATCTGCTCGAGCGCAGCGCCATTGCCGAACTGCGTGAAAGCCTGTTGCCGTTGGCGACCGTGATCACCCCCAACCTGCCTGAAGCGGGCGTGCTGCTCGGCTCCAGCCCGGTTGAGAGCCTGAAGGAAATGCGCCGCGTCGCCGAAAAACTGCGACGGCTAATGGGCGACAACGGTGAGCGCTGGGTGTATCTGAAGGGCGGCCATTTGCCGGGAAACGACACCGTCGACGTGCTGCACAACGGCGACCGTCTGATCGAACTGCCCGGCCAGCGCATCGACACCCCGAATACGCACGGCACGGGTTGCACCCTATCGGCCGCACTGGCCGCCCTGCTGCCCCAGACGGCCGACCTGCCCGAAGCCGCGCGACGCGCCAAAGCCTACCTGGTGGCGGCCATTGCCCAGTCGGGAACCTTGACGGTCGGCCACGGACACGGCCCCGTCCATCACTTTCATGAGTGGTGGCAGCCGTAAATCTCGCCTGCGACAAACATTTCGGCACCACCGGCAACGAATTAGTACAATAGCCTACCTCCTTTCAGCCTTCCTGCGCCCAAGCCATGAATGTTATTGCCACACCTGAAATCGAACACGCTCGTTTCAACATGATCGAGCAACAGATCCGGCCATGGGATGTGCTCGACCCGCGTGTGCTGGAAGCGTTGTTCGCCATACGGCGTGAACGTTTTGTACCGCCGGCCATGCAAGCCCTCGCCTTTTCAGACGTTGAACTGCCGCTCGAGGTCAACGCGGTCAACACTCGCGAAACCATGCTTTGCCCGAAAGTCGAAGCTCGCCTGGCTCAAGAGCTGCAACTTAAACCCACCGACTGCGTACTTGAGATCGGAGCGGGTTCGGGCTACCAGGCCGCGCTGCTGGCGCATTTGGCCCAGCAGGTCACCAGTATCGAGATCAATAGCCGCTTGGCTGCGTTCGCCCAGCAAAACCTGCAACGCAATCGCGTGAGCAACGTCAAGGTGGAAACGGGTGATGGGCATTCCGGATGGGGAACCACCGAATACGACGCCATCCTGCTCACCGGTTCCGTGCCAACAGTGCCCGACGCGCTCAAGTATCAATTGCGTATCGGTGGCCGCATGGTGGTGGTGGTGGGTCAGTTGCCCATCATGACGGCCCGCCGCATTACACGCACCAGTGCAGCCAGTTTCGAATCGATCAGCCTTTTCGATACGGTCATCAAACCGTTGCGCGGCGTGGCGGTATCGCAGTTCAAGTTTTAAAAATCCGATTATTGCCGTGACCGGCCCAAACCGCGAATTCGACCAAGGAGCGCGGTAGTGGAGCGCTCGAACTCGAAGGGTATGGCCACTGCCTTGCCGCCCCAGCTTTCGACGCGGGCGGTTTCGGGCAAGACTTTCATATCGTAATCCCCGCCTTTGACGATGATATCGGGCCGCAGCTGCTCGATGAGTTCCAGCGGCGTATCGTCATCGAAGTCGGTCACTATTGATACGCAGGAGAGCGCAGCCAGCACGGCCTCCCGATCTTCCAGGCAATTTAGCGGACGATCCGCGCCTTTGCCCAAGCGCCGCACCGAGGCATCGGTATTGACGGCAACGACGAGGGTCGCCCCCAACTGAGCGGCAGCATCCAGATAGGACGCATGGCCGCGATGCATAATATCGAAGACGCCGTTGGTAAACACCAGTGGTCGCGGCAGCCTGCCGCCAAGCACGGCGGCCACGCATGCCTGGCGGCCAAGGACTTTCGAGTCGAAACGCGCCATTACGAGCAAACCTGCAACTTGAATTCCACCGGCCTGTAGTCAGGCGCTCGCGGGCATTTCACGCAACAAGCCCTTGCGATAGCGATTGAGGTCCTGCACGGTATTAAAGGTGCTGTCCATCAACAAAGACAGATTGTGCAAAATACGCGAGCTGACCTTGACTTCCCACTCGTGATCGAAGCAAATCTGATTATCCAGCCAGTTTTCCAGCCAGCCCGGAGTAGGTAGCTTGGATTGCACGGTATCTTCAGGATACATGGCTTTGTTGACGTGCAGATTGGTGGGGTGCAGGGCCTGGGGAGTACGGTGCGCCGAGGCCATCAACACGCCGATCTTCGCAAACGCGATACGCGCCTGGTGGCCCAGTTCTTTACCGTGGTGGATAAGTGCGCGCTTCATGTAGCGTAAATAAGCCCCGGCATGGCGCGCTTCGTCCTGGGAAATAATGCGGTAAATCGCCTTGATAACGGGCTCTGAATGCCATTCCGCAGCGCGGCGGTACCAATGATTAAGACGCACTTCGCCGCAAAAATGCAGCATCAGGGTCTCAAGCGCCGGGGCCGGGTCGAATTCGAAGCGCACCCGCTCGAGCTCTTCTTCGGTAGGCACGAGCTCGGGGCGGAATCGCCGCAAATATTCGATGAGCGCCAACGCGTGTTTTTGCTCTTCGAAAAACCAGATCGACATGAAAGCGCAAAAATCGCTGTCGTCGCGATTGTCGCGCAAGAACATTTCGGTTGCAGGCAAGGCCGCCCATTCGGTGATGGCGTTCATCTTTATGGTGTAGGCCTGCTCGTCTGACAACTTGCTGGAGTCGAAATCCCCCCAGGGGATGTCAGTGGCCATATTCCACCTCACTGCTTCCATGGATTTGAACAATTCAGGATAAAGCATAGGGATCTCTCTTAAATTTGATCTATTTATACTTATTAATAGTAGAACGACCATGTATCAATGATATGTCAGCGTCCATGCTCAAGACGGCATGCCCCCTTTCATGGACGGGTCAAGGCCCAGATTGCGACCCCCACTGCGACGGCCAACACCGCTGCGCAGGTCGCCAGCAAGCGATTGGTCTGTTCCTGGGCGCGACGCATCCGTTCGATTTCGGCATGCAAAGCCGGTGCCGTATCGGGGCGCACCAGATTTGCGTGAATCAGGCGCGGAATTTGCGGCAGCAGCTGTGCCCACTGTACGGCTTCTTTTTCCAGCCGCTGACGCAAGCCGGCAAAGCCCACCCGCTCACGCATCCATTTTTCAAGATACGGCTTGGCGGTTTTCCACAAATCAAGCCCCGGATCAAGCTCACGCCCCATGCCTTCGACATTAAGCAAGGTTTTTTGCAAAAGCACCAGTTGCGGCTGAATTTCGACATTGAAACGACGCGATGTCTGAAACAAACGTAATAATACCTGCCCGAGCGAGATTTCGGCTAGCGGCCGGTCAAAATAAGGCTCACATACTGCACGCACAGCGCCCTCGAGCTCTTCTTCACGGGTATGCGCAGGCACCCAGCCCGACTCGATGTGCAACTGAGCAACGCGGCGATAATCACGCTGGAAAAACGCCAGAAAATTCTGGGCCAGATAATTTTTGTCGAATTCAGACAAGGATCCAACAATACCGAAGTCAAGCGCGATATAACGCCCCAACGTAGCCGGTGCATCCGAGACGTAGATATTCCCGGGGTGCATATCGGCGTGAAAAAAGCCGTCCGTAAATACCTGCATGAAGAAAATCTCGACCCCAAGGCGCGCCAACTGCGTGATATCGATGCCAGCGGCACGCAGCCTGTCGATCTGGCTGACCGGTATACCGTACATGCGCTCCATTGTGAATACAGATGTAGTGGTGTATTCCCACACCACCTCGGGCACCATCAGCAGGGTCTCACGACCGGTGCCGGGGGCAAAATTGCGGCGCAGCTGGCTGCAGTTTGACGCCTCGCGAACCAAATCCAGCTCATCGTGCAAGTACTTATCGAACTCGCCCACCACTTCGCGCGGCTTAAGCCGCCGCCCATCGGGAGCCAGGCGCTCGACCACGCCTGCCAAAGCACGCATCAGCGTCAGATCTTTCTCGATAATGTTGAGCATGCGGGGCCGCAAGACCTTGACGGCCACTTCGCGACCATCGTGCAGCACGGCCAAGTGCACCTGAGCGATAGAGGCCGACGCTACCGGATCGGTATCGAACTGCTTGAATAATTTGTGCGGTGAAGCCCCCAGCGCGGCCTCCACGCAAGCGGCGGCCTGATCAGAAGGAAACGGTGGCACGTTGTCTTGCAGACGCGCCAGCTCAATGGCCACATCCAGCGGAATCAAATCGCGGCGCGTAGACAATACTTGACCAAACTTGACAAAAATGGGCCCCAGCGACTCAAGAGCCAGGCGCAAACGCACGCCACGAGGCATTCTGGGGGAGCGGCCAAAACGGACAACACGCAGCAAGCCATAGGCTATAGGGTGCTTGATCCCGGACAGCACCAACTCATCGAGCTGATAACGCAAAGCGACGAAAATAATTCGGATCAGGCGCAAAAAAGTCAGCATCATCAGGCCTTGCGCGTGGCGCTTCGAGCTGCTCCACGGGATTCGAGCCCGGCCAGGCGTAATTCAAGCACGTCGAGCCTGGCGTGCGCTGCCCCGATCCGAACAGCCCATTCGTCGTGCGCCGGGCGTGTTACCAGTAATTGCGCTTCCTCGGAGAAGTATTCGCCCATATTGGCAGCCAGCCGCCCGGAGGCCCGCTGAACGCCGCTGGAAAGCGAGCGGGCGCCATTGACCACCCGCAAGGCCGCCACATCGCCCACCACACGAGCCAGATCGGCCTCGATATCCCAGCGCAAGTCCCGCGCCAGATCAGACACAACGCTGGCCAGACCGGCGTCGCCCTGCACATGCAAAAGCGCGGCAATGGCGTTTGGGTCGCCTGCACGCAGCACCGCCGGCAACTGCCCAAGTTTCTGGGTTGGGATGGTCAGGGTCACATCGGGCACGATAGCCGGATCGCAGCTCTGCACATAGCCATCGGCCTGCACCGTCAGATTCAGCGTCAGGCGGCCCACCACAAAACGACTGGTTTTACCCGCCTGAAGACTTAGACGCACCCGAGCCCAGTCTTCACGCCGCAACAGCTTGTTGAGCGCGCGCGTACTAATGGCGGCAGGAGTTAAAAAGGATGGAATTGGAAGCATTCGAGGAATTCGCGACAAGCGCGAAGCCGTATTGAGCGGGCGAAAGCTCAAGTTTAACGGTTTTGGCAAAAAAAATGCCTGGGTGATTAGACCCAAGCATCCAAGTACAACAGACCCCCGGATTAAGGCACGCGCATGGCATGCCCCAAATAGTGTTTCAGCTGGCGAATTTGAGCGGGATTTGTTGTATGCCGGCCAGCAGCCAGCCCGCGCCATCGGCCTTGTAGAGATTCCAGACCTCTTCGAAGCGAAATGCCTCGGCGTCGGCAGATTCTCGCAGCATGCCTGAATAACGTACGCTGGCCAGGTGGCCCCCCGACACCGCCTCGATACCCAGAAGCTCGGCGTTAAGGAGTACGACTTGCGTTTGAGCCAAGCCGTCGCGTGACAATACCTGCGGCGTGATCTCGGCGATGAGGTCATCGGTTAAATATTCAGCCAGTTTTTTGACGTCGCCGCTATCCCAGATAGCCTGTATGGCCACGAACTGCGCCTTGGCCTGGGTAAGAAAGCCGGAAGTATCGAAGTCGCTGGGGATGAGCCACTGTTGATCCGTGGGCGGCGCAGGCGTATGGGACTCGGGCGGGGCCGACGCGACCACAGCCGCCGGCGCGGCGGGTTCGGGAGCCGCGAAAATCGAACGTTGCAACGGCTGCGAGCCGGCCTGATCGGGCGGGGCCGCAGCGCCCGCCGCCACACTGCGCAGGGGCGAGCCGGACGAGGCGCCGCGCAAACGACGCACCAGAGCGATAACGGCAAAGACCAATATGCCGATCAGCACCAGGCTGGAGAGCATTTCGAGAAAAGCGCCCGACAAGCCTAAATGCGACAGCAAGGCGGCAATACCCAAGCCTGCCGCAATGCCTGCTATGGGGCCCAGCCAGCGCGATGCGCCGCTTTTGGCCGCCGCACCCGCGCCCGCCGCAGTACCCGCCGCTGCTGCAGGCGCCGTTGTGGTGGCCGCAGGAGGCGTAACTGCCTGACGCTTTTGCGTTACGTTGGACGATTGCCGGCCGAAGCTCCCCCCTCCACCCAGGCGCCTGGCTTGGGCGTCGTAAGACACCGAAAGCATCGCGCCGGCCGAGATCACCAGCATGATTATGGCAAAAAGCCTTGAAAACCGTTGAGACATTCAATACTCCTGCTGCACCGGGGGTACCGGTTTAGTCTATCGATGTGAGGTAGGGAAAGAAAATCTTACTATAACCTGAACGACATCTTAAACTAAGACGAACCACTCGGCAATAAGTTCCTTGCGGGGTGTCAGCGATGGATACGTTTTTGCGGCATGGGTATGTTTTTGTCGGCGGCACGAGTATGTTTTTGTCAGCGGCATGGGTATGTTTTTGTCA